>JAYXVV010000008.1:0-17619 GCA_036021505.1 Myxococcota bacterium | reverse complement strand
ATGGAGTCGGCTACACCGTGGCTGTCATGAGTCTCGCTGTCATGGTCTTCTCCAAGAAAGACTTCAAATAGCGAAAACACTCGACTTCCAGGCTGCATCCTTTGCCCCCCTACTGCCGGCCTCTATGGATCCTTTGATTTATTTTTCGAGCTTCGCCCTCTTCTTTGGCCTCTGCGTCGGCTCCTTCTTGAACGTCTGCATCGCACGAATGCCCCATGACCGTTCCGTGGTCTCTCCCCCCTCAGCATGCCCAAGCTGCAGAACTCCAATCCGTCCTTGGGACAACATCCCCGTTGTTTCCTGGCTGCTTCTGGGTGCCAAATGCCGGTATTGCAAGGCCCCGATTTCAGTGTTGTACCCCACGATCGAACTTCTCATGGGCCTGCTTGCCCTTCTCCTCTTTCGATTTCTGGTGCCGACCGAGTCCGAGCTGACCCTCCACACCCTCGGGACCTGGGCAACCTACACCGTGTTTCTCGCCATGTTGGTCGGCTTGAGCTTCATTGACCTCCGCTGGAAGATGATTCCGGACCAGTTCAGCATCTACGCCATCCCGGTGGGTTTAGGGGCAGTTTACGGCCTCTCCCATCTCGGTGAACCCCTCCAGTTCGCACCACCCACCCTCGTCGATGCGGCGATCGGTGCCGTGGCAGGGATTGTGGGTCTCCTTGCAATCATCGGGACCTACTGGCTGATTCGTCGTGAGGAGGGCATGGGCATGGGCGACGTCAAACTCCTGGGAATGATGGGCGCCTTTTTGGGGTGGCAAGCCCTTGCCCCCATCATCCTCATTGCCTCAGTGACCGGCTCGATCATCGGTGTAAGCCTGATGCTGTCGCAAGGACGCGGCTTTCGCTCTCAGCTTCCCTTTGGGCCTTTCTTGAGCCTGGGTGCGCTGGTCTACTTGTTCTTCTGGCCCGAGCTTCAGCAGAAGCTCTTCCTCGCCGCCTAAAAGCCGCTGTTCAGGAAGAGGAAGACCGCCCCAGCTTCCGCATCTTCTGTGCCGTCACCGTCCAGGTCCCCTTCCCACTCGGGGTCGCCGATCACCCAATCGTTCAAGCCATCACCGTCCATATCAGCGGTGAGCATGGACTCTCCAAAGTCGCCGTTGTAGTCGTCGTTCGAGGCCTTGAAGGAAGCCATGACGGCCTCTTCTCCAGAGACTTCGCCCGAAAGTCCGGTCCCCGGGAACACGTACACGCGACCGGCGGTCGAGCCTGATGAACCATCACCGACGTAGACCCACTCGGAGTTGCCATCGCCATCCCAATCACCAATGCTCCGGACAAAGCCTGGCGTGCTCGAAGAGGAGAAACCAAGAACGGCAATGGAATCGTCTGTGCCGTGGACGCCGCCAGAAGCCGCATCCATTCCAGACAGAATGTGGAGTTCACCGAACTCACGCACCCACCAGCCCAACTCGTCCGCGCCATCTCCGTCCATGTCGGGAACGATTCCCACCATGTAGCCGCCCCATTCGTACTTGCCTGCACCCGCAACAGTGGAGGCAGCGGAAGTGAAGCTCGAGCCCGTGGAGCTGTACTCACTGCTCTGACCCCAGAGCGCATAGACGGAGCCGCTGTTGGTGTTGCTCACATCGCCCAGTGGATCCGCAAAGGTCCAGTCGTCATAGCCATCGTTGTTCATGTCACCGGACTGAGAAAGGTTCTCATAGGTCGGATGCTCGGTCTTGGTGCTGGTGTTCCATCGCGCGTCAATGCTTGCCATGGCGATCGTTCCCACCGACCCGCCGTATTGAAGTCCAATGCGACTGGTCGCATTGTTGTTGGTCGACGAGGCAAACTCGAACAGGAGGTCTTCCACGCCATCGCCGTTCATGTCCATGTCCGGGACGATGCCGCGGCCCACGTAGTAGCCCTGGCTGCTGCTGCCTCGGATCACCAGTTCCGAATCGTTGGTGTCGCCCCACATTTCCAGTTCTGTTCCTGGGATCACATAGATGGCCCCAGCCCGGCTGTTGTCCCCGGGAGAACCCACCGCCAAAGAGCCCATGGCATCCGGGTTGGTTCCTGAAAAATCACCATCGAGGTACACCATCGATGCCCCAAGACCCGACCCGTTGGAGGCCCCGTCAAAGCTGTTGAAGGCATCCCACACCTCATCGCCGTCTGCCAACATGCCATCCGTACTCATGAGCACAGCCACTGAGCCTTTGCCGTAGTTTCCACCACCGCTTCCCCCGAGCCCGGATGCTCCAACGAAGAGATCCGCAATGCCGTCGTTGTCGATGTCCCCCGCTGCGAGGCTCATGCCCACAGCCTCGTACTGATCGGCGCCCGTCCACATGTAGTCAGCGGATGTCGCCAGCATGTCGATGTCGACCACTCCGTCGCAGTCATCCAAGGTCCCATTGAAGCGCTCGGGAGCGCCAGGGTACACATCGCCATTGGTGTCATCGCAATCGGACCCTTTGTCCAACGCAGCAGAGCCGTACCCGTCTCCATCCGCATCCCAGTCCGAGGCCCCGTCGCAGTCGGAGTCCACTCCGTCATACCAGGTGTCTTCTGCGCCGGGGTGCATCCAGTCCACCACATCGTTGCAGTCACCGCCGCCATTCAAGGGATCGGGATTGTAGTAATCGGCTTCGAAACCATCCAAGTCCTGATCGTAGTCGTTGGAGCCGTCGCAGTTCTGGTCCACGCCGTCGTAGAAGACCTCCGAAGCATTTGGATTGATGGAGGGGTCGGAATCGTCGCAGTCCTCACCACCGGCCTCGAGCCGGTCGAAGCCGTCCCCATCCCCGTCGGAAACCACACCGCCTTTCAGCTCGATCTCGAGCAGCGGCTCTTCCGGATCATCGCTTGCGATGGACAACATCGCCGAGGCATCCGTGTACACCGTGGGATCGAAATTCACACTCAACTGTGTCGACCCGCCAGGATTCACGATCAGCGATGTCAGACCGGTAGAGAAGGGTGCGTCCACTGACACCTCAGTGATGTTCAACGCTCCTGTTCCCGTGTTCTGAATCGAGATGTTGCTGGAGATACGGATTCCGACGTCCTCCGCCATTCCAAAATCCACGACTTCTGCACCCACCACAATGTTGGGAACATCCACCACGGCATCACCGGTGTCGTCGTACGTGGTTATGCCTCCGCCGCCGCAGCCAATGGCAAGTGAAGAAAGAGCGAGAACAAGCAAGGGTTTCGTGGGCACAGTGCCTCCATGAGATCCGCAAAAGAGTATCCCAGGTCACCCAGGGTTCGCCAGATGAGTTTGCAGCTTCAGTGAGACGCCTCATGGGCAGCCAGAAATTTCCATCTCTCCGGAAAGGGTTCTTCCAGGTCTTGAACCAGTACCGCTTCGCTCAACGCAGCCTCTGCGATTGCACGACCCAGAGGCCACGTCGCCAGGACTCCCACGCCACAGAGAAGCAGTCCCAAAACCACGGCTACGAGCTTGGCACCCACCAACACCACACGGAAGATGAGGAGCGAAGTTCGATTCCCTCGAGCCAACGACCACGAGGACTCCAGGGCTTGTACGGGTCCGAGACCGTGCAGAACCACCAGTCGGTCCCCCAGATACGTTCCCATGCTCACGTAGATCCAGACGGGAATGCCGAAGAGCAAGAGCAGCACCAATCCCAGCAGCACCCAGACCGGCGAAATGGCGCTTCCCCCAAACCAGATAAACCCCAAACCTGGAAGACAGGCGATCAAGAGGGAGCCCAGAACCAGCCCCCAGGCCATCAAGCGAAAGCGAAACAGGTCGCTCAACCTGCCTGTCAGCTTCTCTCCCAAGTTGGCACCCTCTTCAAGAATTCGACGATGGGCCCGTATGGCCCTCAGGTCCAACCAACACCGAAACCAGAGAAGCACCAGAAGCAGTGGAACGACGGCGAGCACTTCGACCTGTGCCACAGCAGGTGGGTCCCATGCCTGCCAAGCCAGACGGGTGTCCGCTTGAGGAAGCATTCGCTCGAGGCCCTCACTGAGGGCTGTCCAAAGTCCCGACCTCGACGACTCGCCAACCTGCTCTGCAACCACGATGCCCGCGGCGAGAAGCCAGAGGACCACCGGGGCCTCTGTGACGACGTACCAGCCTCGCCGCAAGGAGCGAGAGGGGTGGAAGGCGGTTTCGGTAGCGAATCGTGGGTTCAAGAGGGACTCCAGGTGACCCTAAGGACGTATCATGCCGCCCGCCGAACCACCTGCAGACTCCGAACCCGCTCACGAAATTCCCGAGCCCGCTCCGACATTCCTGCCCGTTCAAAAACCTCGGCTGCCAGCCACCACGCCCCCAACCAATCCGGCTGAAGCCTGAGAACTTCCTTCAGTGCAGCAATCGAACGCAGCAAATTTCCTGACTCGAGGTGTGCTCGACAGGCACGCAACTCCCCCAACAAGGGAGTAGAGGGGGTGGGTAGGCCTCTCCGGATTGGCCTGGGCTCAGGCCACCCAATCGCATGCGCATACGCACGAACGGCCTCCGGAGCAGGTGCCTCCGGCAGAAGGGATAAATCCCGCAGCGGCGGCGGAGCCCACTCGGGATCGGAGGAGACCCGGAGATGAACGGCCTCGTCATATTCCACCCACTCCATGCTCAAAACGCGCTGCGCCACATAGTTTCCAGGCCAGTGAATCTGCAGATTTCCCAGAGGATCGCGGGGCACCTCCAAGGCAACATGGATTCTTCGCCCTTCGCTGTGGCGTTGCAGGCAATCTTCCAAAGCACCCTCATCGCCATCGTCCACAACGACCAGGGCATCCCGGGGTTCAGCCGGTATGGAAGGCAACCCAACGCGCTGCCGGACCCACTGCTCCGCTGCGCTGTGGGGTCCACTCCACCGAAGGGCCTCCTCTCGGGCCTCGGCGTGGAGGCCCCGCTCGTTCAGACCAAGAACCCAACCGTGGCTCTCCTGTCGAGTCGCACGATCTCGAATCGCCATCCACCTCTCACGAAACACAGGCTTTGCGTAGTGGAGGTACCGAGACAGGTTCTCCTTGCGACCCCATCGCTCCTCCTCGGAACCCCGCAAACCCTCATGATCGCGGTGCAGAAAGGTTGGCAATGGAACGGATTCCATCGGACCGATCTGGGCGAGTCTCAGAAACATGTCCATGTCCTCACCACGACGCAGCCGGGCATCGTATTCCCCCGCTTGCCGGTGAGCCGAAGTCCGGATCAGGGTCGCGCCCGTTGCACAAGGAATCTGCTGCAACACCGCCGTCCTCATCACCTCACCGGTGTAGCGAAGCCCTGGCCGGTACCCAAACTGGTCCCTCTTGTCGGAAAACAAAATCGAGTCGCCAAAAACCGCCACGAGCTCGGGATTGGAAAACAGGGCGTGTCCCAGAACATTGAGAGCACCTGGGAGCAGAAGATCATCGTCATCCAAGACAAGAACCGCCTCTCCTCGGACCCGCTTCAGAGCGGCATTCAAGGCACTTGGCTTCCCCCCATTGGGTTTGTGAATCACCTCGATGCCATCGATCGCATCCAAAACCCGCTCGGTTTCATCCGTCGAACCATCGTTCACCACCAGGATTTCATGGGGCCAATTCTGCGCTTGGGCGCTTGCGATCGATTCTCTCAGCATCCGCGCTCGATTGTAGGTGCAGATGACAATGGTAATCAGCGGCCCCTCCACAGGAGCCAGACGACCCGACCCTGCCGGAGCCTGGCTGCGGAGCACACCGTCTGCGCCAATGCTGGCCTCGGGTTGAGCGTGGCCCAGTCCAGAGAGCCCAAAGCTGCGGAGAACCTCCTCGCAGGCGGTGGGATCGGAGTCATTGGCCCATACCGGAACCCTCCCTGAAACACGCAGGCAGGAGGCGACCCATCCGTCATCCGGACCGTTCAAAGCCACCACTCGGGGGGCCTGGGCCAGAAGCTGGGTCATTCGTAGTCGTTCGTCAGTCGATCGGGGTCGGTAAGCTCGAGGGAGTGCCATGGCCTCTCCTTACGGCCCGATCCAAGCCGCCTTGAGAGGAGTTTAAGGGATTTTTTGAGCGGCTCGAGGCATCCCATCTCCAGAAGACGATACTGGAGTTCATGATGGACACTACGGTCATTGGCGCCGGCGTTTCCGGGCTCGCCCTCGCGGGCTTCCGGCACAAAGATTCTGGGCTCCTTCTCTGCGAAGCTTCTGCCGAGCTTGGTGGACTTGTTCGCAGCGAACGGATCGATGGGGCGGTGATCCAGTGGGGGGCCAACGGGTTCCTCAACAACGAGCCCGCTGTGGATGAGCTCATGGAGTTGCTCGGGTTGAGTCCGCTGCACGCCAAGGGCGGTGACCGTTTCCTGCTGCACCGAGGTCAACCCACGGCACTCCCGGCCAAACCCCAGCAAATTCTGAGCTCTCCTCTCCTGGGTCTCTGGGCCAAAATTCGACTCCTCATGGAGCCTCTCAAAGGTCTGCGCACCGAGGAGCAGACCGTGAAGGACTACCTCCAACATCGACTCGGCCGGGGGGTCACCCAAGCCTTTGCCGACGCCTTCGTCTCGGGAATCTGGGCGGGGGATCCCGACGAGCTGTCCATGCAGGCTGCTTTCCCCCGATTGGTCGCTCAAGTCGAGGCCCATGGGTCGCTGCTTGGTGCCATGAAGGCCAAGAAGAAGAGTGGCTCTCCCGCACCGGTTCTGACGAGTTTTGAGGGAGGCCTTAGCGCCATCGGGAAGGCTGTCGAGAAGCTCGGAGCGGGACGCATTCGGCGCAACTGCTTGGTGTCCAGCATGGCGCCGTCTGAGAACGGCTGGGTGCTGGAAACATCAACGGGTTTGATCCAAACCCAGCGGGTGGTGCTCGCGCTCAGTGCGGGTCGGAGTGCAAAGCTCCTCAAGCCCATCGCGCCCGAAGCTGCAGCCCTACTCGAGGCCATTCCCACTGCCCCTGTGGCCGTGGTTCACACTCGATTTCCCGTGCAAGACTGGACTCCTCCGAGCGGTTTTGGAATTCTCTGTCCGCACCGGGAGGAAAGCCACAGCCTCGGCGTTTTGTTTACCTCGAGTATTTTCCCGACTCACAGCACCAACAACGAGCTGGTGGTTAGGAGCATTCTGGGCGGAAGACGCAGCCCTGAACTCGTGAACGAGGATCCCCAGACCATCCAACAGCTTGCCCTGGCTGACCTAAAACGCTTCCTGCCTGGCTGTCCCAGTCCGATCTCCCAGCACTGCATCGTGCATCGAGAAGGCATTCCACAGTACACGCTCGGTCATCAAAAGCGCATCGCCTCCGTTCGACAAGGCGTCGCCCACCTTCCGGGACTGCACCTCATCGGCAACTACATTGAGGGGGTTGCGGTCAAAGACTGCATCCGTGTCGCCCGGGACTGTGCCTTATCTCTGGATCACCCCTGACTGCTGCGGAATGAGGACAGAGCTCACTGCCCAGTCGTCGCCACGAAGAAGCGCCCAGACCTCCTGTTCCGCGGGCACTAGAATCGTTTGCTCCAGACCGTCCACCGCTTCTGGGATTGGACTTTCATAGAGCCTCTCGTCCACCGACCAGATTTCGACAGAATCGACCGCGTGGTCCTGCAACACCCTCGAAAAGAGACGCACACGATCCCACTGGGGACGGCTTGAGGCATTCCGCTCCGCAAGCAGCACTGGGCCGCTTGACGCCGTGCTCTGTTGCAAAAGAAGCCCCCGCTCCATCGCAGAGATGCTTGGAAGCTCGGTGGTGTCGGCAGGAACCCACGTGGTCGGTCCCGCGAAACCAATGGCTGCTCCTGCGGTCCACAAATTTCGGACGGCATGAAAATCATCCAGATCCTGAAGGTGAATCAACTCCGGAACGACCGTCCATTCCTCCATCGGTCCAGCTGCTGAGGCCCACTCGATATCGACCATGGCGCGGCGACCCGCTGCGGCATTCTTCGCGGACGAGAGCACACCCAGAGCATCCAAGCCCTCCCAGGAGGCGGCTCCATGAGCAGGCTTGTGGCTCTTCGCGCTCACGGGCCAGACCACAACACTGCCGCGTCCAGGGGCCTCCGTGCGACTGCCTCCCAGCACCCGAGCATGATGTTCGCCTCGTCCTGGAGCGACCCCCACCTCATCCACCGGTGCCAAAACCACCAAACCCGCGCCGTCTGTGCTGAGGCGATCCAAGGCCTGCACTGCAGGTTCTCTCGAGCGCCGTGAGGGATAGGTCTCCACCCCGATTGCCAGTTGGACGGCGCCCTCAGACTCCGCAATCCATGGCTCTTCTTCCGAAATGGGGTCCTCGGAATCCTCGTCCTCCAGTTCCTCGATGCCCTCAAGCTCAAGGAAGTTTCCGGAGAACCGCAGGGCTCCACCCAAGTCTCGAGCGAGACCCTCCATTGAAAAGCGGCTGTCGTCCCCTTCCCAGGCCTCCCCTACAAGCTCTCCGCCTTCCTCACCAAGAAAGAGAAGCCCATCTGCGCCTTCCAACTCCAGCGTGCTGCCAGCGTGTCCAAGACGGTAGACCACGCTCTGCTCCTCAGCGGCGTCGGCCTCCAGAAAGTGCAGAGGCTCAGCCACGCCCTCCACACGCACCCATGCCCCCAACTCATCGCTGCCCCAGTCCACACGCGAAGAGCGCATCCAGCGGCCGCCTGCAAGCGGAACCGCCTCCGCCAGCGACTCACGCCGCCCCCACTGGCCCATGTCCACCAGACTTCCACCGCCGACATGCAGGAAGTACTTGGCTTCAGAGTCCATACGGACGATGGCGTACACGTCGCTGTTGGCAACGAGGAGATCCCCTACAGCACCATTCGCTCCACTCGGTAGTGCATCCTCACACTCCACCAGACCGACTCGAACCTCACCAACAGCCGGGGCTCCCTGCTCGCATGACGCAGGGTCAACCGACAGGCACCCCGAACTCAGCAGAAGAGCGAGCACTCAGTCCTCAAAAATTACCGAGATGGGCTGTACCACCACCTGGCGATTCCAGCGTTCATCGGCCTCGGCTTCATTGAACTCAGAACCCGGTGGCTCGTACATGTTGTAGAAGCTGCGCGTTTCCCCGTTGCGGATGACGCGACGCTCCTCGTCGGAACGGTTGGTGCGGTCTGGATTCTTCTCCGCAACAAGTGGCCAACGATCTTCCTTGATGGGACCATCGTTGTCGCTCATGAAATCGAGCTTTAGATTCAGGTATTTGATGGCTTTCCCGGTGTTGTTGGTGACGTTCACGCTCACCGCGTAGCCGTTGGGCTCGCCTTCGGGATCTTCTGCAAGGTTCACCGGCTCCACCTTGACCTCCCCAAACACAAGTGTGTCCTGATAGGCCACCAGCTCGAGCCGCTTTTCAGCCTCTTCTTTCAGGAAAGACTGGTTGAATTTGTAGCGGGTGAGAAACCCCTCCCAGGACTCCTGGGTGTTGGCTTCTTCTGCGATTCGGTAGGCGCACTTCTCCGCTGCCTGGTTTGCATTCTTTGCATTGGGAGAATCCGGGTAACGCGAGAGAAAGGCATCCCAAGAATCGAGTTCGTTTTTGGATACAGCCTCTTCCCAATAGAGCTCTTCGAGAATGGCTTTCCCGAGATAGGCATGCTTGTCCTCCGGATTTTCGCGGAGGAACGTTTCCCAGGCGGCAATGGTGTTCGTCTCTTTGGCGAGATCAAAGGCCGACTGACCACAGGCGCTCAGCAGAAGAAGAATGGGGACAATGCGTTTCATGGGACCTCTCGGGAGTTCTCGGAATGCCGATGAGCGCCCGGGTGCATCAGTAGAGCGAGGTCACCACCGTGACTAGCCCCGTCTGATCCGCCTTGGAGTAGCCCTCAACCGGCTGGGAATCGTAGTTCAGCTTGTAACTGAATTTGAGCGCGAGGCTCTCCGACAGCTTGGCGGTCAGCGAGGTCTCGCTGTTCAGCCGCGTGTCCTCAGGCGACTCCACGTTCATGAGGCTCTCCACCTCTTGGCCGAGAGCCACACCGTCTTCCAAGTCCAACGCGAACCGGACCAAGGCACGCGCTGAGTAAATCATCTCAATGGTGTCCACGGCCTCCACAGCCTCCTCACGGGCCGCATCGAAGCCCACCTCTCCGGTGAGCGCGGGTCCTTTGTCCTCGGCAGCTTCCACAAAGCGGTAGGAGTAGCCAAATTGTGCGTTCACCCGGCTGTCGTACCCTGCATAAATGTCGGCGTATCCACCGGCCAAGCTGTAGAACGAATCCCGCTGCCCGATGTGCCGGTCGTAGCGCAACCACGCCTCCTTTCGGGACGCCGTCTCGACTCGACCCGCTGCCTTCTCTTCTTCCGAGAGGCGGCCATCGCCGTTCGTGTCCGGGACAGCCGACCCGAAGGTCACCCCTCCCTTTGACGACATCTGGTGGTCATCCCACCTTCGATGCCCCTCATAGCTCGTGCTGAAGGTCACACTGTCCGTGTTCCCTGCACTCCACATCCCGCCAAAGGCAATGTCGAACTTGGATTCTTCTTCGCGATCTTCCGACGGCGCGGCAAAGCCTTCAAACTGAGATTCTGCTGCGACGGCGGTGCTGGACAACAACAACAAAAAGCTCGGTAACAACAACCGGCACCTCCGAGGCCTTCGAGTGTAGTGAGAAACGGACGTTCGATCTACGAAGAATTGCCGCCGTGACAAATTGCGACAACTGCTTTCGTGAGGGAGCAGTGTCCTTTTCAAGTCGCCTGAGCCGAGCACTCCGCACCGAATCGGGCGTCCGATGGCAACAGCGCGTCGTGCTCCACACGATACGCCTCATCCAATTCCGCACCGACAGGGGTGTGGACCGCACGCCCGGTGTCGAAGTCGAGGGCGGAGTTGTCCGCGTGGCATTCGGACACACCGTCTACATTCTCTTGGCAGAGATTCTCCAAAATACGGGAGCAAGCCCCGGACACCGAAATTCCTGCAAGCGCAACAATCCACCAAGCCATGGTGAACCTCTCCCCAGCCGAATACACCCTTGGTGTTTCACGTGTTTCCGACCAACGCGTCCCTCGAGGAGACCTGACATGGGTAGAACCGTCGGTGGCTTTTTTGCGGGGTTTCTGACAGCGATGATCGTGGTGATCCTCTGCCAGAGCCTCAATCTCGTTCTCTATCCCCTCCCCGAGAGCCTCGACCCTCAGGATACCGAGGCGCTTGCTGCGCACATCGCGAATTCACCGACTGGCGCCTTGCTGGGTGTGCTGGCTTCATACTTCTCAGGGGCCTTCGCTGGAGGTGCTGTAGCCACTCGGCTGGGGCGAGATCCCCGAGTGGGTCTGGCCATTGGACTGGCTCTTCTGCTTGGAGGGCTCTCCAACTTGGCGCGGATCCCTCACCCCCTGTGGTTTCAGGTCAGCAGCACGTTGATCTACATTCCGAGTGCCTGGATGGGGTCCACCCTGGCCATGCGACGCCTTGAGCAAGACGCCGCCTGACGGTCACCTGGAACCCCTTATTCGACCAGGTCGGCTTCCGAGCGGGGCCACATCTTGAAGGCATTGAAGCTGTAGCCCAGCACACCGGACACCTTGGACCATGAGGTGCCATTGCCTCCTTCAAAATCGTAGAAGTAGTCATCAACGTTCAGCCCTGCAGTCGTCTCGACCTCCCCATATTGATCCGCATCCGAGGTGGCGGTCGCCGGTCCAATGTCCACCAGACACGACTCCCAGGTCTCCCAGTCGATGTCCGTTGAGGGATCAACTGAATCCATGGTGACGGCAGCGGTGGAGCCCGAATCGGTGAGGTCCTCGAGGTCACTCACAACAATCTGAGTGGCGTCGTAGTACTCCGTGATGCCCCCTTGAATGGTAAGCACGTCGCCAATTTCTGCACTGTACTCCCCAAAGCCGTCCTTGCGGTAGATGTAGATTCCAGACCAGGCACCGCCCCCTGCGTCCTGGACATAGAACCCGTTGTTCACACCATCCTTGGAGGTCATCGGTGACGTCACCACCACGTTTTCCAGAAGCACCGTTCCTGTGGCGGTGCCCTGCTGAACGTCTGCGATGCGGGCCGCCTCAATCACTGCGGGCTCATAGCCCTCGAGATCGGCCTCGCTGCGGGGGAAGAGTTTCCATTCCTCAAAGGAGTACCCCAGCGGGCCTGTCACGTTGGTGAAGCTTGCACCCGCCTCGACATCGAACTGCCAGAGCAGGTCGTCGATCTTCAGACCGCTGGCAAGTACAGCTTCGTTGTAGTCATTCAGACCCTCACTGACCTCAGAGGCGCCCACTGAGATGACGCAAGACTCCCAAGGTTCCCAGGACTGAACGGCCTCCGGATCGACCGAATCCACAGTAATCTCTCCGGTGCCGGTGACCTCCACAGCGGTCTCGCTGGTGATCACGAACTCCGTCCAGTCGTAGAACTCCGTGACGGATCCCGTCACGTTCACGGTGTAGCCTGGCTCGAGGTACAGGGAGTCGAATCCCGCCTGAAGGTAGACATACAAGCCCGAGTATTCGCCGCCACCGGCATCTTGGATGAAGAAGCCGTCCTCTTTAAGGGTCAAGCCCGAGGTCACCACCACGTTCTTGAGGCTGACCGTTTCATCTTCAGCAACATCGCCCCTCTGGATGTCCTTGATGCTCACGCCTGGGGCGTCGCTCCCGGAGGTATCTGCAGTGTCGTCGATGACCTCAGGACTGAGGCAAGCAGGCAAGAGGGCGAGAAGAAGAAGGGAAGAACGCATGGGCAAGCATCTCACTGTTGTTTGGGGTCGCCTCAATACACGGCCCCACAACCTTCCGCAAGCGCTCGAACAAAGGATTTTTCAAATCCGCATCTTCTCCGGGAAGCAGCATGGCGCTGGGACTCGCTTCCTCCTCCGTCTTGTTCTACAATGCCTCTTGGCACCCCCATGGCTCACTCTTTCTTCGAACAACTCTGCGAGCACCTCAATGAGGGCGTACTCATCTGCGATTCTGAAGGCCAAGTCCTTCATGCGAATCGTGTTGCACAGGCGCGCTTTTCCAAGAACCTCGACTGGCTGAGTTCAAGGCCACTCGACACCTGGCTACGAGGAAGAGATGGGAGCCTCTGGCCCTCCTCGAGGGAGTCCGTGGAGAGAGAGGCTCGATTTGAGGATGCCACTGGCGACTTGTGTTCCTGTCGGGTCCACCTGAGTCCCCTGCCCATCATGGGCTCGAGAGGCTGGCTCGTGGTCCTGCGAGATGAGTTGAGTGTGGCGCACCGACTGGCTGGACTCGAATCCCTGGTGGGCGGGATCGCTCAAAAGCTCTCCCGGGAGCTCGAGGTCGTCTTGGAGAGTGCCTCCAAGGCCTTGCTCGCCAGCGAGGCTGGGACGGACAGGGAGACCACTGTGGCTCTTCGCAACATCCTCGAAGCCGGTCAGAACGCAGCCATGATCAAAAGGCAGCTCTGCGCACTCACCGGTGAACGGGCCGATCCCATGCCGATTTCACTGAATGCCTTTGTGAGCGATACGGCACCTCTAATGGATTCACTGCTCGGCGAGCCCACCCATCTTCGATTCCAACTCGACCCCCAAGACCTCTGGATCCAAGCCGACCCCTCTGCATTGAGGTTGGCCATGGTGCAGTTGAGCGAGTGGATTGCCAGCCGATCTCCGACCCCACCCAGTCAACTGGTGGTGGCCACTCACCGAAGTGCTGAAAAACCCGACCACATCTGCCTGACACTCACCGAGAATGACAGCAACGCTGAACCCCTGATTCGGGTCGCTCCCGAGATGCTCATGGGACCCAACAGCCTTCATTACGGCTTCGCCATCGTGTTCGGGATCGTCGAGCAACTCGACGGGCGCATGCTGGTTCACAGCGGTACCGACGGAAGTCAGAACATCCACCTCGAATTTCCGGAATGTCCAGCCGAACTTCAACACGACCCTTCTCACCGTCTGGCACGAGGGTCCGAAACCATTCTGGTGGTTGATGACGACCCCTCGACCATCGAAGTCGTCAGCCAACTGCTTCAAGATCAAGGCTACACGGTCATTACCGCGACGAACGGGACTGAAGCGTCCGCGATGATCCAAAAGCAACACCAGGATATCGACGTTCTCCTCACGGATGCGGTTCTCCCCGGCCGTTCCGGCTTGGAACTGATCGCCGATATGCGGGCGGCTTCCCCCAAGGTGCCCGTCCTGCTCATGAGCGGCTACCCCGCTGAGTTTATGGGGGGACAGATCCAGCCCGACATTCCGATGCTGGGCAAACCCTTCTCACCAGGCACCTTGATCGACCGCCTCCGAACCCTGATTGAGTCTCGCTAAACGCCACCTGCCCTCTCGACTCAAAGCTTGAGGTACGCGGCTGCCCAGAAAGCGGCCAGAACACTCCCAACCGCTGCGGCCACTCCGAGTGCCTGCCTCGCCGCTCGAGGCCGTATTGACCGCCACCCCCAGCTCATGACCAAGCCGTAGAGCGGGGTCAGCAGCAGACAACCGAAAAACAGCGCGGAAAGCTCCAAGGGCGACACCCCCGCCTCTTGGAGGATGCTCTGAGGGTGACTCGCTTGAGCCGGCCGCTCTCCGCTTGCAATGCGCACGCTCGCCTTTTCCAACTCTTCTTGGCTGAGATGCGCCGAGGAGAACAAACGCGCCAACTCGGCTTCGTCTTCTCGCCAAGCATGGCCACACTCCGCACACGTCGACTCTACTGTCTCTTTTCGACTGCCACAGAGAAGGCACAAGGCCTGAATCACCGCTGTCCTCCTTGGGGGGGTGGATTGGATTGACCTATAATCGGATCGGCTCCAACTCTGAGCCCCACCTCACACTGGACCGTATCCATGGACTCGCCCCTCTGGCTAACTCGACCGGAAGACATACAAGCCCACCTCATCTATGCATCAAGTGAGATCCCAAGTGCGGTCCTCACCGTGGCCAACCTGCAGGTGCATGGACGTCTGGCACCTCCCGAGGAAGATTCAGGACAAGTGGCGTTCATCGTCGATTCCTCACTCGACGGCCTGGTGAACCCCCCACCTCCCGGTCGTGCACTCAAGGTGGAGTACGAAGGCAATGAGGATGCCTTTACGTTTTTCTCCGAGATGGTGGGCACAGACCTCCTCAAACGCTGGGTGATTGCCCCACCCCGAACCGTGGAACGCACCAATCAACGTCTGGTGGCTCGTCACCTGGTTGCAGGCAATCCTGATTTTGGACTCACTGTCCAGATTCGAAACGGACGCCAGAGTGTTGCACTGCGCGACGTGTCCAACGCTGGCCTCTCGTTTTCTCTCCACTCTGGAGACGCCCCCACTCCCGGAAGCATCTCCGAGGGCACCCTCGAGGTCCCTGGGCTCCAAGCCGTCGATATTTCCATGGAGATTCGCCATGTGCGCCCTGTGCCGGGTGACTCCTCACGAAGCTTGGTGGGTGTGAAATTTGTTCAGCTCCCCCACGCCGAAAGAACGGCACTTGCTCGAGCTCTGGCTGCATGGCACCACGACCAACGACGCTCTTAGTTGGACTCGCTCTCCTGATGCCTCGGGGGGTCCATGCAGGGGCCACCCTCGGCCTGAACTGGAGCCCCGTCCCCTCAACGGAAGACCTCCAGAGCGGCTTGTCTGTGGGCGAATTCGATGGCCTGCTGCAGCCTTCTCTCACGCCCTCTGCAGGATGGACCCACGACAACCACACCATCCTGCTCCACATCAACTGGGTGGTGCTGTCGTCCGCATCGGATGAGACTCGGGCTCGAACAACCCTGGGCAACCTCAGGCTCGGAGTCGACTACCGCCATCTGTACCCCGACCTCAGCCCCTCGTTTCGAGCCTTCTCCAGCCTCGGTTTGTACCAACTCATTCCGCTGCTTCAGGACTCGAATCCCGCTTACAGTGACTCTGAACAGGCGCTCTCAGAATCCCTCCTTTCTGAGAAGCGGGCACTTCTCTCGGGTACCGGATTCCGGTTGGGCTTTGGCGCGGAAGTTGAGGTCTTGGACAAAATCCACCTCGGGGCCAATCATCATTTCGTCCTTCACATGAACTTCCAAAAACTCCAAGAGTCCCTTCAAACCAATATTTTGAGCAGGGGCATTACCGGAATTCACACAACCGTTCATTTCTGATCGAAGATCTCGGTTGATCGGATCCCTCTTGGATGATACTCGGGCGCCCCAGCCCAACCTGGGCTTTTCAGTGCACTTTTACTGAGGTCTCCGGATATGGAAATCCTCCCCGATCCCTGGATGCTCTTTCTCCAGGCAGTGCCTTTCACGCTGACCATGTGGATGCTTCACACGGTCTTGTACAAGCCCATGGTCGCGTACCTGGAAGATCGTGACGAGGCAATCTACGGCTCCCGACGCGATGCTGAGGCCCTGCAGGCCAAGGCACAGCAGAAGCTCGAGGAGTACGAGAGCGCTTTGGCTGCTGCCCGAACCGAAGCCACCTCTGCCCGAGCAGAGGCCCGACGGGAGGCTCTCGCTGAGCGTGAGAAAAAGGTTGCTGCTGCCCGAGAGGAAGCCGAAACCAAAATCTCAGAAGCGGCCTCCACGATTGCCAATGAGCAAGAGCAAGCCGCAAAAGAACTCGAGCGAATCGCCAGTTCCCTGGCCGAGGACATTTCCCTCACTGTCCTGCCGAGTGCACCCACGGAGGCTCGAGCATGAAGTCGCTGAGCATTCTCACGCTGTTTCTTCTTCCCTCCACGGCGATGGCTGCCGGAGACAGTCCCGATTGGACCGCATTCGGTTTCCACCTGCTGAACCTCACCATCTTGATCATGATCATCAAGCTGGCCGCAGGAAAAGCCATCAAGAACGCGGTCTCCAACCGGGCCAAACGCATCCAGACTCACCTCGAGGAGTCCAATGAGATGCGGAAGACTGCACAAGATCGTTACGACCAACTGGAAGCCCGCCTCGCCCACATGGAGAGCGAGGTCGAGTCCATGCGAGCCGAGGCCACCGCTTCCGCTCAGCGCGAGTCGGACCTGATCCGCGCCCAGACCGATGCCGACGTCAAGCGCATCCAGGAAGCCGCCGAGCTGACCATCAAGAACGAAACCGACAAGGCTCGTCGTGCCTTGCGCCAGGACGCGGTGGAGTTGGCGGTCAAAGTCGCGGAAGAGAACCTGAAGAAATCCGTGTCGAGCAAGGAGCAAGCCGCATTGGCCAAAGACTTCCTCGGCAGCTTGAAGGAGGCCAACGGTCATGGCTGATGGTTCCATTGCTCGTCGCTACGCCAAAGCCCTGGTCGCCCTCGGTCAGGAAGAAGGCGGCATCACCGATGCCCTCACTCAAGAACTCGAAGCCGCTGTTGCAGCCCTCCAGGCCAACAACGGGCAGCTGCTCGAGGCCCTCTGCCACCCCGCTCTCTCTCCTTCCGAGCGGAAGGCCGTCCTCGATGCTGTGCTTCCGAAGCTCAACATCCAGCCGCTTCTCCAGAACTTCTTGAAGCTTCTGCTGGACAAACAGCGCTTTGCCCACCTGCCTGCAATCGCAGCCGATGCTCGCCGACAAGCCGATGAGCTCGCGGGTCGCGCCCGAGCCGTGGTCACCACGGCCTCCAAGCTGACTGCTGCGATGGAGAAAGAGGTCAAAGCCACCCTTGAGAAGGCCACGGGCAAGGAAATCCTGCTCGAGGCCCACATCGACCCGTCGCTCATCGGCGGCATGGTCGCCCAAGTCGGAGGCAAGGTCTTCGACGCCTCTGTGAAAACCCGTCTTAGTGAGCTGCGTCAGCAGCTGCTCGATTCGAACCCCTCCACCCCCGTCGGCGAC
>JAYXVV010000007.1:0-10025 GCA_036021505.1 Myxococcota bacterium | reverse complement strand
CGGGATCCACGGTGAAGCTCACGAGATGCCCTGCATCCGCGATCTGCTTGGTTCGTCGCTGGAGCTCATGCATTTGGTCCGTGAAGATCGGGCAGATGGTCTTGCAGCGCGTGAAAATAAAGTTGGCGACGTAGATCTTTCCTCGGAGTTCGGCCGAGCCCATGGTCTCCCCAAACTGATTTTGGAAGGAGAACTCTGGGAGCGCCTTGTAGACCGGCAGCGGCTTCGGCAGCTCCGCTCGAATCGCGCGGGTGACCGGGAAGGAGGCGATCAGCAGCACCACGCAGAGCCAGAACCAAGCACTGCCTGTCCAGCGAACAAAGAAATTTTCTTGCTGAGGGGTAGTCATGGCGACGGCTTACTCCAGTGCGACAAACGCGGCAAGTTGGCAGCCCAGAAACCCGGCTTCCGCGAAAATATTTCCGTCTATGTGCCGATAATCACGAGCACTTCTCCCACTTGCCCGCGGCCAGAACCCTGCTTGGGAACAGCTATTCCATCCAGCTCGAAGTTTGTTCAATCAACCGGGCGGTCAAATCCACCCCCAAAACTGACCCTGTGAGGTCTTGCGCCTGCTCCTCAGGTTGCTATAAAAACAGCACGCGGTGTACGCCCGCACAGCCCAGCTGGGCACCACCTGACTCTTCCAGCCAGGCCCGTTCAGCAGACAAATCGATGATCGAATGACCCAAATTCTTACCGCATCTCACACCAGACTCATTGTCAGCACGTCGAGGGACCAGAAGCTATGAATGCCCTGATCATCTACCTACTCGCCTGCGGCTTGGTCTTCCTGTCTCGGAAAGACCTCGGGAGCCTCTGGACGAAACTCTCCCTGTTCACCGCAACCTTCCTCTACCTCTCTTGGGGCCTGAACTACTTCTCTGCAGGCACGATGGCTCTCGTGGGAAGCGCTGCTGCCATTGGAATCCTCCTTTGGGCGACGGGCTCAGAGAAGGCCCATCAAGCGTTCTGGCACCCGGTTCAGCGGGTGATGATCGCACCAGGATGGTCCAAAGGACTCATCGTCGGAATCCTCCTGATTCCGCTCGGCGTAGGCATTCAGGTCTACCGCAGTGCAGCTGCACCAGCGGGACCACCCAGCACAAGCAGCAACGCCAACTTGGCACCGCTGCTCGTCGCAGCAGGACTCGAGGACAACGCTCTCACGGCAACCAGCGCTGATACCCCATTCGCTGCACAGCTCGCGCTGGTCGAGAAGGATCCTCGATGGCCCCTGACTGAAGTGGTCATGGACCACCATTCGAAACGCAGCATCGCCGACAGCCAGATTGACTCCACTCTTGTCGACGCATTGCCTCAGGACGGCGAGGATGCTTCCTGGGACAGCATTGCTGCTACCCGACTCGACATGATCCCGGCGGATTCAACCCTCGACCAGGACCATGCCGCCGAGGGGGAACACAGCGCCGAGGGTGGGCACCATGCTGCGCCTGAGCCGGAGGTTCCGCGCTTCTCCGTGAAGTCGGCCTACAGCAGTGAAGGTGTGGCCTTCTTGGTGGAGTGGTCTTCCACGACCGATGAGCCTACCGGTACGGTCCAGGCCGCCATTCAGCTGGCCAACACCGACGAGAACGCTGCACCGCCGCACTTCCTCATGGGGGACAGCGAGAATGCCGTAAACGCTTGGTGGTGGCAGTCGGCCGAGAACACCTTCAGTGAGTTCATCGCGAACGGGATGGATGCCAAGACCCTCCAATCCGACACCGATCAGGGACTGACCGGTTCCGTGACCGTTGAAGACGGAACCTACAGCCTCTACATGCGACGCGCCCTCGAGACCGAGAGCGTGAGTGATGTTCAGTTCTCCGGAGGGGATTACCGAGCCTTTGCGCTCAATCTCTGGACCGGTGCAGGGGACACACTCAGCCACACCGTCACCGGCTGGTACTCGGTTCATCTCGTTCCCGAGGTCAACCAAGCGGCCGTGGTTCAGCCTCCATTCTTTTTCCTCGCCACCCTGCTGTTTCTCGGACTCATCGTCCGCGGCACACGGCAACGTGCTGAGGTTGGCGACCTCAAGGAAGCCGAGCTCCTCCCTGCCTCCACAGACGCGGGTCTGCTGACCCGACTCTTCCACGAGGGAGAGGAGTCCCCTCACCTGGTCGTTGATGACCACGATGATCACCATCATGATGGGTTGCACTGGTCTCAGTGGCCCGATGATGAGGACATGGGTCACGCGACCCAGGGCAAGATCGGAATGTGGCTGTTCCTGCTGTCCGACTGCTTTTCGTTCTCCGGCCTCCTCTTGGCCTATGGAATCCTGAGGGCGGGTGTCGATGTGTGGCACTGCACGCCTGAGGTCATTGCTGCAGGCATCGAGTGCGGACCGATTGAGCCAGAATACGGCCTGGACTTCACCGCCGCACTCACCTTCATCTTGATCTGTTCGAGTGTTTCGATGGTGCTCGCCATTGGCGCCTGCATGGAGAACAAGCGCAAAGAGATGCTCTTTTGGCTCGGCACGACCATCTTCTTTGGCGCCTTCTTCCTCCTCGGTCAGGTCAAAGAGTACTGGGGACTTCCGGGACTCGGAGGCGTCGTTGAGCCCATCCACGAAGGCTTCGGTCAGTGGCTCCATCACGGCCTGATATCGGAGGGCCTGCACTGGGGTGAGTCCCACCGTGCGACCACCTTCTACCTGATTACCGGCTTCCATGGAGCCCACGTCACGACAGGCGTCTGTCTGCTCTCATGGACCTTCTTCAAAGCCTACCGCGGGGACTTTGAAAACGCCGACTACAACTTCATGGAGATCATCGGGTTGTTCTGGCACTTTGTCGACCTGGTCTGGATCATTGTGTTCACAGTCGTCTACCTCATCCCTGCCAACCACGGAATTGTTTAGGAGTTCGATGATGGCAACGGAAATCCACGTTCCCAGGAAGCAGTACTGGCTGATCTTCTTCTTGCTCTTCGTACTCACGATGATTGAGGTCGGGGTCGTCTTTCTGCCCATGAGCTGGGCAAAAATGGTCACAGCACTCTGCGGACTCGCGTTCGTAAAGGCGTACATGGTGGCCATTTACTACATGCATCTTGGACACGAAACGCTGACGCTGCGCTTCACTGCGCTGCTGCCGATGCTCATTCCCGTGTTCTACGCGCTCATCTTGTGTACCGAGGGCGCAGCGAGGTTGTATTGGTAAATCGTATTGGCCAACGGTTCATGGGCCTCATGCTCGTCTTCTGGGCACTCCTGCCTGAGATCGCATGGGCCTGCCCCTACTGTGCACAGGGAACCGACGGTGGTGTCGCCCGAGTCCTCACGCTCGGCGCCATGATCATCTTTCCCTTTTTACTCGTTCCCGGAATCATCTACTTGATTCGCAAAAGCAACGACCAGGACATCCCCTACTAAGGGAAACCCATGACAAAACTCCATCATCGCAGCTTAGTCACTGGAGCCACTGCTCTCGCATTGACCGTGCCCGGCCTCGCCGCCGCCGCCGTTCAACCTGAGACCAGCTGGTACTCGATGCCTCGAGATGTGTCCCAGCACGGACATCGAATCTCATGGCTCATCGACATCACCACGCTCTTTGCCTTCATCCTGTTTGTCATCATGTGCACATGGATGGCCATTGCCTACCTGAAACACACGAATGGGCATGAGGCGGAATACGACCACGGCAACGCGAAGAAACAGGTCCTCAAAGCAGGGCTACTTTCTTCCATCATCTTCCTGTGGATTGACGGAAACCTCTTCTACAACTCGATGAAAGACGTCGACACCATCTTCTGGGACTTCGATGGTGCCGAAGAACAGGGCTGGCACTTCTCCGAGGAGAAAGAGAACGTCCAGCACGATGGAACTCTGCGCATTGAGATTAACGCCCATCAGTGGGCATGGGATGCTCGCTACGCGGGTCCTGATGGCATCTTCCAGACTGAGGATGACATCGTGACGCTCAACGACATCCGGGTTCCTGAAAACAAGACGGTCTACCTTCAAGTGGCATCCACCGACGTGATCCACGGCTTCGCACTTCCGAACTACCGTGTTCAGATTGACGCCATGCCGGGCATGATCAATCACCTTCTTGTTCACACTGCAGACAACACCGAGGGCCAGTACGAGATCCTCTGCGCACAGCACTGCGGTGCAGCCCACTACCTGATGAAAGGCATCTGGACAGTTCATTCACAACAAGACTTTGACGAGTGGGCCGCTGAAAGCTCACGACGTTCCGCACTGGCCTACAAGGAGACCGATACGGACTCCCACTGGGGCTGGGCCTGGAAGGAGTAGGGCATGGGTTCTGGAGAACATCACGCACCTGAAGACGCATACCAGCACCTGCAACCGATCCACGAAGAGCCCACCTCTTTCTGGAAAAAGTACGTCTTTTCGACCGATCACAAGGTCATTGCGAAGCAGTTTCTGTGGGCAGGCATCATCTTCCTGGCCATTGGTGGCTTCGAGGCGATGCTCATTCGGTGGCAGTGGGCCTACCCCGGAGAGGCCGTACCCCTCGTAGGAAAGATGCTCTTCTCAGGATCTGAGGGAGCCATCAATCCAGCGGCCTACAACGCCATCTTCACCACCCATGGCCTGATCATGATCTTCTGGGCCATCACGCCCTTGCTGATCGGCTGCTTCGGCAACCTGACCATTCCGTTGATGATTGGTGCCCGCGACATGGCGTTCCCAACGCTCAACATGCTGTCGCTGCACTTCTTCAATCTCTCAGGCGCCCTGGTGCTCGCCGGATTCGCTGCCCCTCTCGGTGCTGGTGGAGCTGGCTGGACAACCTACGCTCCCCTGTCGACCAATGTCGGTTCCTTTGGATGGGGCCAGAGCTTTTTGGTGGCAGGCATCTTCGTGATTGGTGTCTCGACCATCATGGGTGCGATCAACTACGTCACCACCGTGATTCGTCTCCGGGCACCCGGCATGACCTGGATGCGCATGCCCCTCACCGTCTGGGGTCTCTGGCTGACCTCCATCCTGAACATTCTCTTTGTTCCCGTGCTGGGATCAGCGGGCTTGCTTCTGCTGATGGATCGTCACTTTGACACCAACTTCTTCATTGCCGGAGCACTCGCTGGAGACAATGCGGGCGACCCGATCCTCTTCCAGCACCTCTTCTGGATTTTCGGGCACCCCGAGGTCTACATCCTCATCCTCCCAGTGTGGGGAATCATCTCGGATCTGCTCTCTTTCTTCTCGCGAAAGCCCGCTTACTGGTACCGGGGTTCGGTCTACGCCATGTGTGCTGTGTCCGTCCTCTCCGCCGTTGTGTACGGCCACCACATGTACCTCAGCGGCATGAATCCACTGCTCGGCAAGAGCTTCATGATTCTGACCCTGATCATCTCCATCCCTGCGGAGATGCTGTTCCTCAACTGGCTCCACACCATCTGGAAGGGCAACATCCGAAAGGAAGTGCCCATGTTGTTCGCCATGGGTACGGTCTTCGTGTTCGGGCTGGGAGGACTCACCGGTCTGCACCTGGCTGCAATCTCAACCGACATCTACCTCCATGACACCATGTGGGTCGTCGGACACTTCCACCTCACAATGGCAGCCGCCTCCTTCCTTGGAGTCGTCGCCGGAATCTACTTCTGGTTCCCCAAGATGTACGGAAGAAGGCTCAACAAGACTCTGGGGCAGATTCACTTCTGGGGCTCGCTCATCACCATCACCTTGGTGTTCTGTGGCCAGTTGGTGGCAGGCTATGCGGGACAGCATCGTCGGTTGTACAACCCCTATGAGTACACTTTCTTGGAGCACCTCCAGCCTCTGAACCAGTTCACCTCGTACTTCGCATTCGCGATGTTCGCGTTCCAGCTGCTCTTCCTCTACAACATTCTCTACAGCATGTACCGAGGACCCAAGTCGAGCAACAACCCCTGGGAAGTGGGAACCTTGGAGTGGGAGACCACCTCTCCCCCACCTGTGTGCAACTTCCGGTCAATCCCGACCGTTGTTCGTGGACCGCACGAGTACTCCGACCCCGTGGCCACCAAGCTCTTGGGTCGTGACTGGCTTTCGCAAACGGAACCCTACCCCACAGAGGGTGGCGCTCCCGAGCCCGCTACAGCTGAGACCACCTAACCCTGCGTGAATCGGTGTCTGGAGACGAACTTTCTTCTGCAGACACCACACAACAGGGACGAAAATGTGTGTGCTGCGCCTCTTAGGTGTGCACCACTCACGAGCAGGACATGGATCCCCTCACCCAAGCCGAGGTCATCGCCAAGAAAAAGGCGAACACGTCGAAAATCGGAATGCTGGTATTCCTGGGTTCTTGGGCGATGATGTTCGCCGCCTGCTTCTACTCCTACACCCTCCTCCGCGTCCTGGATGGAGGCTGGCCTCTTGACGGAATGCCAGCGCTCCCTGTGGTTCTCCCCGGCGTCAACACACTCATCCTGCTGGCAAGCAGTGTGTGCATCCACTTAGCCGTGCGTTCGATTCGTCGTGGAAAACAGACCGCTTTCCTGGGTTGGCTTGTCGCCACACCCCTGCTTGGCTTCGTGTTCACGGGTCTCCAGATCCTGCTCTGGACAGACCTGATCGGCGAGGGACTCACTCACCAGACTGGCGCCTACGGGTCGGCCTTCTACTTCCTCACCGTCTTCCACGCGCTCCACGTTGTGGTGGGTCTCGGCATGTTGGTCTCCGTCGTGCCCAAGGCGCGACGCGGCGGATACACCCCCGATGACCACCATGGAGTCGTGCTCGTGTCCATGTTCTGGCACTTCGTCGACGTGGTGTGGGTACTGATGTACCTCATGATCTTCATCGCCTAACCGGCCGCGCTCCCGTTCGGTTTCGCTTCCGTACGGGCTCGCTGTGCGACACTCGCTGTGCGACGCGTCCCGACTACTTCAAGCCAGAGAGGTAGTCCACGATCGCATCAAACTCGGCATCGGTGACATTGGTGTAGAAACCATTCGCATTCAGCGTGCCGCTCATGATTCCCGTCGCGTACTCGTACCCCTCAGCCATCTCGGCATCCGGCTCGCGAATCGCGTACGCAATCTCCTCGGCAGTGTGCTCCGCACCAATCTTGTAGAGGCTTGGACCCGCTCCACCACGCGGCGAATCGATGGCATGACAGCCCAGGCACCCGTAGTCCACCAAAGCCTGCGGTGGAGGCGCTGGTGCGTCGGCCGCGGCTTCTGCAGGAGCCGCCTCAACCTCGGGAGGCTCACCGTAGGGCTGGCTTGGCATGTTGGACGATGCCAGGATGTTGTCTTTGCCCTCTTTCACGAGTGCAGAGACATAGTGGGCGACTGCCCAGATGTCGTCATCCTCAAGAATGTCTCCATAGGCCGGCATTCCGCTTCCCGCCAAGCCATTGAGAAGCGTCCGGTAGACGCCCTCTGGAGAGCTTGAAATCTTCACGCCATCCCAGCGGTAGTCAGGTGGCATGGGGTCCAGCTGAGTCGGGTAGCGGTAGTTCGCGCGAACGGGCGTAGGAGGCAGTCCGTCTGCAGCCCGGTAGCCCTGAATCTCTTCTTCCGAGAGATAAGAGGGGTGGCAAGCCCAACACGCAGCCTGGCTGTGGTAGACCTGCTCGCCACGTTGGACACCCGCCATGACGTTGTCCTCGTAGGGGTCTTCCGTCGGGCTGTAGGTTTCTTGCACCTTGCTGTCGGGGTCAAACCAGACTGGGGCGAAGGTCTTGATGTACTGAATCACAGCAGAGCGCTCTTTTCGAGTCAGATCGTAGGCCAGCATGGCTGTTCCCTCGAGTCCGTGCTCGAGGATGCGCATGAGCTCCTCGTCGCGAGGCAGGTCGAAACCGGGTTTCACTGCCGCAAAGCGATACACGCCTGTTTGCAGGTTTCGTGGTGCGGGTTTGAGGCCGGGGGAGGCTGGACCACGTCCATCTCCCTCGATGCCATGACAGGCTGCACAGTTTTTGATGTAGACTTTTCGACCAAGCTCCAAGGTCTCGGGTTGCACATAGGCGCCCCCAAGCAACACGGCACTTTCCGGCAAATTGGAGGCGTAATGATCACACCCCAACAAACTCAGTCCTACAATCCCTACCAGGCCACGCATTGTATTGACTCCCGAAGCTTTGGCTTCTTCAGCGAAGACGGCGCCCCGTCCTCGTCTCTTGATTAGAAATGTAACTCGACTTAGCGCTGCAGGCTGCTGATCTTGCGAATGCGGTGCTGCATTCTCTGGATCCTGCAGTTTGGTTTGACGACCCGATTTGGCACCCCCCCACTCAAGGTCCCCTTAGGAAGAGCAAAACCCGTTGACTGGGGCCCTGTATTCCCCATTCAAAGGAAGTCGGCCTCCTCCCTATTTTTTTTAGTCGAGTGCCACCAAATCGACGGTCATTTTGAAGTCATCCTCGGCGGAATAGGTCATCGTCAGGCTCTGTCCAACGCTCAAGATGGAGTGGGTTCCAAGCTTCGTGACGGCTCCCGAGCTGCTCCCGTATCCGAGGTCCAACCCATTTGTGCCCGAGCGAGACATGTTGATACCGCTTGAAGAAGTGCCACAGTCGAATCCGAACACCAGCGCGTAGTAGGTACTGGGCTCGAGAATTTTGCCTACCCTTCCGCTCTTGAGCGTCGACTGCGCGAAACTCGGGTAATAGCCCCGCCAGACCACCTCCCACGACTGGGAGGCTCCATTGGATACGCTGGACCGCTTCAAGACATACGGCGTCTTTGAGGCACAACTGGAGTTGGCAAAGCCAAACTCAAAATCACGAAGGGTGGTTCGTGAATCCACTTGTATGACATGACCAAAAAAGCCCTCGGTGGAGGTATTGCTCTGATCCCAGTTTCCGTAGGATGTGGATTGGGGAACGCCACAGCCCTCATCATCGTCGGAGCAAGAAAAAGTACTCGCGTCACCCGCTGCGTAGTCGCTGATGGCCTCGTAGAGGTAGAGATCCGCGATGTCGTTCTCCTCGACACTTCCTGCATCTCCGAAGTCCACGTCATTCACCTGAAGCGCTCCTCGGACGAACATCGCGTGACCGGAGCCATTGCCTCGGTTGTTCCAGAGACGCGATCTGCTGGAGGCTCCCGAGGAGGACCAGACGAGGTCGACATCATAGATCTCAACAGCTCTGGCTATGCCAGAGCTGTCCACGGTGGTGTTGTCCTGGATGACCACATCCTCCCAGATTGCGGTCCAGGAGTCTTCCCAGCCCTCGTGGATCAGTGCGGCGGCCCCCGTGATGTCGAGATGGCCCTCCACAACCACATCGGTGAGTTCTCCATTGGCCTCCGCCAGGTAGATTCCAGCTCCATCCTCCGCCTCATTGGCTCGGAACACGGACTCCTCGATGGTGGCATGGCACTGCTGGGTCAACAGCCCGCCTCCGTACTGAGCTTCATTGTTCTGAACAATCATGCCGATGAGCTGCAGGTCCCCAAAACTCTCGAGTGGGGGATCCCCCATCAGCAATTCGGTGTAGCCAAAGCAGGCAATACCGCCACCCAACCTGACCTCTTCGAAGATTGGATTGCTCGGAGCGACCGCGTTCTGGACAGTCAAATCGGAGAGGACAGTCGAGAACCCCTCCCCTGCGATGAAGACCGCAGTGCCCGAACCTGCCCCATCCAAAATGGTGGTCCCAGCCTTTCCGACCTGTCCTTCCAGGGTGATTCCAGATGCCGTGATGTCAATGTGGGCGTAGTACGTGCCCTCGCAGAAGGAATAGCGCTCGTCTGGACTCGAGAGGTTTACTTGTGCTGCACTGCTGCTGCTTCCTGCGAACCAATCACTCACATCCATCACGGTGCCGTCGGGGGAAGTTTGCTCCACCATCCCGACTTCGGAGGTCGTCGGGTCACAGTCGTTGTCCACGCCATCACAGACCTCCTCGGCCCCGGGGTGGATGGCAGCGTTGGTGTCGTCACAATCCCCTGCGATCTCCACGTGCCCTGCGCGGAGTTCGCAGTCCACGACTGAGGTGGTGCCGTCTCCGAAACCATCGCCATCGCCATCGGCAAACATCTCAAACCGATCCTCATCCACCTCCATGTCGCAGTCGTTGTCCAAGCCATCACAGAGT
>JAYXVV010000006.1:0-161090 GCA_036021505.1 Myxococcota bacterium | reverse complement strand
GGAGGGGAACCGTGCGGAGCGTCAGCAGCAGCAAGAGCGTGCCCAGCAGCAGAGCCCCCAGCAGCAGCCCACTCAGCAGAAGCATCCTACTCACGAGCAGCATCGTGCTCAGCAGCAGCAGCGTGCTCAGCAGCGGCATGCGGAAACGCGTGCTGCAAATCAAGCCGCAGCAAATCGCCACCAAGAGCGTGCCCAACAGCGTGCCCAACAGCGGCATGCAGAAACGCGTGCTGCAAATCGAGCCGCTGCTGCCCGTCAACAGGCAAGACATCGTGCGGAAGCGCAGCGAGCCGCGGCGGTTCGTCAGCACCGTGCACGGCAGGCAGCAGCTCGACATCGGCACAACCACGTGCGCCGCACGAACCATGTGCGGCCTCACCGTTGGTACCACCGGTGGAACCACACCCATGCCCGGCCCATTCGTTGGTACCACGGTGTCTTTGTCTACGGACCCGCACCCCACCGACACCACCGCGTTCGTTCCGGTGTCTACAGCGAGTCTGTGCCCATGCCGCGCCGTGCCATTGACCGCAAGGGAGCCTTCAGTGTGGGCTTGACCACTGGAAGCTACGCCTCAGGGTACGACCTTGGGGGAGATTTCAGCGACTTTGGACTGGGTGTGAATGCACGGTTCCGCCCCGTGGAGGGCCTCGGGTTTGAGATGGCCTACAGCGTGCACGACGAGACCTTCGATGCGGAGACTCAGCGCACCACCACGATGCTTCAGCCTTCTGTGCAGGTCTTTGCAGCTCCTTGGAGTCGGGTCAGCCCCTATGCATCGGTCGGGGTCACCTTCACCGAGCGTGTCCATGACGACACCTGGAGCGACGGCTTTGATGAGTACCGCTCCAAGTTCGAGAACTCCTCCTTTGGACCCCATGCAGGTGTCGGACTCGAGATTGCTCTCGGACAGAACGCTGCCATTGATTTCGAGGCTCGGGCCATTGGCTACCTCGACAACCAAGAAGGAGGCACCATCCCCGGCGCAGTGCAGACCACCTTTGGCGCTCAGTGGTACTTCTAAGGCGAAGTTCGCCAGACCGAGTTGAGCCCCGCTCTTTGTGAGCGGGGCTTTTTTCATGCGGCGGAGGTGCCGGTCTTCTGCCCCGCCTCAAAGAGCCAGGAACTCGTACGCATCGAGGTGTTTTGCTGAATCTCAGCGGTCGTCGCCAGAACGTAGTGAGCCAGGGCCTCAGTGGTGCAGTGGGATCGGAAAGCCCGGTGAATGCGTTCTTCGAGCGCCCAAAACACCTCAGCGTGAGACCCACCGCAGAGGAAGGCCTCTGGGCCGTGCTTCGACAGCTGCTGTCCCAAGGAGCGTGCCGCCAAGAGAATTTCGATCTTGGGAAGTCGGTGCATGGTGAGAGCCGGGGCGCGAACCAAGTCGATGAAGTGAGGAATGCAGCGGTTCGCCAGGATCTCATAGTGGCGCATGCAATCCCAGCCCGCCTTCTGGGTGGTGACCCCGAAGAGCGACTCCGCATAGTCCTGGTAGTAGTCTGGCTCAGTCTCGAAAATGTAGGTCGAGCGGTCTCTTGGATCGCAGTGTGCCATCACCTTGGTCTTTGTGGGTCGCTCGGTGAGGACCTTCTCCTTGGGAATCGCGAAGTGAATGGGAAAGACCCCGGGGTGGATGGCACTCAGTTCGCGCTTGAAGGTGATGCCTCGATTGATCAGTGGCTGCAGCATGTGGTCCTGATCTTCGCCGTCCACGAAGACGATCTCCGAGGGCTTGTAGTGTTCCAGAACCTGCCAAAGATGGCTCTGGTCGCGGTGGATGGAGCCGTAGATCACCAGGTCGAAGTAGCGGGACTGAATCTTCCGGGGAATGTCGCTGCGATCAACGGGCAACTCGGGCAGTGTGCCGTAGAGACTGAAGCCTCTCCCGTAGAATTGGGCCGGGTCCGGACACCTCGCAGCAAAGCTCTTCTGGTAGAGAAACCAAGCCGGCTCAACATCGACCACTTGGGCGCCGTAGAGACTTTTCAGGCCGTGCAACAGGGCATCGCATTGGTAGTCTGGGGTGCTGCCGGCAGAGAGATAGAGAATGCGCATGGCTCCTCTACGGATCTTCTCCTTACTTTCTGAATCAAAAAGCGCGGCTCAGCGGCTCTCTCGTGGGGGGGGCACGAACTGGAGCGGGGCTTGGGTCCAGTAATCGACCTCTGGAGGGCTCAAGCGATTGGCGTTGCCCATGTTCTCCAGAATCCAGTCAATTCGCGTTTCTCGCGCTCGCTCACGGAGGTACTGCTCGCGGTAGAAGCGTCTTGGACTTGGGAGAATTGCCGCGAGGAAGGCGGCCTCGTTGGGACGCAACTGCGAAGGGCGCCGCATAAAGTAGCGCTCGGAAGCCTGGGAGATGCCGTGAATACCCGGCCCCCACTCCACCACATTGAGGTAGAGTTCTAAGATACGCCCCTTGCCCAAGGAGCGATCCATTTCCACGGCCAAGAGCAGTTCTCGGAGTTTTCGGATGAGGGTGCGCTGTCCGTCCAGAAACAGATTTTTGGCGAGCTGCTGGCTTAGGGTGCTGCCTCCCCGATCAATGACTCCGGCACGTTGATTGGCCTCCAGGGCATCGTGCATGGCCTCCAGATCAAAGCCGTTGTGTTGGGTAAAGCGGATGTCTTCCGATGCAATCACGGCATGCCGCATGGCCGGCGCGATCTCGCGGAGGGAAATCCAGTTTTGACTCCCCTCTCCTGAAGTTCTGAGTACGGGATCCCCCACCTCGTCCACCACACGATGCTGGAAACGACCACGCTTGAGGGACTGGAGGTTGGTGGGAACGGCACCGTCGACGTCGATCGACTCCAAGAAAAAGTTTCCCGTCCACTCCTTGGAGGGCCATTCGAGCTGTGCTTGTGCAGAAATGCTGCCGTCAATTTGTGCTCGTGGAGCCTCAGGAACGACGCTGTGAAGCGGGACTAAGGCTTCCGACAACGGCATGGGACCGAAAACAAGATCGGTCAAGAACTGCTTGTCTTCCCTCTGGACCGTCAGCTCCGATTCCACACCGCCAACGCTCAACGTACCGCGTAGGGAACGCGCTAAGCGGTCCCCCTCGAGGGCGATGAGAGCCTCTCCCACGGAGACAGGTTGGCCGTGCAAAAGGGGGTGGTCAACGACCAAATCGGGAACCGATACAATGATTTTGATTCGCCCCCCACGTTGGATCTGCACGTTGGCTTCGCCGCTCGCCCAGTCACCTGGAAGCAGGGTGCTCCAATCGATTTCGAACAGATCTGCTCCGCTTGACAGATGCACCCCGTCACCGTCGAGGATGACCCGACCATTCTCAAGACTTCCAGAGAGTCCATCAATGAGGGTGTCTCCGTCCCAACTCAGGGACACTGCGTGCAGTGAGGCGGTGATGTCTTCAGGAAGGGGATTGGGTGCCTCGGAGCCCAGTTGTCCAGAACCGGATTCCGGCTGAATCCGCACATGGATGTCGCTGGCTTTGACCTTTCGAGGTTGAAGCAGCGATGCGGAGACTCGCCCGATGGTGACGCTCCGATATTGGAGGTCGTAAAGGGTTCGAGAAAACAACCCGCGTTCAAGCCTTTCGTAGCGAACTCCGAGGTCGTCGAGTGCCGCGAGCGCTCGCCTCTCGGCGACGAACACAAAACCAGCAAGCGCAACCAGCGCAATCCCTCCTCCCAAGAGAAGGCGTTTGATCACGTCAGGGGCCGGGCAACAAGCACAGGAATGGGAGCTCTTGACGCGACACGCTCCGAGACGCTGCCCAAGATGATTCGTGCGAGACCGCTCTTGTTCTGTGCCCCCATGACCACCAGATCCATCTCCTTGGCCACCTCGCAGATTCCCTCAGCCGGTTCGTTGGCGTAGCCGACTTCGTACCGAGCCTTCAGTTCGGAGCGCAGAGAGGGTTCAAGAGCGTGCTGAACCACGGCCTGAAGCTCCTCGAGCTGCCGCTGTGCCGGATGCTCATTCCCGAAGGGCATCAGAGCCAAAAACGTACACGTGGCGTCGTAGGTACGAGCGATTCGAGCAGCATGCACGATCGGAACATTGGCCGGGCGATCGACTTCGATGGGGCAGAGAACCTGCTGAATGTCGCTGAAAGGACGGCCTCCTACGACCAAGACGGATGAGGCTGTTCCACGGAGAACACGCTCGGCTGTAGAACCCATCAGTACGGCTCGGCCCGAGGCGCCTGTTCGACCAATGACGACGAGGTCCGCTGTGGCGCCATACGCTCCAGCAACGGAACTCGGTGAGCTGTCGGTGAGCTCCACAGTGACAGCCAATTCCTCAGACGCACGCAGTTGGCGCTTGAGGTTCTCCATGTGCTGACGAGTGGCCTCGGTATCGCCGGATTTCTCGGCTCCAGCCGAAAGAATCGTAACCCGTGCAGGCCCCATCAGGGCCATGCACCGAAGAGGCTCGAGGCAAGCTTTGGCTTGCTCCGACAGGTCACTTAGCCAGACAATGTGCGAGTACATAATGAACCCCTAACCTCGCCGAAGCGAGGAGTGAAGTCCAGGATGTTGAAGGTCACCAGTGAAGTCGCCCGACTCAAGCGAGTAGTGGTGCAGCGTCCGGGTGCTGCCCTGGCTCACATGCTCCCCCGGCACATCGAACCCGGAAGCGCTCACTACCTTCTCTTTGATGACTTGGTGCATGTTCCAGATGCAAAGAAAGAGCACGATCAGATGTGTCGAGTGCTTGGAACGGCGGCTGAGGTGGGGTTTTGGGATGACCTGCTGGTGGACGTACTCCACATCCCGGAGGCTCGGGAATTTGTCATTGATGAGGTGGGAAGACTCGAGGAACTGCCGGGGGTGATGATGACTCGGATGGCCGCCATGGAGCCTGAAGAATTGGCTCACAGTGTGGTGGTTGGTGCCGGACGAGGCGGCCTGCATCCTGGACGCGCAGTCCATCCCTTGCCCAATTTGATCTTTGCCCGGGATCTCGCTGCGGTGGCTGGAGACCTTCTGATCGTGGGCAATGCTCGCAAGAAAGCCAGGCATCGTGAATCCATCTTGATGTGGGCGATCGCAGAGCATCATCCTTGGTTTGAGGAGGCCGAGCTCTCTCGAAACTCTCGCTATGTGCGCCAGATCGGGGGCAGCTTTCCGCTGACGGTTGAAGGTGGAGACGTTCTCGTTGTGAGTGATTCTCTGGTCCTCATCGGGGCTTCTGAGCGAACCAGTTGGTCCATGATACTGGGCTTGGGAAAGGAACTTTTAGAGCGAGGATTCACTCGTGTCCTGGTTGTGGAAATGCCCAAGCAACGCAGTGCGATGCACCTGGACACGGTTTTCACGCTCGCAGATTGGGATACGGCAGTTGTCTACGGTCCACTCCTCAAGCGGGGCGGTCGAGAGGAGGCGAACATCTTCCGAATTCGAGGTTCGAGTGAGCAGTTGTTCGTGGATCCGGTCGGAGGCGATTTGCTGGATGCACTCGCACAGGAAGGACACCCCATGCAAGCCGTCCTCTGTGGAGGAGGTCACCCCCTCCATGAAGAGCGTGAGCAGTGGACAGATGGCAGCAACTTCGTGGCACTGAGTCCAGGTGTCGTGCTCGGCTATGCCCGAAATGTCCACACCGCTGCGGCGATGGAGCGAGCAGGCTTCACCTCCATCTCGGCCCAAGAGTTCTTGCGGCTGTTCCAAGATCGGTTCGGTGGAAACTTTCAGAAACTCACCGAGTCTCGAGAGCGCTACCTGATCCAGATCATCGGGAGTGAATTGTCCCGTGGTCGCGGTGGCCCCCGCTGCCTCACGATGCCCTTGGAACGGGAGGTCTAATGCCGAAGCTGACCCACATGGATGAGGAAGGAAACGCCCGAATGGTGGATGTTGGAGGGAAGGCCGTCACGCGGCGGGAGGCCCTCGCTGAGGGATGGATTTCTCTGAGTCAAGACGCTTACGATGCGGTGTTGGAGGGTCAAATCTCCAAGGGAGATGTGCTCACCATTGCGCAAGTTGCAGGCATTCAGGCTGCAAAGAAGACTTCCGATTGGGTCCCTCTCTGTCATCCTCTTGCCCTCACCGGAATTCGGCTGATCCTCAAGCCCGTCGACGGCCAACGCATTCGTGCGGAGGCACGGGTTCGCTGTGAAGGAAAGACAGGGGTAGAGATGGAGGCGCTCTGTGCCGTAAGCGGAGCCCTGCTGTGCATCTACGACATGCTGAAGGCGATCGACAAGGCCATGGTCATTGGGCCGATACAGCTCTGCAACAAATCGGGCGGGGCTTCTGGAGACTGGTCGAGGGATTAGCGGCAGGCTTTCGGGAAAGGAATCGCGAGAGCAGGGCTGTTGGGCATGGGAACCTGGGAGAAGGCAGGGTGAGCCTTGGGTCCGCTGGCAAGCAAAAATCGTCGCTTGAGCGGTTCATTGCTCGGACAAGGTGGGCCCAGTTGTTCTTCAGAGAGCCGATAGAACCAAGCCGCGTCATGATGTTGATTGACCGCCACCCAAGGACCTTGAACGCTGCGGGCGGGCGCAACAAGCCAAGCCTTCCAAGCCTCTGGATGTCGGGGGTCAGAGAGTTGTGGGAGGGGACACCAGAGGATCAGGCGTTGGTCGATGCTGAGAATCCAATCGGAGGCCTCCGCTTGAGCACACAGAGCCTCCGCCGTCTTTGCTACAGGTCCAAAGGCTTCGGATTCACGACGCTGCTTGGAGGCTTCCTCAGGCAAAATCCAGAGACCGAGGGCCAACAGAACCCCACAGATTCCGAGCAGCCCTCGGCGGTGGTGGGACCGGAGTCTCTCCAGGCATGCGGCGACGATCACCAGAAGAACAGGAACAGCAATGGTGACATGGCGTCGCTCGCTCCACACAATCATGGCACCGAATACCGGGAGAACAGGAAGGGCAGCAGGAAGGAGATCCCTTCTCCGGGTCCCGGTCAACATCAGTCCAGCGAGCAGGACCCAACCCCAAGCCTCGGGGGCCTCACGAAGGGAGCGTGAAGCGTGCCACTGGATGCGCTGGATTGCCCCGAGTTCTCGAAACTCACGCCATTCCTCCATGCGCAGATGCGGCGGTTTTTGGTCGGTATTCAAGAGCGACAAGGCGGTTTCGCTGCGTTCGTTCCAGGGCTGATCCAGACCGATCTCTCCTCCGAACAGCGGAGCCAGCAGCAGAGCACCGCCGAGAAGCACAGCCACACGAACTGCGCGTTTACCCGGTGAAAGAACCGCTGCGAGACCGACCAACAGAAAGACAGGTGCGCCATGCTCTCTGAGGAAGAGGCCCACCAAGGCCAAGGGAACGGTGAGGGCCCAGCGCCCTCTCAGGAGGCTCCCTGCCAGCAGGATGGCCCACAGGCTGGTGAGGGCATCGGGTTGAAGCTGGAAGGCCATGACCAGGCCATCGGGGAGAAGGAGAACTCCGAGTCCTGACCCGAGTGCCACTGGATTGCTGATGGGGCGTGCCGCCCACCAGGTGGCAACAGGAAGCAGCCAAATCGCGAGGAGGGAGAGGCTCACCCCAACGTGGATCGGACTTCCAGGGAGCACCTGAATCAACCAAGGATAGAGAGGAACCACAAGCGGAGCATTCCCGGCCTCGATGTCGAGTGCCGTAAGCCCCCACAGTGCGGGGTCGCTGCCCAAGGGTCCTGCAGGAGCCACTGCAACTCCCCAAACCAAGAGCCGGAGGGCAGACAGAAGGCCGATGAGCCACAAGGCCTTGGGAATCTCCCGAAGCATGCGGTTAGAGCGCTTCTTCTTGGATGTCCTCCGTAAAGAGCATCATGGGCATGTCTTCCTCGAAGGAACGTTCCGCAGGCAGTGCATCCAGGGTGGCAGTCAGCTCTTGGCCGGCAATCTGGAGGGTGTAGCGAATCAGGTAACCGGCGCTGTCATAAGCAAGGTGAATGCTGCCGCTTTCAAGTTCCCAGAGGTAGTGTTGCGCCTCAACCGCCTGCCCCGCGATCGCGACAGACTGACTTCCCTGATGGACCAGCCGTCCCTCCACAACTTTTCCGGTCTCCGCGCTGAGAACTCGGAGACTCAAGCGGTCGTTCAGAAAACCGTGTGAGCCGGGATCGACCAAGGTGATGGAGGTGGCATCGAAGGCCTCTGAGTCAACAGGAAGGACCCATGAGCGTCCCAACTCGGCGTGGGTGACCATCCACTGCTCCGGCTGATGAACGACCTGGACCTCGCGGAGGTGGCCGTCCTCGCTCATCGAGGCTCGGAATCCCATGGGCCCGCTCTTGGCGAGTCCGTTGAGGCGCTGTTTGTAGTGGAAGCTGCGCCGCGCAAGAGGAAGCTTAAATTCAGTCCAGGACTCGATGAAGCGTTTCTCTCCATACTCGCCGGGAAGGAAGCGAATCTTGAGGTCTCGGTGACCCACCTCTTGTCCGTTGGAAGCCAGGGTGTACCGCAATTCTTGGGTCTCAGCGTGGGCTTCACCGAGTCCGAGAAAACCGAGGAGAAGTGGGAGGAGTGTTCTCATGCCATCATCCTAATGCCAGGGGAAGCATCAGTCTTCCCATTCGCGAATTGTTCCAGTTGGGGCTAGAGTCGAAGTCATGTCCTGGGACCTCATCAAGACGATCCAAGCTCGCGTGGCTGCTGAGACAGGCCCGCCCTTCAAGGGGGGCGCTGCGCGTGTGGTGATGCTCTACCCCTCGCCGTATCGGGCAGGAATGAGCTCCTTGGGCTTTCAGTGGATTCATCGGGTCCTGCAAGAGGCGGGTTTTGCAGTGGAGCGAGCGTTTCTGCCCGACGACGTTGCAGCATGGAAAAAAAGTCGAACGCCTCTTTTGACCTACGAGACCCAGTCGCCGGTAGGGGATTTCCCGGTCATTGGAATTTCATTGGCCTACGAGCTGGAACTCTCAGGTTTGGTGGATGTCCTGGAGTTGTCTGGAATCCCAGCCCTAAGAGAAGAGCGAGACGAGAGTCATCCGCGGATTGTTTTGGGGGGGCCCATCACCTTTTCCAACCCTCTCCCGGCTGCGCCTTTTGTGGATGCAATGCTGCTGGGTGAAGCGGAGGAGCAGGTGGCTGAAGCCATGGGAGCGGCCTTGGACTCCAGTCGTTCAGAGTGGCTTGATGCGATGGAATCTCTTCCGGGCGGCTTTGTTCCTGAGCGTGCGGGGGTCGCCTTGCCGCCGGTTGCCAAGGCCTCCGATGCACTGCTGCCAGCTCGCTCGCACATTTTGGCTCCAGATGCCGAGTTGTCGAACATGTTCTTGATTGAGGGGGAGCGCGGATGCCATCGCCAGTGCTCCTTCTGTGTCATGCGACGTTCCACGAATGGAGGAATGCGCCTCGTCACACCCGAGCGGCTTCTGGATTTGGTGCCGCCAGAAGCGGAGCGGGTGGGTCTCGTGGGGGCTGCAATCTCGGATCATCCGCAGCTTGTTCCACTCCTCGAGAAGCTTGTTGAGGCAGGGTTGGGGGTCGGGATCTCGTCTCTGCGAGCCGATCGCGTGATGCGCAAGCCGAGAATCGCGGAGCTTCTGCGCAAAGGCGGCTACCGAACCCTAACGGTGGCCAGCGATGCGCCGTCGCAGCGCCTGCGCAGGGAGATTGCCAAGGGCACGACAGAAAAGCATCTCTTGGGCTGTGCTGAACTTGCTGCTGAGCACCACTACGACGTGCTCAAGGTGTACATGATGGTCGGGGTACCCGGTGAGGAGACCCAGGACCTCGATGAGTTGATTCGCTTCACTCGTGAACTCTCGAAGATTCACCCTGTCGCGCTTGGCATCGCCCCTTTTGTTCCGAAGCGAAACACCCCCTTGGATACTGCGGCTTTCGCGGGAATCAAGGTGGTGGAGAAGCGCCTCCAGTACATTCGTCGCGGTCTGCAAGGAAAGGCGGTTGTGCGCCCCACTTCAGCTCGATGGGCTTGGGTTGAGGCGGAGTTGGCCCAGGGTGGACCCGAATGGGGCTTGGCTGTCTATGAGGCACACAAAGCGGGCGGGACTTTTGCCGACTACAAAAGAGCCTTTCGAGGCGTCGACACGTCCCTCAGAGCACCCTGGCGCTGCAGTGCTTAGTAGTTGGAATACAGGTCCCAGAAGGAGATCCCAGGCTGGAGCGTGCCAGGGTCTGGATAAAAAGAGGCGGCTGCACTCGTTTCTCCATCGATCTTCCATGCATAGGGATATTGTCCACCATCGGTGGTGATGAAAAAATCGCCAGAATCCGAGTCAACGGCGAGGAAGTGGGGACTCCAGTCCTGGTCCCAGTCGTGTTTTTTCACCCAGTCTTTCGTCTCGAGGTCAAAGCGGTAGATGCCGAAGCCATCGGCATTGAAGCCTCCCCCATAGAAGCCGTCGCTGTCTTTGTGGTCCGAGGAGTACATGATGTACTCGGGGTCAGCCTCCATGTCGGTGAGGCGGTAAGGCATCCACTCTCCGCCAGCGCTCAGCACACCAAAGGCTCCGTAGTAGCCGGAGACCCCTACATCGCCGCTTGAGTAGTCAACACTGAGGTCAAAGGCGAAGAATCCGACTTCATCAGGAACCCAACTCGCAAGAGCGGTCTGAACGCCCGTCTCGGGATCCACGGCCACGACACCGCCGATCACGCTGACCAAATAGTACCCGTCGGGGTGGGTGGTGATGCCGTAGATGCCGTACTCGGACTCGGAAAAGTCCGACAAAGGAGTGACGTGGCCGGTCTCATCCACTTCGTACAGAAATGCCTCGGCCAAATCCGCCACGACCCAGCCACCGTTGATGCCGGCAGTCAGGAAGTAGGGAACGATGTCCGCATTGTCGAGATCCACGCTGAAGGATTCTTTGCCAAGGGGATCGACGCCGATGATCCGATGGGGGATGGAGGAGAAGTCACCCAGCTGCATCAAGGTCAAGCCCCGAAAGGCCTCATCGATGCGGCCATCGCAGTCGTTGTCGATTCCATCCTCCGCATCTTCTTCTCGACCCGGGTTCACCCACTCATTGGAGTCATCGCAATCGCCTTCTTCCGCACACCATCCGTCTCGATCTTCGTCAGTGCCCTCACAGTCGCCACCCGGCCAGGGAATACCGGTGTCTCCAGGAGCTTGGGTGTCGATGGGTGTACCGTCATTGGGTGTGTCGCCCGCTCCGCAGGCGATCAACAGTGGGATCAACATCATGGGTCCTCCAAGAGGAACAAGCTTGGCCTCAGTCTTCCTGAGGTGCAAGTACCAAGAGGCCTCGCTCCGCAAACAGCGTGGGGTCGGGGAACCAGAAGTAGAGCGCTGCAAAGGCCGCCTCGGCCGCTTCGGCTTTGTTTTCCCGGAGCAATTGCCTCGCAGCTGCAGCCTCTTGTCGCGCCTTTTCGAGGTCCACCCACAGTTTGCCGTCGCGCTCCCAGAGGTGGACCTTTCGCAGTTCCAGTTCTTGGTCGACGAGGTCATAGCGGTCAAAGACCCGAGTGCCTGTGAGAACGGGCTCGCTTCGCATCAGGAGGTAGTGCGTGCCCTTCTCGCCGTCGTCGGTCTTTCTCACCAACTCGCACCGGGAATTGGCACGAATGGCCCCAAAGGCTGGAGTGCCCAAGGCCCGCATGCCCGGAGAGAACTCGGCCTCATGCCATATTTTCTGCTCCTCTTCCGCGATGTGGTCCATCACCAGGGCTCGTCCAGCGGCATCCAGACTGAGCGCAGGAACGGCTTCGCAGACGGAGACTGCGGCTTCGTCCATGGACCCGCTGCAAGCGGTGCTGAGTAGAAACCAAGAAATCATGGAAACTGGGCTAACGCGGAAGGTCGGCAGCACGCTATGAAAGAAGGCATGGGCAGCTTCAAACTTCATGCACCCTTTGACCCGAGCGGGGATCAGCCTGAGGCCATCGACCAACTGGTGGGAGGATTGGAAGAAGGCCTCAAGCACCAGGTTTTGATGGGAATCACGGGTTCGGGAAAGACCCTGACCATGGCCAATGTGATTGCTCGAGTCAATCGACCGACACTGGTTCTCGCCCACAACAAGACACTCGCAGCGCAGCTTTTTGGGGAGTTTCGAGATCTGTTTCCAAACAATGCCGTTGAGTATTTCGTGTCGTATTTCGACTACTACCAGCCAGAGGCTTACGTCCCGTCGACAGACACGTTCATCGAAAAAGACAGCTCCATCAATGATCAGATCGACAAGCTTCGGCACTCTGCGACGCGTTCACTCTTGGAGCGAAATGATGTACTCATCGTTGCGAGCGTGTCCTGCATCTATGGGTTGGGATCACCGGAGGCCTACAATGGCATGATTCTCCAGATGGAAGTGGGGCAGTGCCTGGCGCGGCACACCATTCTCGCTCGCCTGGTGGAGATGCAGTACCAGAGAAACGAGCTCTCTTTTGTTCGTGGAACCTTTCGATCCAAGGGGGACGTCATCGAGGTTTTGCCCTCGCATGAAGAAGACTGTGCGATTCGAGTTGAGCTCTGGGGAGACGAGATCGAACGGATCCAGCGGGTGGATCCCCTCCGAGGGGTGGTGATCGAGGAATTGGAAAAGACCTGTATCTACCCGGCTTCTCACTATGTGACTCCACGAGACCGGGTTGAGAAAGCCATTCTCACCATTCGTACGGAACTCCACAACCGGCTCGCAGAGTTCCACAAGGAACAATCCCTGCTTGAGGCCCAGAGATTGGAGCAGCGAACACTGTATGACCTCGAGATCTTGGAGGAGCTCGGCTACTGCTCGGGAGTTGAAAATTACTCCCGTCATTTCACGGGTCTGGATGAGGGAGTCCCGCCTCCAAACCTCCTGTCTTATTTCCCATCCAACTGGCTCTTGGTCGTCGATGAGTCCCACCAAACGGTCCCCCAGGTAGGCGGTATGTTTCGGGGGGATCACAACCGCAAAGCAACCTTGGTTCGACACGGGTTTCGTCTCCCAAGTGCTCTTGACAATCGCCCTCTCAAATTTCATGAGTTTGAGGAACGGGTCAATCAGGCGATCTACGTTTCGGCTACGCCCGGTGATTACGAGCTGGAAAAGTCGATGGGCGTGGTGGTCGAGCAGGTGATTCGCCCCACAGGTCTACTCGATCCGCTGGTTGAGGTGCGTCCAGCAAAGGGTCAGGTAGACGACCTTCTCGAGGAGATCCGCCAGGCTGTGTCGCGTGGAAGTCGGGTGCTGGTGACGACCTTGACCAAGCGTTTTTCTCAGCAACTCACCGAGTACTACGAGGAGGTTGGGGTTCGGGTACGCTACTTGCACTCCGACATCGATACCTTGGAGCGCATGGAAATCTTGCGTGAGTTGAGGCTTGGTGAGTTTGACGTCTTGATTGGCATCAACCTCCTGCGGGAGGGTCTGGATCTTCCCGAGGTCTCCCTCGTCGCGATTTTGGATGCGGACAAAGAGGGCTTTCTTCGTTCCTACAGGAGCCTGATTCAGACCATTGGGCGAGCTGCACGAAACGCGGACGGAAAGGCCATTCTCTATGGGGACAGTGTCACTGACTCGATGAAGCAGGCCATCGAGGAGACCCAGCGCCGGCGGAGCCTGCAAGAAGCCCACAATGAAGCCCAGGGAATTGTTCCCAAGACCATTTCACGAGAGGTGCAGAGCCCGCTTGCTGACCTGCTCTCAGATGGACACATGGACGCTCGGAACAACCGAAAGAAGAAGAAGAAAGGCGGGGCAACTCCTGCCAAAAAAGGAGCCAAGAGGAACATCGATATGGAAGCCATTCCTCAGCAGATTCAGCAGCTTCGCAAAGAGATGAAGGCCCATGCTGCAGCACTGGAGTTTGAGGAAGCTGCTGTCTGCCGCGATCGGGCTCGGGCTCTGGAGCGCCAGCTGCTGGAGCTAACCGGTGAGCTGGTCTTGGGTTAGAGGGGTGCCAAGGAGTTCACCGATGCGGTTCTTACTGCCCCTGTTTCTTTCAGGTTGCTACACCCTTGAATCCTACTGGGAAGATGTGGCGGATGTGCATTGCCACTGTCTGGAGCCCTCTGCAAAGGAGACCTGTGTGTCCGAACAGATGGCTGCACTCGAAGATGAGGGCTTGCTTGAGGCTTGCGGGGATGAACCCCCACCTGCGAGTTGGCGTGAAATGCTGAAATGGCGCCAGGAATACACGGCGGCTTGCGACCTGTCCGAGGCCACCCCGCCGGGTGCGGATGCAGCGCTTCCGGAGACCTGTGACTAATCGCAGTTGCCAATAAAGGCCGGGTTCTCCAGATCCTCGGATGTGCACTCGGAAGTACTCAAAGGATTGCATCGCGAAGGCGTTCCCTCGGGGATCGTCACCACGTAGTCGATGTCGGCTTGTGGAACCGGAAAGTCCGTTGACACAAAGTGGGCCCCGCTCTCGAGGGCACGCATGAGGCGGGCAGTGTCCTGACTGCGACCCTCCTTCAGATCGGAATCTGCTCGAGTACGGACCATGTGGTTGGCCGTGACCAGCTCTTGGATGCGATCAAAAGAACCGATGGGGTCGTTGACGGCGTGGATTGCTGCGAAATCAAGGTCGAGGTTCCCACGGGCATCCGGGAAAAGCAGCCACTGATCGGAAGGGATGGTCTCGACATAGCGGGACCGCAGAGAACCTCCGTCATGAAGCACAAACAGGCTTTTTCCTCGGAGGGTCCCCAGAGAAGGCCAGCCGCTGTCAGCGATGGCTTCTTTGAGGCTGGCCGCGCTTCCTCGGACTTCCGAGGGGAGAACAAGGCGGTCTTTCCCCAGTTGATTTTCCAGGACAGTCTCCGCACGGCTGAGCCAGAGATCGGATTCCGCCTCCGAGTAAGAGGACTTGAACTCAAGGAGCACCATCAGAGGATGATGGGCGGGGTTGCGCCTGGAGAACCTGGCAATTTCCTGTACGCAGTCTTCCAGCGTTGGGCAGTTGCTTCCAGGATCGAGGTAGGGAACATGGAGGACGTCCAAGGCTCCGGTCAGCGAGTTGAAATACAGATCGAGTTCGAACTGGCGAATGCCCTGGTCGAGGAGCTGGGTCTCCAGGGGCGCGTGGGTGTATTCCCACTCTTTGATCTGTCCCTCCGTGGTTTCAACATGGTAGCTGTTGTGTGTTCCAAGGGCTTGAAGGTCGCTAAAGCGGAGCTGGGAGTCGCGCGGGTAGGAGAAGTCTTCAAGGACGCAGGATGTATCCTGGGACGTCGAAGACGCTCCACAGCCCATCAGCAAGAGGAGAGGCGACAAAAGGCTCAAACTTTGGCATCTCCAGCGGCAGGAGCTTCCTCAGCGGCAGGAGCCTCCTCAGCGGCGGGAGCTTCCTCAGCGGCGGGAGCTTCCTCAGCGGCAGCCTTCTTGGAGCGGGAGTCTGTCTTTCGTCGAACCACAGTCTTTCCTGCATCGCGGCGGGGGCCATCCTCTCCGCTCGCAGGGACGACAGAGGGCTCGGCAACATCCTTGCCCTCGGCCTCTTTTTCGATCTCCACGGCAGCTCCCGAGGCAATCAGACCCTCAAGTCGTGTCAGTTCAATTTTGTAGAGTGCTTTCTCCGGTGCAGTGTCAGGAGCCTGCTGCCAGGCTTGTCGGAATTCCTTCTCTGCACGGAAGATCTTGCCTTGGAAGGCGTAGAGCTCTCCGAGCGCGGCCAGGGCCCCATGAGTCGCGTGCTTCTTGAGGGCACGTTCCAAGGCCTTTGCGCCCTCCTCGACCCGGTCGGTTCGGAGGTAGATTCGAGCCAGACCGACAAGTGCAGTCGCTTCATTACCGCCCTTCATCTTGTTGCCACGAGAAAGGGACTCTTCGGCAGCGGCCAGGTCGCTCTCAAGACCGACCTGGGCTTTGTCGACCAGCAGCAGCCCGTGTTCGATGATTGCCTTGGCATCCCGAGAGCCCTTGGCACAGCAGTCGCTCAGCAGCGTTGAAGCCTCGTCCCAGAAGAGGCCTCGAGAATTCTCATCGATCATGCCCCGCCGACGCAGAAGTGCACCCAGCCTTCCTTTGGCGAGAAGGCTGTTGGGGTCCAGCTGCAGGGCCTGTCGAAGCAGAGTTTCAGACTCCGTCCATGGGGCCCCTTGGGTCTCGAAGAGGACCTGGGCCAAGAGAACGTGGGTATCGGGCATGTCGGGCTCGGCCAGAAGGGCCTCTCGCAGCTGGGCTTCAGCAGCCTTGTGTTCGCCCATTTCATGGGTCATGATCGCGAGACGTCGCTTGAGGCGTGCGTTCTTGGGAAAAGCGGCAACCGCCCTTGCAAGGGTTTTTGCTGCGGTCGCTGCACCCCCTCGGCGGGTGCTCTCCCAGCTGGCTTGATGGTGGTAGAGCTCAGGAGTTGGACAGAGATTCCCCGCCTCTTTGTAGGCATCACGAATTTTGTTGTGATCGGCGCGTTGATTCTGCAGGACCTCAATCTGGAGAAGACGTGCGGCGGTGTTGAGCGAGTTTCGCTTCACCAGCTCATTGGCCCGTTGGGTTGCGAGATCCTGTCGTTTGGAGCGCATGATACCCCGCAGTGCCTCCATCCCGTGATCGGCTGCAGGGTAGCCTGTGTTGCGAACATTTCGATGTTTTCGCGCTCGGGTGTAGAGGAGGTTTGACCAGAGGTTCATGGCCAATCGAGTGTCTCCCTCTTGGTGCCCTGCTCGCGCTGAGAGTTCGTCGGCGATTTTTTCATAGGTCTCAAAATCGGTCTTGCTCCGACGACTGAGGTGCTTGGAAACCAAAGGATGAATGGAAATGCGGCGGTGCTCGGCAACACTGACATCCAGGAGTCCTTGACTCATCAACTCCAGCCGGATGCCTCGATTGAGTCCAAGTTCCGAGAAGACCTGAGGAGGCATCGGGATTGGAGCATGGGCGATCAGCCCGAGGGCTCTTTTGGACTCGGGAGAGAGGGATTCAGCAACCAAGTGGAGGTGGTTGCGGAGGCGATCGAGATCGCCGAGGTGGGCCTGCTGCAGAAACTTCTTGGCAAAGAGCTTTTCTCTTCGCTCGGGGTCGTTGTAGGCGACCACGAAGAGGCGTGCTGCAAAGGGGTGCCCGAGGGTCCGGCGATGGACCTCATCCACGTGCTCCTCGGAGGGATCCTCGATGTAGTAGGCCGCAAACAGTGCAGCGATGTCTTCTCGACTGAGACCCTCAAGCTCCACTGTCGTGATCGTGGAGGCGGCACCGAGGCGTGCGGGGGCCTCAGAGCTGAGAAAGACAATCGGCAGCTCGGTTGGTGTTGTCCAGAGGGCCCTGAGGAGCATCGAGAGTCGGTCATCTCGATTCAGGCTGCCGTCGCGGCGCAGCAGGGTTTCGATGCCGGAGATGGGAAGAACCTTGTCTGCCAAACCTTTTCCCTGCAGTCCTGTGACGATTCCCTTCACCAAGTCTTTGGGAGAGAGAGCGTTGCGATTCTGCGCTGTCAGCAGTTTCTTGTTGCCCGAGATTTCGCAGAGCCTGGCAGCAAGGGTGTCGAAACCGACGCCGGAACCCAGAATGACTTCTTCAAGCAGTTCAAGAGAGTCCGACTTGCCAATGGCCTCTTCGATCAACCAATGCTTTCCAAGCCCGGAGGCTCCGAGCAGCAGCGTAGGTCCGGTGGTTTGTACGGCCTCGAGCAGTGCCGTTTTTTCTTTCTCTCGACCGAGAAAGACGGGCTGAGGTGCACGGGTGCCTGAAGAACGCTTCTTGGATTTCGCAGGCGCTTCCTCTGCAGGAGCATTTGCCCCTTCAGTGGGTGGCAAGCTTTTGAGAAAGTCTTTGGACTTGAGCTTCAACTGGTCGAGCTTGAGTGTTCGCAGGCCCATGGGAAGCTGAAAGGGATTGAACAGGCGTGCAAGAACCAGCAGCTTCGGTTTGTTTGGGGCTCCTGAAATACAGGCTTCTAAGGCCTTGAACCCCTCGGAGTCCTTGGAGAAATCGGGATCGATCAGAACCAGAAGGCCTCCCGGCTTCTCGGTGCACGGAGCAAGACCCTCGGGAGTGGTTGCAGGCATTCCGTTTTGGGATTCTGCACCAAAGATCATCCAGGGGTGGGCACCCCGCTCAGTGAATTCTTCGGTCGGGATCAGATCGTTGCAGGCCTTCGAGCTGAGTGCCAAGACGCATCGGTTCTCGGAGAGGGCGCTGAGGACGCGGTTCATGATGTCTTTCCTACGAAAAGAGGAATGCCAGGTTCAGGCGGGCAGAACTAACGCCTCAAAATGAGAGGATCAAGGCAGAGCAAGCGGGTGGAAGCGGGGCGCTTGGGCGTATACTTGCCAGGAATGGAACGTGGACCTTTCGCTGGTTTCTACTTGGTGTCGGAACTCCCTGTGTCTTCAGAGGGGGTCCAGCGCTGGGCTGTACGGCACTCGGATGGCCGTCTCGGAGAGGTCCTTCTCGGCCCATCGTCGCTTTTGGAGTCCGCCTCTCGCATGCCTCAGGGGGGGCCTTGGGGTGTCATTTTGACGGGGTCCGATGAGGCTGGAGCTTGGGTGCTGCTTCCGGGAGAGTTGACCTGTTCGCTCACTCAGCTTCGAACAAAAATTTCTGCTCGAGGAGCTTTTGCCGTGGGCCACCTGCTGCTGGAGGCCCTCGATTCGATTCACGATGCCGGGGAACACCACGGTACGCTCGCCCCCGAGTGGGTGGGCTTCGACGCAGAGGGTGTTCTTCGAGTCCGTGCTCGACCGGACTGTTCAGGACCCTCAGACATTGACCCGACTGCTGGACCCCAGGACACGGATTGCTGGTCGGTTGGCGGCCTGGTTTACTTTCTTCTCGGCGGAGATTGGCCCCCCACCGAGGTGGTGTCCATGCCTGATTTTGGTGGAATGGACACCGGTCGTGCTCGACTGGCGCTCTCCGGTTTGCTTCGAAAAAATCCGCGTCTTCGTCTGAAGCCGGCACGTTTCGCTCGCCAGGCTGTGGCGGCAGCCGTTCAGGACATTGAGGCGGCCGAGGAAGAACTTCGAAGCCTGCTGTCGGAATTTGGCTGTGGGGGGGCCTTGCGTGACACTGCGCCGGTGTTGCCTCACGGCCTCGACAGCAATGCCAACCAAGCTCTGATCCAGGCGTTCACGAATGCGGTGGCACCAACGGGAACGAGTCCTCGGATTGCAGAGCCCGCTCCGGCTGAAGTGTCCGCTCCGAAAAGCCGCTCGCCCATTCAAATCGAATTGGCCCTTCCCGACTCGGAGGAGGTGGAAGCTGCGAGCAACACCGCTTTCGATGAAGCCACAGGCCCGGCCGAGGAGGCTCCTGCGGACCCTGGAGATGAACTCCCTGTGGAGGAGGAGTCTCTCGTCTCGCCTGTCGAAGAAGCAGCGAATGAAGAATCCGATGACACGGCTCGCGTCGGAGAAGACGCTGGAGTTCAGCAGGAATTCGAGGAGGAGGCTTCCAGCATTTCGGAATCCGCCGATTTTCCTGCGGCCGAGGAATCCCCTACGGCCTCCGAGGGGGATCGGGCTGGAGCGAATCGGACAGTGGAGGCAGAGCACGACATCGTGTCCTCGGAATCGGCAGAGGAGGTTCCCTCGGGACGGAGTCCGATTCGGGTTCAGATTGCTCCGCTTCAGGAGGAGCCGGAGCCGGTCAATGAGGGCATCCAAGAGGTGGGGAAGCAACCTTTGGAGGTTGAGCCTTTCCGAATGCCGCTGCCTGAGTCGGTTCCCTCGGAGAGCGGTGGCACGGCCGAGCCTGTGCAACCCGAGCCCGAATCCCCGCCTCCAGCAGAGACCCCCAGCGAGGCACAGGCGGTACGCATTCAGATGCCGCTGCCCCAACAATTCGCGGAGGTCAAACCGGTACCTGAGGTGCCGCCGGCGGAAGAAGCGTCCGTGGACTCCGTGCCCATTCTCATTCCTCAGCCAGAGCTACCTGAGGAAGCTTTTGAGGAGGAAATCCTCTCCGAGGAAGAACTCGATGCACTGTTGGCCACACCCATTGACGAGGATCGCTTGGAACCGGTCCAAGAGGTCGACGCAACGGGATCCGATGCCCCCTCCGATCCACCAGGCCTGTCGAGCGAAGAGTTGGCCGCTCTCGAGGAGGAGGCGGACTGGAGTCTGAATGTGGAGGTTGGAACGCGTTCGGATCTCGATGAGGATCTTGGCCCTGGAAAATGGGTGGAATCAGGTCGATCCCCGGAGGAGCTGGCGCGAGAGCTCGACAGCATGCCGGTGGTGGATCGCGAGTTCAACCTGAACCCGAAGAGTGCTGTGCTTCCCAAACTTCTCGGTGGGGTCGGAGTACTGCTTCTCGTGGTGCTTGGGTTTTCGATGATGAACTCCCCGTCGGAGGAGGAGGTCGCTCCATCGTCCATCCTTCCTGTGGAGAGGTCAGAGAGCACTTCTCAGGTTCAAGAGGATCTTTTGACCACCACAGTGACCACCAACCTCGAGCACGCACGGGTGAGCTTGGATGGCGTTGAATTCGGTCGGGCCCCAACGAGTGTTCCCATCCCGAAAGACTCGGAGATCCACCGCTTGTGTGTGGAATACCGAACGCAGAGCCGGTGTGTAGAACTCAGTGCTGAGGAACTCGCAGCACGAGACCCTTTCCAGATTGCGGTGGAATGAGCCAAGATCTCATCGACGAGAAAAGCAGGAAGATTCCTCGGTCGCCAGGCGTGTACCTCTTCAAGGACCGCGAGCAGAAGGTTCTCTATGTGGGCAAGGCCAAAAACCTTCGAGCTCGGGTGCGTCAGTATGTACTTGGGCAAGATCAGCGCCAGCATGTTGAGCTCATGCTTCGCCGGGCAGTCGATGTTGAGGTGGTCGTCGCAGCCTCCGAAAAAGAGGCGCTCTTGTTGGAAAATACACTCATCAAGCGTCATCGACCGCGCTACAACATCCAACTTCGAGACGACAAAAATTTCCTCCACATTGCGTTGAACAGCAACCATGCATGGCCCCGGTTCACCCTCGTGAGACGCATGGAGAAGAAACGAGGAGTTCGCTATTTCGGTCCCTATGCGTCGGCGCCGCAGGCCCGGAAGACGCTGGATTTCGTTGAGCGAAAATTCGCCTTGAGAACCTGCACTGATCGCACGCTGGCGAGTCGAAAGCGGCCTTGTCTGCTCCATCAAATCCATCGCTGTGTGGGCCCTTGCGTGGAGGGATTGACGAGTTCTGAGGAGTACCAAGATCTCTTGAAAGAGGCGGTCTGGTTTCTCGAAGGGAGGCATCAGCAGCTTCTGGGGTCTTTGGAAGCCAAAATGACCCAGTCTGCACAGTCCGAGGATTTTGAGCGAGCAGCCTCGCAACGGGATCTGATCCAGAGCATTCAGGCCTCGCTTGAGCGACAGCAGGTGATTGATCCGGCACTCGCCGATCGGGACATCTGGGGGCTCTTTCGAGACAGCGATGCGGGCGAATTGGTGGTTCTTCAGGTTCGTCGCGGAGTCATGATTGAACCGGTTGGTTTTTCTTTCAAACACAGCTTGGAGTCCAACGAGGATTTGTTGACCTCCTCACTTCTGCAGTTCTACAGCCAACGCCAGGCTCCACGAGAAGTGTTGCTTCCGATTCCGGTCGAGGAAGCTGCCGCGCTCGAAGAGTTGCTCCGGGAGCAGTCAGAGAGGGCTGTCTCGCTGTCCTCTCCGCAACGGGGCCGGAAGCGACGCCTTGTGGACTTGGCGAATCAAAATGCTCAAACACGCTTTCGGCAGGCAGAGAACATCGAGACCCGCCGGGAGGAGGCGCTGGCACTGTTGGCCGAACACTGTGGGCTCTCATCGCCTCCGAGACGCATTGAGTGCTACGACAACTCCAACTTCCAGGGCAGTTCCCCGGTGGCCTCCCAGGTCCTCTTTGTGGACGGAAAGCCCGAGAAGTCGGGGTACCGCCGCTACCACATTCGAAGTGTCGAGGGACCCGACGATTTCGCCAGCATGGCGGAGGTTCTGGGTCGGAGAATCCGCCGCGCTTGGGAGAAGGACGACTTTCCGGACTTGATTGTCGTCGATGGTGGAAAAGGCCAGCTCTCAGCAGCCCAAGCTGTGCTGCGGGAACTCGGCGCTGAGCAGCAACCCATCATCGGACTCGTCAAGGCGCGTACAGAAAAACGTCGAGGGGAGAGAAGTGCCTTCGACAAAATTGTGCTTCCAGGCCAGTCGGAACCCTTGAGATTGGCAGATTCAGATCCTGCACTCAACCTGCTGCGTCACCTTCGAGATGAGTCGCATCGGTTTGCCATTACCTTTCATCGAAAAACCCGTCAGAAGCGCAGCATTGCCTCGGAAATGGATCAGATAGAAGGGGTCGGTCCAACTCGGAAAAGGCGACTGCTGCGGCACTTTGGTAGCCTCAAGCGAATTCGTCAGGCGAGTGTCGAGGACCTGCAGTCGGTCGAGGGAATCTCTGAGGCTCTCGCGATGCGAATCGCTGAAGCTCTGGGTCGTAAATCAGAGTCCTAAAAGAGGATGTCTTCGATTTTCTCGGAGAGTTGAACCTCATTGGTGATGCCCTCGTTCACCCAGCGGATCTCCATTTCCTCATTGATCAAAAACAAGCGCGGCCGAACAATCGGGGCCCAGTCTGTCTGCAGTGCCCGCTCCGTCGAGGGGTCCCAGAGAACGGTGTCGAGACCATAGGTTGTTGACCAGAGCTCGGCGTCCTCTTCGTCAGCGGGCATCTCGTCGTTGTTCGTCAACACAACCGGGGCGGTCTTTACGCCGTAGGTGGTTTCGAGTTCGGCCAAGTAAGAGGAAATGCTCTGGAAACGAGAGTCCCAGGCCTCACCAAAAACAACGACGGTCACCGTGCCGTACTGATCGTGGAGACTCCAATCGTCTTCGTCTTGGTCCTTGGCGATGAGGTTGTAGGCGATATCGCCCTTGGCGTAGCCAGTACCCTCGATAACGGGTCCCGGTTCACCGGTATCGCTGGCGGTATCGCTGTCTGTTTCGCCGGTGTCTCCACCCCCGCCCGTCTCGGTGTTGGAGTCGGTGTCCCCGCTGTCGCCTCCAGTGTCTTCATCGGAGTACCAAGGCCCGGTGTCGGTCACGGGGTCAAAGGAGGAGCCTCCTCCACCAAAACCCCCATCACTCTTTTGCGCACAGGCCCAAATTAGGGACAGACCAGAGGCAGCCAGAAGCAGAGATGCAGCTTTTGAAGGGATCATCAGGCCACAGAGTTTATCATGAAGCCATGGATCCTGTTGAAGCGCTTCGTGAACGCCTCGAGAAGGCACAACACGTCTTTGTTGTCTCGGGTGCCGGGATTTCGGCGGCCTCGGGGATTCCCACATTTCGAGGAAAAAACGGGCTGTGGAAAGGATTTCGAGCAGAGGAGTTGGCCAGTTTGTCTGGATTTCAGGCCTCTCCTGAGCGTGTGTGGGAGTGGTACCGCTGGCGTCGAGGCATCTGTCGGCGAGCAGAGCCCAACCCTGGACACACCGCCCTGGTGGCCCTCGAGAAACGTGTGCGGTCCTTTCTCTTGGCCACCCAAAATGTCGACGGGTTGCATCGGCTGGCGGGAAGCAAGTCGTTGATCGAGCTCCACGGGTGCATTGATGAGGTGGCATGCACGTCCTGTGCAGCGGTGGGACCACTCCGAGAGGATTCAGAAAACCCACCGTCGGAACTCCCGCGCTGCGAGCAGTGTGGTGCCTTGGCGAGGCCTCGGATTTTGTGGTTTGGCGAGACCTACTGGCCGGGCGTCATTGAGCGTGCTGCCGAGTCGGCTGAGCGCGCGGACCTCTGTTTGGTCATCGGAACTTCCGGCATGGTTTGGCCACCGATGGCACTGGCTTTGGCCTCGCAGAGAGCAGGCGCCCATCTCGTCGAAATCAACCCCGAGGAGACCGAATTGAGCGCCCAGGCAGACTTCTGTTTTCGTGCAGGTGCAGAGCAAATCTTGCCGATTCTGCTGGAGGATTGAGCGGAGACCGGAGGATGAAGCACCTTGAAGAAGGTGTCAGTCCGTTGCCCCTCCCCCTCTTCTCGGCTACTTGGCAGGCCGTATTCCTCCGCGGCGCTGGAGCTTTCTGTGAAGCAAAAGACCAAAATCATCCTGTGGGTGAGTCTCTCCCTCATCTTTCTCGACCAAATCACCAAAATCTGGATCGTGGAAAACATCTGCCTTCGTGGGGATGATGTCTGCCAAGAGGAAGATGGAGTGTTTCGAGTTGTCGAGAGCTCCGCCTCCTCGGATCGCGAAGTTCAGATTGGAGACATTGCGCTGGATGTCGAGGGCGATCGTGTTTCGGGCACCATCGAGGCCGGTGGACAGGATTGGCCAATCGCTGGCACCTATGCTCCGGAAACGCGTCGCATCAACCTGGAGCTATCGGGTGACGAGGGATCGGCTTCGGGCCTCTTGAAGACGGGCAAGGGCAACGTGTCGGCGAGAGGCTCCATTTGGTGGCGCTCCAACATCGAACTCCTGCTGCCCGGTCAAGAGACTCCAATCCAAGAGACACGCACCCTTGTCATGGATGCAGCCGGTATCCACGTCATCCCGGGCGTGTTTCAGATCGTGCATTCCCAAAACACCGGTGCCGCCTTCGGAATGCTGACGGAGTTCAAATACCGAATGCAGGTGTTCTACGTGTTCACGGCATTTGCGGTCTGGGTTCTCTGGGGGCTCTACAAGGAGTTGGAGCCCCAGGATCGTTTGGGTTCTTGGATTGTGGGCCTCATTGCAGCAGGTGCTGTAGGAAACCTCATTGACCGGGTTCACAAGCAGTCAGTCACCGACTTTCTCCGTGTGCATTGGGGTCCAGATTCCTGGCTCACGGGCATCATGGGATCCCCGGAGTGGCCCTCTTTCAACGTGGCTGACATGGCCATTGTTGGAGGCGTTGGCCTCTTTGTGGTCCAGTATCTCTTCTACGAGGACCGAAAAGGCGACAATTTAGACGCTGACGCAGAAGGGTCGATCGACTCTCCTGAAGACACAGCGAGCGAGGTGTAAAGCGCATGCATCCTGTACTCTTCACCATTCCAGGACTGGAAAAAGACGTCCACATCTACGGTGTGATGATTGCAGCAGCCTCCATCATGGTTGCCCATTTCTCCACCAAGCAGGCCATCAAAAGAGGTCTTCCAGCTGATTTTTTCAACGATCTGGTTTTTTGGGTCTTGGTAGCTGGCATTGCGGGGTCCCGACTCGAGTACATGCGGGTGAACTGGGACCAGTTCAGCGGAAACCTGGGTGCAGCCGTGCGCATTTGGGAAGGCGGACTTGTGTTCTACGGTGGCTTGATCGCTGCACTCGTCGCGTTCTGGTACGTCTGCAAGTCCCGCGGGGTACCGGTTCTGATGGCCTTCGACATCCTGATTCCCTACGTCCCCTTCGGCCATGCGCTGGGCCGGCTGGGCTGTTTTGCGGCTGGATGCTGCTACGGGCATCCAACGGATGTCTCTTGGGCGGTCAAGTTCCCTGCAGAGGGGCTCACCCAGGAACTCGCCCGAAACCCGGTTCATCCCACCCAGCTCTACGCAGCCTTCTATCTGACCTGCCTCGGCCTCTTCTTTCTCTGGCTCAAGAAGCGCATCGTCTTTCCAGGTCAGATGCTCGTGGCCTATTTGGCCACCTACCCGATTCTCCGATCCATAAACGAGGAGTTTCGAGGAGACTCCGAGCGGGGGTACTTCATGGAGGACACCCTGGGTCAGGCACTGTCCAATGCCCAGTTCATCTCACTGATGGTGGTGATGGTGGCCGTGGTGATCTGGTTCCGAGTGGGTCGGAAGAACAAGTCGGCTTAGCGCACATTCACTCCACGCTCCGGAAGATGAATGACCACGTCTCCGTGTTCTGAAGTTCGGAGAACCTCGCAGGTCTTGAGGCGCATGAGAACCTCGTGGTGAGGATGGCCGTAAGGGTTCTGGACACCGCTGGAGATCACGCAGAAGCGAGGAGTTGTCAGTGACAGAAAGTCGCTTGATGTGCTCCCTCGGCTTCCGTGGTGCGCCACCTTGAGTCCATCGACCGGTTGAAGTTCATGGAGCAAAAGTCCTTCTCCCAAACGTTCAAGATCACCGGGATAGAGAAATCTTCGACCTCTGTGGTTGACCTCCACCACAAGGGAGCGGTTGTTGGTTCCAAGGGAGCTGCCGCGAAGCTGGAAGGTACGAAAAGAAGGCAGCGGCCTCTCGCGATTGCAGGGAGGAATTCCTTTCTCCTCAGCGATTCGGCGAATCTCTCGGGTTGTCATGCTTGAGGCTTGGTGGTCGGGAAGCAGGAGGCAGCCGACCTCGATGTCTTGGAGTATGGCCGGAATTCCTGCACTGTGATCGCGGTGGTCGTGACTGAGAATCAGAGCGTCCAGTCGATCAACTCCCCTTCGTCGAAGAGCATGGAGGACCTGGTTTTTTCGTGGCCCAGCATCGATCAAAACCCGCTTTTGTCCATCCAGTTCGACCAGGCTAGCATCGCCTTGGCCGACATCAAAATGAGTGCTGGTGAGGCCTTGTGTGTGCGTCTTCTTGAGCCCAAGACTCAAGAGAACAAGCACCAGCCAAGAGGCAGGTTTTCTCATGATGAGAACAGAAAGAATGAGACCCAGGGCACCTGTTGGTCCAACAGCGGGATGAAGCACTGGGCCTTCAAGAAGCAGCAGCAGGCTCCAGAAGAACTCGCAGGCTCTTTCCGTGATGGCCAGCGCACCGGGAACTCCCAGAGAGCCCAGCAATCCCGCAGGAAGGATTAAGAAACCAAACAAGGGGACAGCCAACAGATTGGCAAAAACCGCGAGGAGTGGAAATTCCTGAAAAACCCAAGCGCTCCAAGCGAGCGCTCCAAGTTGTGCACCCACACTGACCCCCATGGCCTTGAGGAACCATCGAGGAACGGGGTGAAGGGACGCCGGGAGCTTCTTCGTCCAATAGAGGGCTTGAATGACACCGGCTGCAGCGGAGAAAGAGAGACCAAAAGAGAGGGTTTTGATGCGCTCGGGTGCGAACAGAACCGCGGCCATCAAAGCCAGGCAGAAGAGCCGCCATGGCTCAGGTCGTCGGCCTGCTAACCAGCAACACCAGCCCAAGACGAGCATGCAAGAGGCCCTGAGCGTGGAGATTGGAAAGCCGGCGTTGTTGGCGTAGAGAAGAGCGAAGAGGCAGCCGCCGATCGCCGGAAGGAAAAAGAGTCCCGTTGGGCGCCAAATCAAGGCGATCAGGCGTCCGATTCCGCCCAAGGTGAGGGCTCCAACACCCGACATCAAACCCACATGCAGGCCCGAGAGAGCGAGCAAGTGTCGGGTGCCGGTCCTCTTGAGGATGTCCTCTTGCTCCTCGCTCAGCTCGGTGGCTCGACCGAGGACGACCCGCTCGAGAAGAGCCTGGTGCTTGGAGCCGGTGAAAGGGCTTGGTTTCCGGCCCTTCAGGACCACATGGTGCTTCACATGAATCACCGTGCGAAGGCCTGAATCCAAGGCTCCTTGCCCCCGAGACCAGCTGGACGTCTTGCCAGGAGGCACCAGGATTTGTCCTTTTCCAAAGACAGCGATGGACTCGCCGAGATTCGCCTGGACTCCAGTGAGGGCAATGGGGCCTCGGGGATCTTGGAGGACGAGCCAGCCATCGTGGCGCCGGATCACAGACCCTTGTGCATTCGTCCACCCATTCAATTCGGGTCCAACAGGGAGAGTCCTGAGGGAAGCAGCCCCGGTGCAGAGGGCACAGAGACTGCAAAACAAAATCTGAAGGGTTCGGTTTTCTTTCAGAATCAAACCGAAGAGTCCGGCTGCAATCCCCAGTTGGAGCAAAATCAAGAGGGAGGCAGACACACGGCTGCCCATCCAGGCGCCAAGAAGCGTGGACCCTGCGACAACGATGAGGTGGTGGGGCATGCGTCGCAAATCTTCTGCGATAGTCGTGCCAGCAAAAAAATACGGTTGGATCGTGTTTTTTGGCAGAGGATGCTGTCGAAATTCGTCAGGGCTGACGAAAGCTGCTGGACGCCCGGGCCTCGGACGATCACAATTGAGCCATGCAGAGCTATGCTGCCGACCTTGCCGCAATTCAAGCGGCACACCACCGCATACGAGATGGCGTTCATCGAACGCCTGTCTTGCGCTGCTCGGCTTTGGATGCGATGGCGGAGAAGTCGCTCCACTTCAAGTGTGAAAACTTTCAGAAGGTCGGCGCCTTCAAGATGCGAGGGGCACTCAATGCCATTCTCTCCCTTCCTGAGGCCGTTCGGGCTCGCGGTGTGGTGACCCACTCGAGCGGCAACTTTGCGCAGGCCGTAGCCTTAGCCGCCCGTCTTTCAGGCATACCGGCCCACATTGTGATGCCTTCCAATTCTCCGGTGGTCAAACGCCGGGCTGTCGAGGGCTATGGGGGTCAGGTCGTGCTCTGTGAGCCGACATTGGCTGCCCGGGAATCCACTGCAGCCGCTATTGTCGAGTCGACAGGCGGAGAGTTGCTCCACCCCTTCGACCAGGATGAAGTCATCGCTGGACAGGGGACGGTGGGGCTCGAGCTCTTCGAGCAGGTGGCGGGGTTGCAGGCTGTGGTGGTACCGATTGGAGGCGGTGGACTCATCTCCGGAATTGCCTTGGCGATGCGAGAGCTCAACCCTCGCGTGCGGATTTTTGGAGCGGAACCATCGGGCGCAGATGATGCGGCTCGCTCCAAGCAGGCTGGCGAGTGGCTTCTGCAGACGGCGCCCGACACGATAGCGGATGGCCTGCTGACCAGTCTGGGAGAGCGAACGTGGCCTGTGGTGAGGGATGTGGTTGAGGACATCTTTGTGGTCGACGATCGGGAAATTCGGCATGCAACTCGGTTGATCCTCGAGCGAATGAAAATCCTTGTAGAGCCCTCAGCGGCTACGGTCCTGGCTGCCGCGTTGCGTCCAGAGTCTAGGGCATTGACAAGCCTCCAAGAGGTGGGGCTGGTGCTCTCCGGAGGCAATGTGGATCTGGACAAAAGCCCCTGGTGATCCTTTCCGATCCGTACATCGGTGTTTAGCTCAGGAGCATGAAGCATGTGTTGGGTGCCATTGTGCTCGCGTTTCTTGCCGTGTGGGCGCCGTCTGCAGAGGCCCAAGAGCTCCACGCTCCTGTGGAGACACCGCAGACTCGAGAGACCTTGGTGCTTCCCGAGGACTGGGTCAGCCAGGTCGGCCTGTACGCTCGAATTCACGGACCTCCGAATCAAGCCTTGAAGCTGGCGCAGCTTCTTGAGCATGCCGAGGAGTCCACACCCCGACTTGCTGAGCTCTTGGATCTTCCAACGGGTCAACGCATCGAGATTTTTCTTACCCAGTCTCAGGAGCAATTCTTTGCTCTCCAACCGGGAAATGCACCCCACTGGGCGGACGCCACCGCCTATCCCCAAAAGGGATGGATTTTCCTGCGCCGGAACGGACTGCGTGGGGGGATGGCCTCCAGTGACACACAGGTCCTCGACCATGAGCTTGTCCATGTCCTCTTGGGGCAAGCTTTTCGAGAAAAACGCCCCCCTCAGTGGCTCCAAGAAGGGGTCGCTCAGGTCTTCGCCGGAGAGTACACGTTGGAGACGGCCGACCGCATCGCAGAAGGCATGCTCGGTCGGGGACTCTTCAGCCTCGGAGAATTGTCCCATCCTTTTCCACGAGATCCTGTTCGTGCCCAACTCGCCTATGCCCAGAGCGCTGATTTTATCGCTTGGTTGATGTCGGAGTACGGATCGCAGGTGTTGCCCATTTTGGTGAGGGAGTCGATTCAAGGAGCCTCCTTTGAGGCAGCACTGAGACGGGCCACCGGCAAATCTTTGGCGAGCTTGGACGCGGCCTGGTCGAAGCGCCTCGAGAACTCTTGGTTGTGGGTACGCGCCCTCGCCAACGATACGGTTCTTCTTGGGTTGGCCACGATTTTTCTTGTGGTGGGCTACCTCCGCGTCAAGCGCCGAAATCGTGAGAGACTTCAGGAGATGGCTCGGCAGGATGCGCTGGAGGATCGGTTGATGGCTCTCATGGCGGAGCAGACGTCCGAGCCAAGATCCCCCTTGAGCGCATCGGGTTCCACGGGCGAGGATTCGGAAAAGCACCCTTGGCTGCATTGATGCCGCCGCTGCGAAGTCCGTAGGGATGGATCCCAGCCTCCACCGGTCCTATACTGGGGGCCTTGTGAGTCTACTGCCTGCCTTGTTGTTTGCCTGCTCGTCTTCCTCAGAGGTCGTGACGACCTCCGATCAATTTCGTGCCAACACCATGGACACGATGAGTGAGGAGGGGTTCTTCGAGGAAGAGGAAGCAGAGGGCGTCAACCGAAAGCCGCGAATCATCAATGTCCGCGTCAATCCGCAAGATGTGTACGGCTCCACGGACATCGAGGTGTTGTTTCGGGTAGAAGATCCGGAAGGTGACCCCATCAGCACATCCTTCCAGTGGTACGTGAACAACCGGAAGCGGCTTGGAAAGGTATCGCGGACACTGAAGAGCAACTCCTTTCGAAAAGGAGATCGTCTGGTGGTCGAAATCCGGGCCACGGACGGTACCCATACGGTCACAGGCAAGAGTCGTGAAATCGAGGTGCTCAATTCGCCACCTGAAATGCTCACCAAGCCCGGGAGTTTGGGAAATTTAGACGGCACCACCATTCGAGCGGTGGATCCCGATGGAGACAGCCTTCGGTACTTCTTGGAAGAAGCGCCTCCTGGACTTTCCATTGATGAGAGGCGGGGAGTGCTCCGCTATGCTTCCAGCATGAATTCGGATGCCTCGGGAGAATTTCGAACACGGATCGTGGCCGAAGATCCCGAGGGTGCACGCGTCGTCTTTCCGCTGACCTTGCAGGTCACACCCGGTCAATCTGGGGCGCCTGCAGAACCGGAGTAGTTCGAGACAGCACGAAAGAGCGCGTTGGCGCTTTCCTCAAAGTTCCCGTCCCCCCTCAGCAGGAGGTCAACACCGGCTTTTGAGGGCTCCACATGCTGGTCGTGCATGGGCTTTACCGTCTGCCGATACTGAGCGAGAATTTGTTCTCGCGTACGTCCTCGCTTTTGCTGGTCGCGCTCCACTCTACGCTTCAGGCGGATGCCTTCTTCGGCATCCACGAAGACCGTGTAATCGAACAAGGTGCGAATCTCGGGGATTGCAAGCACCAAGATGCCCTCCACCACCACGATGGGGTGAGGATTTACCCGCTCGGTCTTTGCGGTTCTTGAGTGCGTTGCAAAGTCATAGACCGGGAGTTCGGTGGCCTCGCCTCGAGAGAGTTCGGACAGATTTCGGATGAGTCTGCCGTTGTCGAGGGCTTGGGGAGCGTCGTAGTTGTGGCCAATCGGGTTGGAAACATCAAAGTAGTAGCGGTCATGGCTGATCAAGAGGCAGCGATCACCGAGCTTCTGTGCCAACCATTGGGCCAGCGTGGTCTTGCCGGATGCAGTCCCTCCGGCAATCCCAAACAGTTGACTACGGAGTGGGACCAAGGTTGGTGTTCCCCAGGCGCTCTTCTTCAGCCTGATCGGAGTTTTTCACTTCCTGTCGTTTTCCCCAGGAATACGAGTGGATCCCGTCTCCATACGGGGATTTGGGTTCCACACCCTCCGGGGCCCAGTGACGATCGAATTCACGGGAGTACCCAAACGCGAGGTCGAGGTCGCCGGAAGAAGAGGACGAGCTTTCGATTCGAGGCAGAATCACCTCAGACAGGTCGCCATAGACTTGTCGAACTCGAGGCAGATCGGAGACATCCAACTCGCTGATTTGAGGCAAGAGAGGGGCGAAGTCCTCGGCTCCTTTGGTGATGGCTCCAAGCGCACCCACCAACTCTTGGAGGGACTCGGCAGTCAGAGCTCCATTGGTGATCTGTGTTCCGGCATCGAGGTAGGCACGGACACCTTTCTCCAGTTTGAGGTCTGCGCAGCACTGGATGGGGTTTCGCATCGCAGGCGGTCGCAGCGCGGCCTCTTCGAGTGTGGGGTTGCCCCCAGAACTGGAGGGGGTTGCTGGACCCGGAGTTGCTGGACCCGGAGTAGCGGGGCCCGAATCTCCCTCAGAACCGCAAGCAACAAAGAAGATGAAGAACAGTGGAAGAACGATGGTTTTCATAGCATTGAGTTTAACGGATTGGGGAGGTTCCGAAAGGACAGGTGTCATTCTCCAACGAGAACCGTGGCTCGGAGGGTGGCGCCCTCACGGGCGACCATCTTTGCGGCATCCAGGTCACCCTGGATGCAGCCTGTTGATTCTACGACGAGTAGACCGCGAACGCGGACTTTTCCGTCCACTCTCCCCGCCACGATCAATTCTTCGGCATCCACCTCCCCTTCAATGACACCCGTCTCCCCGATTTCAAGGAGGTCATCGGTGTAGATTTGACCTCGAAAGACGCCGTCCACTCGAACGCGTCCCTCAAAGGACAAATCGCCTTGGTAGGTGGCCCCTCGCCCGAGCAGAGCATTGAGGTGGCGCGAATCCTGTCCCATGGTTTAGTGACCGCGGAGTTGGGAAATCAAGCGGTTGAGATCGTCTCCATCGAAGTACTCAATGGTGATCTTGCCGCCTCCTTTTACGCGCTGGTGGATCTTGACCTGTGTGGAAAGAAGACGGGTCAGCACGTCCGAGGCATAGTTCAGTGACTTGTCATCCTCTGGCTGTTTTCTCTTGTGTTTTTTCGCCAGTTGCTTGGCTCGAACGAGGCGCTCGGTTGCACGGACCGAGAGCCCTTTGCTGAGAACAATCTTCAGCAGCTCCTTGGTGTCTCGAACGGAGTCGAGTCCAAGCAGTGCTTTGCCATGGCCTGCGGTCAGGCTGCCTGATGCGATGAGCTCCAACACGTTCTCTGGAAGCTTCAAAAGACGAACCATGTTGGCCACCGTGGCCCGATCTTTTCCAACCTTGTTGGCGACCTGCTCCTGGGTGTACTCGTATTTTTCCATGAGTCGGGCGTAGCCCAGTGCGGATTCGACAGGATTGAGGTCCTCGCGCTGGAGGTTCTCAACGAGGGCCAACTCCAGCTGGTCTGCTGGAGGGAGTTTTTCGCGCAGGATCACGGGAACTTTTTTGAGTCCTGCAAGACCTGCAGCGCGCAAACGACGCTCTCCAGCGATGAGGGTGAAGTCCCCATTTCCATCGGGGTGCACCACCAGAGGACTGAGGATTCCATGTTCCTTGATGGAGCTGCACAACTCACTGAGCGCGCTGTTCTTGAAATGCTTGCGAGGCTGCTCAGGATTGGGCGTGATTCGATCGAGTGCGACCTCGAGGATGCCTCCTCCTTCCTCTGCCTGGGGCTCGGCAACAAGATCATCGGGAATCAGGGCTGAAAGGCCTCGGCCAAGGCCTCGTCGTGCGTTTTGTTCGAGATCGATGACGTTCATACGGCCTCCCTACGGGACTGGGTGGAAATTTGGTGCTTCTCAAGGACTTCCCGTGCGAGCGCGAGGTACGCGCGGGCTCCCCAACAAGAGGGGTCGTAGGCCAGCACAGGCCTTCCGTAGCTTGGGGCTTCACCCAAGCGGACATTTCTTGGAATCACGGTGTCCATGACCTCACCCTGAAACAGCTCACGAAGTTGCTCTTCCACCATGTTGCAGAGGTTGTTTCTCGAATCGTGAAGCGTGAGAACGATGCCCTCTCGTCGGAGTTTGGAATTCAAGCGTTTTCGAACCACGGAAAGGGTGCGTAAGAGCTCCCCAAGTCCCTCAAGCGCGTAGTACTCGGCCTGGACGGGGATGAGTACGGAGTTGGAACTCACGAGCGCATTGACGGTGAGAAAGCCGAGGGACGGTGGACAGTCGAGAATCACCCAGTCGTAGTGGGCATGGGTGGAAGCCAGGGCCTCTTTGAGCCGGGTCTCCCTCTGGTTGAGTTGCATCAACTCGACCTCTGCGCCAATCAGCTGACGGGTGGCAGGAAGGAGGTCCAAGCCTTCCATCAGGGTGGACACCACGCATTCATCGAGGGTCGCAAGCCCGAGCAGGACATCGACAGAACCCTGTTTCACGTCGTCTTTTGGAAATCCAAGACCGGAGGAAGCGTTTCCCTGCGGATCGAGGTCAACAACGAGGGTTCGTTGACCGTAGTGGGCGAGGCTCGCAGCGAAATTGATGGCCGTCGTGGTCTTTCCGACACCACCTTTCTGGTTAGCGACGGCCACGACACGTGTGTTGTGCGGCATTTTGACTCACTTTTTTGAGGAAATGGGGTCCACGGGGGAGGTGTGAACCGCCAAGGGTGAAGTCACCATACACATATTGTGTTGACGTGGCAAGACTTAAGTTCCACGTGGAACGGAGGCACTCTCGAGTTTAATCGGTCTTTCGGAAGCCCACAGCGCTGCGTTCTTTGCCATCAATCCGGTAGCGTTCCACGTGAAACATCTCCATTCCGGGGCAAGTTGGAACCGCGATCTTTGCGAGTAAAAGTACAGCAATTCCATATGGTTGTAGAAATTTACGTGCCTCAGCTAAGGCCTCTTGTGGAGGTTTGTAGGCCCGTGAAATCACACCATGAAATTGTTCATGGGGAAGTGCCTCGGAGCGCTGATGCAGCACCTCAGCATTGGTGAGAGAGCTTTGGAGGAGTACCTGTTTCAGGAAGACAGCGCGCTTTTGTCGGGATTCCACCAGGGAGACACGGATCTCGGGATGCCGTGCAGCAAGGGCAATCCCAGGAAAGCCGGCTCCGGATCCAAGGTCCACCCAGTGGCCCTCAGCGGGAATCCAGGACACGGCCGCTGCTGCATCTTGGAAGTGGGGATCAAGCGGTCCGGGGCCCACCAGATCCATCGCACTGCGCCACTTTTCGAGAAGACGGCGGTGGGTCTCTTCGGCAGCAGTTGGATCAAACCCCATCGGATCGTCCCTCATGGGACAAGAAAACGGCCAGTGCTGTGATGGCAGCTGGAGTGATTCCTGGAAGCCGAGAGGCACTCGCTAAGGTCTCAGGCAAGTGATTCTGCAGACGCTCGATGGCTTCGGATGAGAGCCCGGGCACGCGAGCAAAAGGAACTTTGGCCAGGGAGACCCCGGACAGTTTGCGAACCTGCTCAGCGCGAGCTCGCTCACGCTCGAGGTAGCCCTCGTACTTGATGTCTGTCTCGACCTGCTCCACTTCCTGCTCCGAGAGTTCTGGAAGCCCAAAGAGGGGCTGCAGCATGCTGTAGCGAACCTCGGGGCGTCGGAGAATCTCGGTGAGAGAGGAGGGTTTTTTGAGGGGGCCCAGCCGGTGCTCTTCGAAGATCTGAAGTTGGGTTTTGTTGGGAGAAACCTTCTGTCCAAGCTGCTCCTTGGCTGCCTGGATGGCCTGCTCTCGGGCCTGGAATCGAGCCCAGCTTTCGTCATCCACAAGACCGAGTTCTCGACCTTTGGGCATCAGTCTTCTGTCGGCATTGTCCTCACGCAGAAGGAGCCGATGCTCGGCGCGTGAGGTGAACATTCGGTAGGGCTCTCCGCCAACACCACGCGTGACCAAGTCATCGATGAGAACGCCGATGTAGGCCTCCTCGCGGCCGAGCCGGAAGGCTTTTCCGGTTGCGGCACTCACCCCCGCCACAAATCCTTGTGCAGCAGCTTCCTCGTAGCCGGAAGTTCCGTTGACCTGCCCTGCCAGGTAGAGACCCCTCAGTGCTTGATGCTGAAGGTCATGACCCAGGTCGCGCGGATCCGAGAAGTCGTATTCGACCGCATAGCCGTACTGGAGGATTTCCGCCTGTTCCAGTCCCGGAAGGCTCCGAACCATCTCCTCTTGCACTTCCGGTGGAAGCGAAGTGGAGAGGCCGTTGACGTAGATGCGGTTGGTTTGGAGGCCTTCAGGCTCCAGGAACAGGAGGTGGCGATCACGCTGAGGAAACCGGACGACTTTGTCCTCAATGGACGGGCAATAGCGTGGCCCCGTACCCTCGATCTGCCCTCCATAGACAGCAGACTTCTCGATGTTCTCGCGAATGATCTGGTGGGTGCCCTCGTGGGTGTGTGCGATGTAGCAGAGAATCTCGCCCAGTGGCTCACCCGGAGGGTCGAAGGAAAACTGTCCTTGCACGCTTCCCTGGGGCTCAAGCTTGGACCAGTCGATGGACTGACCGTTGAGCCTCGGGGTGGTGCCTGTTTTGAGACGTCCCAACCTCAACCCGATGTCTCGCAGGCTGTCGGACAAGGCATGAGCGGCTTCTTCTCCGACCCGCCCCCCGACTTGTTGCGAGGAGCCGCAGTGAAGCAGGCCTCCGAGAAAGGTGCCGGTGGTGAGGATGACGATGGGTGTCTCGAGCACGGTACCGTCTCCAAGAGCAACTCCATAGACTTGTCGGTCGCTGTGGAGAATGGAGACGGCCTCGCCTTCAATGAACTCCAGCGTATCGATCCCAGACAAGGTCTCTCGCATTTTCTGTGGGTAGACATCGATGTCGACCTGGGCTCGAGAGGAGCGAACTGCGAGACCTTTTCGGGTGTTGAGCACACGAAATTGAATGGTCGATGCATCTGCAACCTTGGCCATCAGCCCGCCGAGTGCATCCAGCTCCCGGACGAGGTTGCCCTTGGCCAAGCCCCCAATGGCGGGGTTGCAAGAGAGCCGGCCGATCTGATCGGCTTTGAGGCTCAGCATGGCCACCCGCTTTCCAAGCCGCGCAGCCGCCGCTGCAGCCTCACAGCCGGCATGCCCGGCACCCACCACAACAATGTCAAGCTGCTTCTTCACCACTGGACCTCCCGTCAGGGGCGAATGGGACCGAGACGCCTACTATGCTCCTCAGTGGACTGTGGCCAGAGCAGGCTCAAATCCTGCACGAGTTCTTGGGCCAAATTTTTGGCAACGTGGCGTGTATTTTGACTCTCGGAGAGCACACTCTGGTAGGTGTCCTGGTAATGAAACGCCAACTGGCCCCTGCCGTCGTAAAGGGAGGCTCCTATCGACATCTCGACCCGGTAAGGCTCGCTGTTTCGGTCCACCATCACAGGGACGTGGTTGTGAAAAAACAACTCACCGCTCATGGTGTCGGAGGTCAAAGGATGACCTTGGAGGTGGGTGATCCAGAGGAACAGGGTGCCTCCGCCACCCGTCTCTTCAGCCAGTGCGGAAAGCTTGGGGTGAAGCTCGGCCTCGGAAGCAACGGCAAAGAGCAGCTCTTGGTGCCTCTTCTGGCTGAGATCCAAGGGTCGAAAGTGGTGCTCCCAGTCCACCATGATGGATCCGTAAAGTACGCCAACCAAGGCCTCCGACATGGTGTAGGGCAATTCTGTGAGTTGTGCTGTTCTGCGAATTCGGCCTTGGGTCCATCCGTGCTCCAAGGTCTCTCCGAGAAAGCCTTCCAGGTTGAGGTCCGGTGTCTCGGAGGTCACAAGAGGGGTTGCGACGTGGATGGGGCCTCGAATGGGGGTGGGCTGTGCATCCCACGGTGGAGGGTCCACGGGAGGAGAGGAGGTGGTGGCACACGCCCAGAGGTGGCCGACGAGTAAAAGAGAAGAGCGCAAAGAAAAACTCCGCTTTCAGACTGTCACCATCTTTTGGCGCTCGCAAGTCGAAGCGTATTAGAGAGCTTGCTGTGTTCACCACCCTGCGAGCTTGGCTTCCCTACCTTGTGGTCTTCGGCTGCTTGCTTCCATTCTTGGGGAAACCCGTCCACATCGATGATGCCAATTTCTTGCGGCTTGCCGAGGGCGCTCAGGAAGACTTTTGGCGTCCACACGATGTTCTGATCAATTGGCAAGGGGAGACGGAGCGGGCTTTTGATGTGCTCTCGAACCCTCCAGGAATCGCTTGGTGGCTGGCGCCTGTGACCGACAAACCGGTGTGGTTTCTTCATCTCTGGATGTGGCCTTGGGTGCTCTTGGCGTTGTGGGGAATGGGACGCCTCGGCCGGGAGCTTGTCGGAAGTCGAGAAGCAGCCATACTGGCGCTGGGTTTGAGTCCAATGATGATGCTCTCGGCGCAGGGACTGACCCCCGATATGCCTCTCCTCGCCTGTACGGCGGCTGGGCTCGGAGGTTTTCTGAGTCACCGAAAAACCGCCTGGCTCTATGCGCTGCTCGCCGGTTTTGCGGTCTGGTTTCGCTATTCAGGGGTGTGTGTCATTCCTTTGGTTGTGCTTGCGGGGGCTCTCAACAAGAAGCTGGTCTCATCGCTTTTCGTTTGCCTCCCTTTTGCGGCTCTTCTGATCCATGACTGGCATGCCTACGGTGAATTGCACGTCTGGGCGATGCGCGAGTTTCAGGCGGTCTCCAATTCCCCGGAGGAAGTGTTTCTCAAGGGTGCGGCTCTGCTGGCCATGCTTGGTGGTATGGGTGTGATGCCGCCGCTGAGCTGGTCCTCTCGGGGTTTCTGGGCACTGTTGATTGGGGGAGCCTTGGGGCTGAGTGCGGGTCTCTCTGCAGACCTCGGACTGGGCATGTCCGCAGTGGTGGCGCTTTTCTGTGGTTCGGGCGCGTTGGGTTTCTCCCGCCTTGGGTTTTCCTCTCGCTCCGATCTGCTGGTGACCTCTTGGGCCATCGGTGGCGCGGTATTTTTACTGGGTCTGCGTTTTGCGGCCACGCGGTATTGGCTGCTCTTTCTTCCTGCCTTTGTGCTTGCTGCCTTGCGTTTGAGGCTCTCTCAACGACGGCTCACCATCGGGTTGGCGTTGAGCGCTCTGCTTGGGCTCGGTCTTTCTGTGGATGACATGGCTTTTGCGAAGGCCCATCGGGGTGTTGCAGAAGAGGTCGCCTCCCTGGGGAAGGGAAGCTTTGCAGGTCATTGGGGCTTCCAGCACTACCTCGAGAAGGAGGGCTGGCGTCCACTTGAAGAAGGGAGAGAAACGGAGAGCCTCCATGCTGTTTTTGTTCAGGGTTGGCCTCAGGAGGCAGCGGCGGACACCTGTTTGCAGGAGGTGGGGCGTCTTCGCGTTCGCGATCGCTGGTGGGGACCCCGCACCCACAGCTACACCGCTCGAGTGAATGTGCACGCCAATTGGATTTCAGGCATGCCTCCTCGTCGCAGCCTGCTCCCCTGGGGCTTCAGCGATGAGCCTTATGCGGAGGTGAGGGTTTCCCGAGTCTGCCAGAAAGATTCACCGTGATCGACGGGGCTTGATCCAAAGCTCATGGGTGACCCCTGCGGCACACAAGATGTTGTGAACCCACAGCCAGAACACCCCTCGGAGACCCAGGTCTCGAGAAAACAGAACGGTGAGCAGCACCGCACAGAGCAGCCATGTCACAGCGACAATGCGACTCCAGGGACGCTTAGCGGGGGCTGTAGAGGTGGTTTCCAATTTCTCGGTCCCAATTGCTGACAGCGAGGTCGCGCAGTGGGCTCTCGCTGTAGACAACAGTGAAGGTTCCGGGGCCCGTTGCCCACCCTCCGGCTGCGCTTCCACCTTGGACCTCCAGCACTCTTGAGCGATGAGGAACCGCAAAAAGCCCATCCGTCTCTACACTGACGGTGAGTGAATCCGATTGATCCACATCCTCCCAGGCAAAGGCTTCGATGACCGATCGGGACCCACCCCGGTAGCTTGCAGTCGCGTCGAGTCGTGTCCCCAGGTTTTCGTAGATGCGAACCACGCTCCACCAAGCGCCCGCGGCGAGGTCCAAATCGCCGTCTCCATCCACATCGGTCACGCTGACTGCGGACTGGTAGTTGGGGTCCTCCTCAGTCTGCCAACAGCGCTCAAAAAGCGGTCCGCAGAACAGACTGGTTCGGCCAGCTCCTCCGAGCTGCATGTTGTCTGAGACCACAAGGTCGATGTGTCCATCCCGGTTGATGTCGCCCCAGTCAATGCTGTTGCCCTCGAAGGAAGAGGCCTCTCCTTCTGCAACCCATGAGGGATCGGTAGGCAAAACACCCTCTTCGTTGAGGTACACACTGTGGCCTGTGCCTTGGTTGGCGAAAGCCAGGTCCAGCCAGCCATCGGAGTTGAGGTCGGCCCAGGTCACATCCAGACTGTGCTGTTTGCTGGTGGTGCTCCAAGCGATCGAACCAAAGTCACCGTTGCCGTCGTTGAGGTAGAGCAACGAGGAGTCAGGTTGGTTGTAGTACGGCTCACCGACAGCGACTGCGAGGTCCAGATCCCCATCGCGATCGACATCGCCCAAGGCGTTCGAGAAGGTGTAGAAGGCCTCCTGACTCTCCCAGCTGGGCTCCGAAGAAAGTGCTCCACCTTGATTGAGGAAGACCTGGACTCCGCCGGGGGAGGAAAATCCCTCATCGCCGATGAAGCGGCTCACGACCACATCGACCCAGCCGTCGCCGTTGAGGTCTCCCACATCCAAATGGCCGTAAAAGTGGTAACTCTCAGTGGACCAACCGAGGTGGGTGTCCAAGATGCCTCCGTCGTTGTCGTAGACAGCGAGGGGGCCTTTCTGGATGTCGTTTCCGTAGGCCACGACAAGCTCTGCGAATCCATCCCGATTGATGTCCGCCCAAGCCATGCCGGTGCTGACGCCGTTTTCGAAGGATTCCCAGTGGGGATCGACAGCGAGAGGTTGAAAGAGTTCGGACGCCGTGTCCTGGGTGTCTCGACCGGTGTCCGCTCCGTTTCCGGAGTCTGGGGAGGGATCCGGATTGGTGGACGTGCATGCAAGTAGAAGCCACAACATGTCGGAGAGAATATCTTCGCTTGGAGCAGGGAGGGCTGGCTGTTGAAGGAAAAAACACTCACTGTACGCCCTGAGGAGGAGGGTGTTCGGCTCGATGTCTTGCTTCAAGGACGCTATCCGCGCTGGAGCCTGGAAGCGGTTGCTGAAGCGATTCGAGGGGGACAAGTTCGTTCGGAAGAGGGGCAATTGTCTCCTGAGCAAGTCCTCAACGTCGGGTCTCGTTTCACGGTAGCTGCACCGCATCTTGCTCCAACTCATCCGATGCCCCCCTGTCCGCCGATTGTTTTTGAGGATTCCGATGTGGTGGCCTTTTCGAAGCCTGCCGGTCTCCTTTGCCATCCTGTGGGTGCTACTTTTGCGTGGGGTCTCATCAACATCGCTCGGGATCGGTATCCGGGAGAGCGGCTTCATCTCGCTCACCGCCTGGACAAAGAGACTTCAGGGGTCGTGGTGATGGCTCGAAATGACGCCATCAATCGGGAGCTCAAGGCTGCATTCAAGGCGCGTCGGGTTTCCAAGACCTATTTGGCGATTGTGCGAGGGGAGCTCCGGGATGACTGTGTGGTCAATGCTCCGATTGGGCGCGATCCCCTCTCCCCGATTCGAATGAAGATGGGGGTGGTGACAGAGGGCCAACAGGCTGAGACAGAATTTCGTCTTGTGAGGAGGCTCAAGGGATTCAGCTTGCTGGAATGCCTTCCCCGAAGCGGTCGGACTCATCAGATTCGGGTCCACCTGGAGCACATCGGGCACCCGCTGTTGGGGGATAAAATCTACGGGCAGGATCCAGAGGTCTTTCTGTCCATTTGGGAGAAGGAACCTTTAGCGGACCTCGACGAACGTTTGGGTCATCCAAGGCACTGCTTGCACGCTTCCCGCATTGCCTTTGACATGGACTCTGGGGAACGGGTTTTTGAGGCGCCACTGGCCGAGGACATGGTGGCCTTTGTGGACGCCAACGCTTAGGCCTTCAGCTTCAGGCCTGCTCGAAGTCCGTCGAGAACACCCGATCGTCCGCCTCCACGGCGCGTGCTGCTGAGACTCAAGAGGCTGCCGGGGTCGGAACAAGTCCCTCCAACGGAACGGTCCGCCACCCAACGCTGGAGCAGCTGTTGGTCTTCGAGGGGCATGTCGATGATCCGTACAATGGAGGCGGCCATTCCGTTGGCTTTGGCTGGGCGGGATCGGGCCACAGCAGTCTGCATGTACACGGTCTCATTGAGTCCGAGCAATTCCACACGCATCTCGATGCGTTCGGTGGGTGTAAGTGCTGAGTTGAGTTCGACTTGCATGGATTCTGTATTGAGCCAAGCGACATGCCCACTGGCAACGTCTCCGTTGGGGAGCTTGGCGATCACAGAAGAGTTGAGTCCGTGGCTGAGGTACTCGAGGATTTCTTGGCGCATGAGTTCCTTGGGGTAGGCGACACTTTCCGGCCGGTTGTACCCGAGGATTTGAGAGCCCGCAAATGGCTTTGAGAAATTCTGAAGCCGGATTCAAAGATAGAGGAGGATGGACTGACCCATGCGCAGCAGGGTGTAGGCAATCAAACCCACGCTGAGCCCCAACAGCCTCTGATCATTTTCTGCTCGCCCTTGTTCATCCCGAATCACGCGATTTCCCATCACCAAAGCCAAGACGGCTCCGCCAGCAAAGCCGCCGAAATGACCGAGGTTGTCGATTCGTGGGACGTTCAGACCGATGACAACGTTGAGCAGTACCCAGGGAATCAAACCCCGTCCAAAGAGCTGGCGAAGGGGTGCAGGAAGTTCGCGTCGGTAGCGAAAGCCGAACACAATTCCGGCTCCGAGGAGTCCAAATACGGATCCGGATGCCCCCACAGCCAGGCTGGCCGGACCGCTGAGCGAGGCTGCCGATCCGGTGAGCCCGGAAAAGACCACCAGCCAGAGAAAACGCCCTTTTCCATAGATGGCTTCACACAGTCTTCCCAGTCCAAAAAGGGCAACCATGTTCAGCGTTAGGTGCATCCCATCGCCGTGCAGGAACACACAGGAGAGCAATCGGTAGTACTGCTGCCCCTCGTAGATTTCAGGCGCTGAGCGCGCACCGAAGATCATCAGAGCATTCTCCCACTCCGGGTAGAGAGACATCCGGTTGAAAGGATTGATGAGAAAACTCTGGAGGTCGGGGGCCAGTGCGGTTGCGAGGAGATGAATCAGGACCATCCCCACCACAAGAGCAACGGTTATCGGAGGCCACTTTTGGGTGCAGGCCCGGAAGTTTTCCATGACTTCCTCGCGCACCAAGGTGTCCCGGAGGTGAATGGCCTCGAAGCTGGGAGGAGTGCGCTTCATGGAGAAACCTCGTAGAGGAGCGCACTGGTGAGAGCACTGTTGGCCCAGGTCAACGGAAGGCGCCCGAGTTGTTCAGAGTGGTAGCCAGCATCCGTCTCCCAGTCGAGTACACGGAACGGAAATCGAGCGGGAGATGCGGCGCTTGCGATGATGGATGCGTTGTCAGGGGGCTTTGACGAGCCGGCATTCGAAAACAGAAGCACTCGCGCTCCGGCGGGCAGAGGTTCGGAGTGGTGCCAATACGTCCAGCCCGCCTCCTCGAGACGCCAGCGAGCAGTCCATTCTGCATTGAAGCGCCCGGGTTCATGCTCTTGGATCATCTTTTGAGCGAGGGTGTCGGTTGCCTTGGCAAGCCGCATGTCGGCTAAGGAGGTCAACAGAGCGACAGCTCCCCAGAGATAGGCACTCACCTGCAGAACGCGTTTCCCACCTTGGACAAGAGAAGCCGATCGAACCACAAGCAGGGTCATGGGGAGAAGAGCCGGCAGCAGGTAGCGAGAGTCCGCATGGTTGTGACCCAGAACAATGGAGACGACGACCAAGAGGACCCATCCTCCCAAGAGAAAGCTGTCGTCTCGGTCTCCTTGGCGTCTCCTTCGGCTCCTGGAGACGCTTGCAAGTGTGGCTCGAACCACGAAAGTCCCACCGGTGCTCGCCAAGGCCAACAGCACAACCATCTGGAGTGGCCCCAAGTCTCCTCGACCCAAGCAGTAGCTGGCCACTCCTCCGAACAACAAGCCAACGGGAAGACCACGCAAGAGTTGTTTGCTGGAGAAGAGCGCCAGGGGGGAGAGGGCAAAGCCCAAGCGAACGAGCAATCCAGAGGTCCTGTCGGCAAGCGGTGAACGGTCAATTTCGCTCACAGACTGGAGTGCAGCCACGACGTGAATCTCTCCGTATTGCATCCAAAGAAAACCCTGCAGAAGTGCAAAAGGCCCCAAAAAGCCCAACCACAGGGCACGGGACTTGCGAAGCAGGCCTGCTCGGTAGAGGTGGGCTGCAAACAGGACAAGCAGCACCAGTGCGGGGTACTTGTAGCCGGCAGCAAGGCCCAGAAGCAGCCCTGCTCTCAGCAGCTGGGAGGTGTTGAGGGTGTCGCGCTGAAGAAGTGCTTCTCGGTACAGGGCAACGGAGGCGGTGGACAGGGCAAGAACTCCCAGATCAATCATCCAAGTGTCCTGAAGACCCAAGATCAAGACAGGTGAGGCAAGAAGGAATCCAAGCGCATGGTTCGGGTGACGGGACAGCCGCCAACACAGTCGGTGAGCGGACCAGGCGTAGAGGGCGAGAAACGGAGCAGAACTCACAAGACGCCCGAGCGGGCCTGGAGAGAACAGACCTTGGGTCAGCGAAAGCCACCAGATGTGCAGAGGGGGGTGGGCAAAGGCGTAGGTTGTCTGGGCAGGCTCTTGTCCCCAGGGCTGCCAGATTCTCCACCAATCATAGGGTCGAAGGGGATGGTTGGAGATGGCTTCTGCCATGAAGAGATAGCTCTCTTCATCGGCAACAGGAGGCTTCCCCAATGCGGGAAGAACCACCGCAAAGAGTGCGATCAAAAACCAGTGAGGGGTCTTCAACTCAAGAGCACAGGAAATCGTGGAAGAGGAGGTAGGATTCGGCGAGCAGGTCGACCTCGGCATACTCGTTGGCTTGGTGGGCCTGTGAGGACAGTCCTGGCCCGAAGTTCACGGCATCGATTCCAGCTTCCCCAAATCGCGCCACGTCCGTCCAGGCTTGTTTGGCGGTTACCGTGACCGCCGTTTTTTCTAAAAATCGCTGGAAATGCGGATTGTCGGCTACGACACGACCCGATGGGCTGAGGTCGGTGAAGGTGACGGAAGCTTGGTTGTCGACCACATCAAGGAGGTCTTTCTGAGCCTGCTCCAGGGTTTTCCCAGGAGCAAAGCGGTAGTTGACGTTCAACTCGAAAGACTCAGGAATCACGTTTCGAGCCCGGCCACCCTGCGCAAGGGTAGCCGACATGACCTCTCGAAAGGCATAGCCAGCGACGTTGACCTCAACGGGCTCTCGAGCTCCAAGCGTGCTGAGGAAGGGGCCGGCCTTGTGCATGGCATTTTCACCCTGCCAGGGCCGGGCCGAATGGGCGGAACGGCCCTCGAAGCGTACCTTGGCATGCAGGGTACCCACGCAGCCGACTTGAACGACGTTGTCGGAGGGCTCGAGGCAAAATCCGAGGTCGATTTCTTTGAGCCAGTCCACTTCAGCGAGAAGCGGCCCAAGCCCAGAGTTCACAAAGGGTCCCTCCTCCGCATCGTAGAACACGAATGCCAAGTCGTAGGCGCAGGACTCGACATCGATGTCCTCCATCAGGGCCATCATGACCGCGAGGCCGCCCTTCATGTCGGATGCTCCAAGCCCCGTGAGCCGATTGCCGTCTCGGGAGGGCTCTGGATCGCCAGGATGGGCGGGAACGGTGTCGGTGTGGCCAACCAAAGCCACAATCGGACGCCCCCTCCAAGCATTTCGGAGAGCAAAGGAATGTCCGACTCGAACCACTTCGAACTGGGGCAGTGACTTGAACCACGCCTCCAACCAGGTGCTGATCGCGCCCTCATCGCCCGTGACACTCGAGATCGCGCAGAGATCCAGGGTGAACGCAGCAATGCGGTCTTCAAGGGTAGATTTAGACAGAGACGGCAAATTCACGCAGCACCTCATTCAGGGATGTTTTTCGGTCGGTCGACGCCTTTCTTTTTCCGATAATCAGGGCACAAGCAAGGCCGTAGTCCCCTGCTGGGAAACGCTTGTTTCGGGTTCCGGGAACGACGACCGATCGAGCGGGTACACGGCCTTTGTAGACGACTTCCTCGGGTCCGGTCACGTCGATGATTGGAGTTGAGGCCGTCAGCACGGTGTTCGCACCCAGGACGGCCTCTTCTTCCACAATGCATCCTTCCACCACAATGGCTCTCGATCCAACAAAGGCCCCGTCCTCAATGATGACCGGGGTAGCTGATGGCGGTTCGAGCACGCCTCCGATGCCCACCCCGCCTGAGAGGTGGACGCCCTTTCCGATTTGAGCACAAGAGCCCACGGTGGCCCAGGTATCGACCATGGTCCCGGCACCCACATAGGCACCGATGTTGACGTATCCTGGCATCACGACGCAGCCTCGTTCGAGGTGTGAGCCAAACCGCACAGTGCCTGGCGGCACCACCCGTACGCCCTGGGCTTCAAGCCCTGTTTTGAGCGGGACCTTGTCGTAAAACTCATAGGCACCGCTGGTGTGGGTTCCCATGGGAGCATGGCGAAAATAGAGAAGAATGGCCTGTTTCAGCCACGCGTGAACCACCCACTCACCGTCGAGCTTTTCCGCCACCCGAGCTGCGCCGGAGTCCAGCAGTGTGACCGCTTCCTGGGCGGCGGCCCAGGCGGCCTCGGGGCTGCTTTTTCCCGCCCAGGCGGCCTCGATACGTGTCTTCAGCTTCTCCATGTCGTCAGCCCCTTTTTCAGTTCGTGGTGTGCGGCCCTCCAGGCCACGAGGGCTTCTTTACACTCAGAAACGCTTGGCACCAGCGCAACGCGCACAAAAGATTGCGCGGAGTCTCCCATCCCAAAAAATGCCCCGGGTGCCACCACGATTCCCTGGTTCAGAAGATTCATCGCGTAGGCCTCGCCGTTGAGCCCTCCGGGAGCACGAACCCAGAGGTAGAAGCTCGCCTCACTACCGACGATTTCGAGTTCTTCGCCCTTCAAGAAATCGAGGACAATGGAACGCTTCTCTGCGAAAATCGCTCGTCTTTTGGCGACATGGGAGTCCTCGGACCAGGCTGCTGCTGCACCTTGATTGAGTGAGGTTGAGGGCACAAGACCGGGGTTGACTCGAAGTCTTGCGAGCTGTGCGATCACATCCGGGTCACCTGCCACGAAGCCCGATCGGTATCCAGTCATGCCGGATCGCTTGGACAGTGAGTGGAGCACAAGGGCGTTTTTTGTGCCGACCTCAAGGAGGGAATGTGGCTTCTGGTCCCCATAAATGTCGGCGTAGCACTCGTCATTCACGACGAGGATGTTGTGCTCCAAGCACAAGGAATGGATGCGCTTGAGATCCGCCAAGTCCATCAAGGATCCAGACGGATTGTGGGGGGAGTTGAGCCACAAAAGGCGGCAGGATCGGAGGACTTCAGCGGGCAACTCCCAAGGCCGGTGTTTGAAGTCTCCACTCAAGGTCTGAGGGTGGGGGATTCCTCCCGCAAAGAGCGTTCCGCGTCGGTAGCCGGGGTAACCGGGGTCGGGGAACACAACCGTTCGATCGTCTGCGGTCGGGTCAATCACCAGCAGAGGCATGTGAAAAATGGCTTCTTTCGCCCCGGAGGTAGGAAGAATCTGTGTGGCGGGATCCAGATCAACTTGGAATCGACGCTTCATGTAGCTCGATACAGCCTGTCGAAAGGTCATTTCTCCCCGCACAGTGGGATACTGGCTGACCTCTGGGATGGCCTCGCGAACGGCCTCGCGAATGAACGACGGTGTGGGTTCACGAGGATCGCCTGTTCCAAAATCATAGAGGGTTGTGCCCGCAGCACGTACTTCAGCCTTGCGCTGGTCGAGCGCAACCTGAGGGTAAGTGGCGAGGTGATCCACGAGGGGGTTCTTTCTCAAGTGAGACTCTCCAAGAGCGGGAACTAAGGATCGCTGAGCGCTTCGGCTGCGGCATGTTGACCCGCAACCTGTCCAGTCAAATAACAGGCGGTCACAGAACCGGAGAAGCCCTGGCTGACTGCCTCGGTACCCAGCATGCCAGCCGCCTCCCCGGCTGCCCAGAGTCCCTCAATGATCTCTCCGTTTTCGTCGAGCACACGACCGGAGGCATCGAGTTCGGCCCCTCCAAAAGCCTTGGCCGCGCCAAGACGGAGCTCAGCGCTGTAGTAAGGCCCCTGCTGGAAGGACAAGAGATGGGAAGGGTCTTTGTTGAATTCCGCGTCGTATCCATCGTCTGCAGCGGCGTTGTAGGTTTCGACCGTGGCGTTGAGGGCAGCGATGGGAATTCCCCAGGATGTTGCGGTCTGGTCCAAATCGCTGTGGACCCGTACGGCCCCGGATTGGATGAGCTCATGGGCACTCAGGGTGTTGGGCTCACTGGGGTCGCTCAAGTTGAAACCGGGCACAACGAATTGCTGTGTGCCCCAGGACTCAGCGGGAAAAAGTACCAGGAGCCTTCGCTCGGGTGCAGCAAGCAGAAGGTGCTGGAGTTGGAAGCCTCGCGAGAGTGTCTCATCTCCGACGCGTTGGCCGTCGAGGTCCACGATGAGGCCCTCTCGAAGCTTTGGAATCCAGAGTGCCTCTCTCTCCATGCCTTCTCGAGGGTCTTGGATCGCGTGGACATAGAGTCCATAGTTGCCCGCGTTCTGGAAAGCAGCCCCCGCATCTCGCAGGAGCGGGAGCCCTCCTCCATCCGTGATGTGGTGGGCCTCATAGAGGACCAAGAGCCCCTGAATGTCCTTGCGGTCTTCCAAGAGTTCTTTTTCATCGCGGGCAAAGCCGCCCGTGGCAAGGATGGTCTCTTTCGAGGCGATCCATGCGGATTCGCCATTGCGCAGGTCGGTCACGGTGGCCCCGACGATCCGCTGGCCCTGTTTCACCAAGCCAGTGGCTTCGTGTTGGAGCCAGGTGTCCTCTTCAAGCTCAGCGATCAAGGTATGGAGGGGATGTTTGTCGCCGTAGGAGACACTGTGCAAACGCTCAACGGTACCGGCATTTGGATCGGGTTCCAGTCCCAAGAACTCGCCCCCAAGATCGTGGAGGAGCCAGGAGAGAATGTCGGACGATTCATGCAGGAGACGTTGCACCCAGGGGTCGTCAGGGCGCCCACCGCCGGTAAATTCGGCCCACTCGCCTGCAGCCATTTCCGGGGAGTCGGTCACTCCAGCTTGGATCTGTTGAGGAGTGCCGACAGCAAAGAAATTCGAAGCAAAAATCCCACTGCCGCCTGCGAGTTCATCACGCTCCAAGACCAGAACGCGCGCACCGGTCTGTTTGGCTTTCCACGCTGCCGTTAGCCCGGCTGGCCCGCTTCCAACCACCAACACATCCACCTCAAGCAGCGCAGGCTCGTCTGTTTCCACGGCGGTATCGTCTCCAGGTCTTGAATCTGGAGCATTGTCGGCTTGGCCCTCTCTTCCCGTGTCCGACCCGAGTCCAGGCTCGGTTGGAGCTCCTGTCTCGTCGAGGTCGGGATTGCGGAAGGAGGAGGTGTCGGAAAAGCAGGCGAGAAAGCTGGCCAACAAAACGAACATGTCCGAATGATAGCTTGGGTCTTTCGGCTTGGTTAGCCAGACAATCATGATTCAGTTCCTCACCCTTCTTGTTGGATGTTTTCTCTTTGCTCCAGACCTCACAGAGGTCGTGGATGCCTCGGACAACGTGGTGCGCGAGTTCGAGGTGCCCAAGGGCGCCAGTGGCTATGCAGTGGGCACCAAACTCGAGGAGGAGGGACTCATCCTCGATGCTGGAGACTGGAAGTGGTTTCTCAAGAACGAGGAGGATGGCAGCTGCATCAAAGCGGGTCGCTTTGAAGTCGCGCGTTCCATGACCATCCCCGAGATCGCCAAGGTGCTCTGCGGACGCCCGATTGGAAACGACATCTCGATTACGGTGCTGGAGGGGTGGCGAATCCGAGAGATCGATGCCGCTTTGGTGGAGGCGGGGCTGATTGAAGCGGGTGACTACAAGGCTGTCGCGGACGACCCAAGTGCCATTGAGCTGCCATTTGATCTCGATGAATTGACGACTCTCGAGGGCTTCCTTCTCCCGGAGACCTATCGCGTGAATCCTGCTCGATTTGACGTGACTGCATTCGTTCAGCGTCAAGTGGACACGTTCTGGGAGCGATTTGCCAAGGACAAGGGGTCCAGCCTCGACCACCGCGGCTTCTACAACCTGGTCATCATGGCCAGCATGGTGGAGCGAGAAGAGCCGGATGGCGCACTGAAGCCGATGGTGGCCGGGATTCTGTGGAAGCGCCTGGAAAACCGCTGGAATCTTGGCGTTGATGCGACCAGCCGCTACACCCTCGAGACGTGGAATGACCGACGCGCCTTCCTGAAAAAGCTACGGGACCCGGACGATGTCTACAACACCCGCCTGCGAGGAGGCCTGCCTCCGACACCGATTGGGAACCCGGGGTTGGAATCTCTGGAAGCCGCCCTCAGGCCCGAGGCCAGCCCCTACTGGTACTACCTCCATGACAAAAATGGCCTGATGCATCCCGCTCGGAATGCCCAAGAGCATGAGGCCAATCGCCGTCGTTACAACGTCTACTGACGGCGTCGAATTGCTGCCGCGAAAGGCAGCAGCAGCAAGGCGGAGGCTCCAAACTCGTCATAGCATTCGTCTTCTTCATCGATCTCGATGTCGCAGTCGTTGTCGATGCCGTCTTGTTCTTCGAAGCACCCGGTCGGGCAGACCTCGTTCGCGCCGGGATAGATGGTGGGGTCCTCAGGAGCGCAGTCCACGCTGTCGATCCACCCATCATCGTCGGTGTCATCCCCGTGGGCTCCAGCGGGGGCGCTGAGCAGCAAGAGGAGTGGAAGCAGCTTCATGAGAGCGGCTCGATTTCGATGAGCAGGGCGCCTGCGGGCACACTGTCTCCGCTTTCCACGTGAATCTGGGACACCACCCCGCTGAGGGGAGCACAAACGGTCTGCTCCATCTTCATGGCTTCCAGTGTGAGCAAGGGGTCGCCTGCTTCCACGCTCTGGTCGGGCTGCACAGCGACCTGGATGACTGTTCCCGGAGTGGTGGCGTGGCAGTCTCCAGTGGATGCCGTTGCCTGCCTGTCCGGGAAGCGAGGCACTTTAGCGAGGAAGTGGGCGGCCTCCGAGAACCAGACCCAGTAGCCCGAGTCGGTCTCAGCAACCTGGACAGACTCCCGCAGACCATCGATCTCCAGCATGGAGCCGCTGGGCCCGGATTGGTAGCGAACGGTGTGCTCGAGCTCGTCGACAAGGACACGCCAGGCACCGGACAGGGGGATCCAGCCGATCTCATGTTCTCCAATGCTGAATCGCTGCGGTCGAAATCTTGAATTCCTCCAGCCTTTGGCGACCGAGGGGAGAAGGGAGCGCTCTTGGGTCAGAGTGTGGCAAAGAACAGCGACAGCTGCTTTCGTTGGGGTCTTTTCCCGGGGAATCTCTTGGTGGGCAAGCCAGCCGGTATGAAAGTGGCCCTCTTTGAAGTCGTTGTGACGGAGAATGCTCAGAAGCTGGGTTTGGTTGCTCCGAACACCCAAAAGGCAGAGCCGCTGCAAGGCACGAATGAGTTGTTTTCGGGCCTCTTCCCTTGTGTCTCCGTAGCTGATGACTTTTGCCATCATGGGGTCGTAGTGAATGCCGACCTCTGAGCCTTCAGCAATGCCCGTGTCCAGTCGAATGCCCTCGGAGTCTTCCATGGAGAGCCCCAAAATGGACCCGGTCTGAGGAGCGTAGTTTTCCGAAGGATCTTCAGCGTAGAGCCGAACCTCGATGGCTGCCCCTCGAATTGCAGGAGTTTCTGGGACGGAAGCCCCTTGTGCGATTTGCAGCTGATGGCAAACCAAGTCCAGTCCGGTGATGGCCTCGGTGACAGGGTGTTCGACTTGGAGTCGCGTGTTCATCTCGAGGAAGAAAAACTCTTCCTCGGCCAGCAGAAATTCGACTGTTCCCGCCCCGACGTAGTTGACCGCCTCCGCTGCTCGAACAGCTGCAGCCCCCATTTTCTCCCGAAGTTCAGCGGAGAGCACGGGGCTTGGTGCTTCTTCGATCACCTTTTGATGGCGTCGCTGGATGGAACACTCCCGCTCATGCAGGTGGATCACTTTGCCGTGGGCATCCCCGAGCACCTGGATCTCGATGTGTCGGCCATTTTGGATGTAGCGCTCGGCGAAAATGCTGGCGTTCCCAAAGGCACTCTCAGCTTCCCGCCTTGCGGATTCGAGTGCAGCTTCGATCTCTTGGGCGGACTCCACAAGCCGCATGCCCCGACCCCCACCCCCAGCGACGGCTTTGATGAGCAGGGGAAACCCAACGGAATCGAGCTGGGTCACGTCATGGGTGCCAGGGACTACGGGAACACCTGCGCGCGACACAGCTTCACGTGCAGCGGTTTTTGAACCCATGATCGCGATGCTCTCCGGGGAAGGACCCACCCAGATCAGCCCGGCCTCCAGAACCGCCTGGGCAAAGTCGGCATTCTCTGAAAGAAAGCCGTAGCCGGGATGGATGGCGTCGGCTCCTGTACGCACTGCGGCCTTCAAAATGGCTGGGATATTCAGGTAGCTCTCCGCCGGAGGGGCCGCACCGATGTGCACGGCTCGATCGCAAACTTGGGTGTGGAGCGCGTCCCTGTCTGCATCGGAGAACACAGCAACGGTCGAGATCCCCATGGCATGCGCACTGCGTGCAATTCGGACCGCTATTTCACCTCGGTTGGCAATCAACAGGGTTTGAATGATCGTGCTCAATGTCTGTAAACCCCCCATGAAGTGCTGCCTTCAACCGGTGCACTGTGGCAGGCAGAAAGGGCGATACCCAGGGCGTCTCGGGTGTCTCGGGGATCGAGAATTCCATCGTCCCACAGCCGAGCAGTCGCATATTCTGCAGTCGATTCTCGCTCGATTTGCTGAGACACCATCTGCTTCATCAATGCGAGTTGCTCTTCATCGACCTCTTTTCCTTTCGCGGCAGCCGAATCTCGCTTGATGATGTCCAAGACGCCTGCGAGCTGCTCACCGCCCATCACAGCGATCTTGTGGTTGGGCCAAGAAAACAGAAATCGAGGTCCGTAGGCTCGGCCGCACATGGCGTAGTTGCCGGCCCCGTAAGACGCCCCCATCATGAGGGTGATCATGGGGACTGTGGAGTTCGAGACGGCATTGATCATCTTGGCGCCATTGCGGACAATTCCCCCTTCCTCGTAGGCCTTTCCAACCATGAAGCCCGTGATGTTTTGGAGAAAAAGAAGGGGAATGCTCTGCTGGTTGCAGAGCGCGATGAACTGCGCACCTTTGTTGGCCGACTCCGAAAAGAGGATGCCGTTGTTGCCCAGAATGCCGATGCGGTAGCCATGAAGACTGGCATAGCCACAGACCAGGGAGCTTCCATAGAGTGGCTTGAACTCCAGGAATTCAGAGCCATCGACGAGTCGCGCGATGACTTCTCGCACGTCGAAGGGCTTCTTGACGTTGGACGACACGATGCCCAAGAGCTCCTCGGGATCATGCAGCGGCAGACGCGCTGATGCTCCGGGACTCGGACCCTTTTTTTTCCATTGCAGAGCCTCGACGATTTCACGACCCAAGCGAATCGCGTCGGTCTCATCCTCGGCGAGAAAATCGCTCACACCGCTTCGGGTGCTGTGCATCTCTGCACCTCCGAGCGCCTCGTGATCGACCTCTTCACCCGTGGCCATTTTCACCAGCGGTGGTCCTGCAAGATAGACACGAGCTTGGTGTTTCACCATCACGGTGTAGTCGCTCATTCCGGGGATGTAGGCTCCCCCAGCAGTCGAAGAACCAAAGACCAAGCAGATGGTGGGGAGTCGCGTCTTGGACTTCCGTGTGATGTCTCTAAAAATCGAACCACCGGGAACGAAGATCTTGGCTTGATTGGGAAGGTCAGCCCCAGCGGATTCGACGAGTGAGATGCTCGGGAGTTGGTTTTCCAGTGCAATTTCAGCGAGACGCTTGCTCTTCTGGACCCCGATTTCAGAAATGGCACCCCCTTGCACGGTGGACTCATTCGCAAAAATCATGCACTCGGTGCCCGAGACCAAGCCAATGCCGCCGACGACCCCTGCACCCGGTTTGTTGAGCGCCACACCCATGCCAGCGAGTGGTGCGATTTCCAAGAAGTAGCTTCCCGGATCAAGCAGCCGCTCAATTCGTTCCCGAGGCAGCAGTTTTCCGCGGTCCAGGTGCCGAGCAATGGCTTTTTCCCCACCGCCTTGGCGGCTGCGCTCCAACCACCCCTCGAGCTTTTCACAGGCTTGGAGGTTGGCGCTGTGGTTCTCCGTGAATTCCTGCGACTTCTTGTTGATGCGCGAAGAGAGTGCTTTCACGACGTCTCCTGAAGAAAGGCCAGGGTTTCTGTTGGAGACGCGATTTCGCGCCCTGCTTCGCGGGCCACCTGAACCAGGGCCTCAATGAGCGCACCGTTGCCAGAGGTTTTCTCACCCGAAGGGAGGTAGAAGGTGTCCTCTACACCCGTTCGCAGGTGCCCTCCGAGCTCAGCAGAGGCTCGATGAACGTCCCAGACTTCTTCCCGCCCGATCACGATGGTCTGCCAGTGAGACCCCTCGGGCATTTCATCGACCAGAAGAGGCAGCCACTGGGCTTTGGCGGGCATGCCGCTGGCCACGCCCATGACCAGAGAAATGTGAGCAGGGCCCTTGAGAAGGCCACTCTTTTGGAACATGGCGATGCTTCGGAGAATCCCCGTATCAAAGCACTCGCACTCGGGGACAATCCCCTCGCGCTCCATCACCTTGAGGAAGCGTTCAATTTTGGAGACCGGGTTGTCAAAGAGCAGAGGCGGCCATGCCCATTGACCGTTGGAACGGACTTTGAGGTAGTTCAGACTGCCTGCGTTGAGGGCGGCCATCTCGGGCTTTGAACGCTCGAGACAGCTGGCTGGACCGGAGATGTCGTCGCCCATGACACCCGTGCTGAAGTTGAGAATGACCCCGGGGCAGGCATCGCGAATGGCCTGCGCGATGGTGTCGACTGTCTCGGGATCCCAGGTAGGGAGGTGGCCGAGCCCCTCGCGCTGATCGCGAAAATGGCAGTGCATGATGCTCGCGCCGGCGTTGAAAGCATCCCGAGCAGCGCTGGCCATTTCCTCGGGTGTGACGGGGACAGGATGACGTCGGGGATCGGTCAGTACACCCGTAAGTGCACAGGTCACGATCGCCTTGTCAGTTGAAGAGGGCATGTCAGGGTTCCTTTGGCTGTCTGTGTGCTACCACTTTCCGCGGTAGACCAGACCAAAATGAGTCGGAGCGATCCGCCAGTCTTCATCGTAGTTGTCCACGGGACGAGATGGAGAATCGGGGTGGGTTTCATCGCTCGATTGGAAGACCGCATAGGCACTCAAGCCACCTCCCGCCAACAGCACCCCGGTACTGAGCCCGAGCATTCGGTTGCGCTTCTTCTTGGTGGGGTTCATGATTTCGGCGCCAAAACTCTGGGCCTCTGGGGAGGTGGGGCTTCCTGTACTCGCTGCGATGCTGTTCCACTCTTCTTTTGCGTCCGTGTATCGGCCATGCAGGACGAGGCCATAGAGGAGACCGCCGATCCCCGCTGCAGTGGTTCCCAAGCCGGAGTAGAGCAACGCGTTCTCGGTGTTGGGTCGTGCTCGAGGACGAGGATCTTTACGGGGTTGTCGCTGCTCGATTTCAGGGGGCATCGGTTCTTCAGGGGGATCACTCTCCTCGTCATAGTCATCGAGGGGCTGAGGCGTGGCAGAGGATTCATCGCCCCCATCATCGAGGTCGTCGACATCCCCGAACCGCTCCCGTCTCGACTCTCGTGCCCAAACATCGGCCTGCTGCTCGGCACGGGCGTTCTCCTCCTCTTCGAGCAGTCGGTCCTCCTCCTCCCAGTCGATGTCATCGAGGTCATCGAAGTCATCCTCAAAGTCGTCATCGAGTTCTACAGGCGTGAACGACTGAGGACGCGGTCCGTCTTCAATGTCGATCTCCACCATTCGAATGGTGACTGTACTCCACTTGTCGCTCGTGACCGCCACGGTTTCTTCCCAGTCGGCAAAGCCTTCCGCCTCAGCCCGAATTCGGTGTGCGCCACACGGCAATTCGATGCCATCACCCGCCTGTCGAACAGGAGCTTCATCCACAAAAACGCGCGCCATGGGTGGAAGACCCCGAAGACGCACCGTTCCTTCTCCACCGACGTTTCGCATGCGCATTCGAGCCGTGGTGGTTTTTTCTTCGTAGACCGTGACCCGAGCACTGCCGCGCATGCAGCCGTATTGGAGCTCCACGACATGTTCTCCGGGGGCGACGGATTCAATGACAGCCGGGGCCGTCTGATCGGTCGGCATGCCATCGAGCGTGATCTCTCCTGGAGCATTGGGAACATTCACGCGAATGCTCCCCGTGGAAGCCAGTGCAGGGGGTCCGCAGAGCAAGAGCGGCAGAATACGCAGCACGTTGACAGAACCTCGATAGGGTTTAGGAGGCGGGCTGTTCGGAGAGAAGATCGCGCTTCTTGGCCACAGATTGGTATTCACTCGAGCAGTCCATGGGCTCTTGCTGAGCATCAATCATGGGCCAGTCCGAACAAAGCCGAGCGTTGAGTTCCGTGTATTCGGACCATTCTTCGGGGACCTCGTCCTCCGGAAAAATGGCTTCGACAGGGCAGGCCGGAACACAGGCGCCGCAGTCGATGCACTCTTCCGGATCAATCACCAAGAAGTTCTCACCCTCCCGAAAACAGTCTACGGGACAGACGTCCACACAATCGGTGAACTTGCAGTTGATGCAAGGTTCGCACACAACAAATGGCATGACTTCATCGCCTCCGTGAGAATGCAGAGCCTACCTGATGCGACCCACTCAGTCATCCGGGTTGGTTTCTTCCCATCCTTCCTGTTCCCCATCAAGGAACCACGGCGAGGCATCTCGGTCCTCGGGTCGCACATCAGGGTCGGGGAGGACCTCTGGACCAGCAGTACTGGCAAGCGGGGCGTTCGGGTCTGTAGGTTCCACTTTTGCGGGTCCTTGAACCCGTTTTTTGATCTCCGTCTTGAGGCGCCCCTTGGCGCGAGACAGGAGTCCCACGGCTACTGGCTGATCAGTTTTGTGAGGGAACCGTACTGACGAACCTTGAACCAGGTGAGTTCTCCGTTTTTGAAGTACCGGAGTGCCACGTGGAACATTTTGGCGTAGTTCGCAGCCCATGCCAGGTAGAAGATCGGCTCGACGTTGGCCTTCCATTTCTCGCGCTCATCGAGGAGCTTTCGGATGAAGGACCGGGGAACGAAGTCCTTTGATGCCAAGCAGAAGATGGCCAGGTAGAACTTGTCCTCGTTGGACCTCGGCCAATCCATCGACACACGGAACTGCTTCCAGGCTTTGGTGGATTTGCCCTCGACCTCATGCGGCAGCAGAGATCCGTCTGCGAGCGATTTCTTGGTGAGAGCGGTTCCTGGGAAGTAGTTCAGGCTGTAGAAATAGATGTCGTAAGGACGCGGCAGTTCCAGGAGGAACTCGGCGGTCTCCATCTTCATTTCTTCTGTGGCGTGTGGGTTGTCGATGATGACGTCGTAGACCACGGAGAGCTTCATCTCTTTGTTCGCTTCCGCAAACTTGAGAATGGCGGTGTTGCCCGGACTTCGGTTGTGAAGCTCTTTGGACTCCTTCGACGAGCCGCTCTCGATGCCGGTCTGGACACGAACCAGGCCTGCTTTTTTGAGCTTTCTCAGCATGGGTGGGCGCATCATGGGTGGAATCAACAGACACTCAAACGGAATTCCGACCCGCTTGGGATATTTGTCCAGGAACTCTTCCATCCAGGCATCGCCGAATGCGAACGACGTGTCGTCATCGACTTTGATGCGAGCGACCTTCGGGAAGGTTTTTTTAATGTGATCCAGCTCCCCTAAGATGTGCTCCACAGACCGGGCTCGGTAGAACTTCTTGCCCTTCTCATCGTAGACATCGCGGAGGATGGACACGTAGCAGTAGGAGCAGTTGTAGGGGCAGCCCCGTGAGAAGTAGATGCGGTATTCAGCCGTCCGCTTCCAGGGTTCCTCGATGCGAAGCTTGTTCTTCTCGATGTAGTACTTGTTGTCGTCACGGGTATCCGGGTACGGCAGCCAATCGAGGTTCTGGATCAACGGACGAGGCTTGTTCTCGTAGGTCTTCTCGCCGACTCGTGCCCATATGTTCGGGATGTTGGTGGTGTCCCCGCCGGTTGCGAGTGCTTTGCACAACTCCGTCGTAGCGACCTCGCCTTCACCCACGCAGAGGTAGTCGACCTCGTTGATGCACTCCTCCGGTGCGGAGGTGGGGTGGATTCCCCCCCAGACGATGGGTGTGTCCGAAAACTGCTCTCGGATCCGCCGGGTGAGCTCTTGCGTCATGGGAAGCAAGCTCGACATGAAGCCGATGCCGACAAGGTCGGCGTTCTTCTGGCGAATCACATCCAGGGCCAACTCGAACTCATGGTCTGAGGGCATCTCGAGTCGGTTGTGAACCCAGTCACGCAAGAACACGATGTGGGTCTCGATGCCCTCGCGTTGCAGGGCTGCCGAGACGTAACGAATGCCCGCATTTTCCACCGAGTAGATGGTCATCAAAACCACGGTGAAGGGCTTGCCGTCTTTGTTGAGCAAGCGCTGCTGAGTCGGGTTTTGGTCTTCGTTCGCGATCATGCGTTTTGGGTCAGGAGTCGGACACCAGCGGTGGCCTTTCGTTTGAAGTCAGTGATGTTTCGAATCTGAAAGAGATTGCGCATCACAAAGCTTGGCCGCCAGTAGAAGCGTCTGTAGGCAATGTGAAGCAGGTCTCGGAGTTCCTCGCGGGTAAAGTACTCGTCCCAGACTTGGGCTTTGAAGTCCTCGTTGGGGTGCTGCATGAACTCAACCCATGGGCGGGGATCTAACACACCATCTCGCTCTCCTTCATCCCAGAGCGTGGTGCCGGGGAACGGAGTCATGACGTTGTACATCACGAAATCAGGCTTCAAAGCGATGGAATAGTCGATGGTATCGATGACGTCTTGACGGGTTCGTTCGGTCGGAGTTCCGATCATGAAGTAGGCTACCGTGTGGATGCCCACCTCGCGACACAGGTCGAAAGCCCTCTGGATTTCCTGAGCCGTCACGTCTTTCTTGAGGCGCAGGAGGCCTTCCTCGGTCCCCTGCTCCACACCAAACTGGATTCGGGAGCACCCTGCGGCCTTCATCTTCTCGAGGAGCTCGCGGTCGACCCCCTTCACCCGGAAACGAACCGTCCATGAAAACTCCATCCCTCGAGCGAGAATCTCGTCACAGAGGGCGTGGACCCGTTTGTTGGTGATGTTGAAGGTGTCGTCGACGAAGTAGATTTCTCGGATGCCCAGGTCGATGCAGGCCTGGACCTCGTCGCAGACGCGCGCTGGACTCGCGACCCGGTATCGGTGACGGGGCGTGTTGCAGAAGGTGCAGCGGTAGGGGCAGCCTCGTGAACTGATCACGGTTGTGAAGATCCCGCCCTTCCCCATCACATCGTAGTACTGCTCGTACTCGATGAGGGTGCGATCGAGGATGGGGTAGTCGTCCAAGTCGTTGGAGAAGTAAACGTCCTCGGTGGGAATTGGATCATCGGGGTGGGCCACAACGCCCGGAATGCCGCGGGCCTCGCCGCCGGCTTCCCAGACGGCCAAGAGGTCCATCATGGGCTGTTGGCCCTCGCCTTTGACGACCGCATCCACGCCATCGAGTCCGACGGATTCTCGTGGGAAATCGTTGATGTGCGGTCCGCCCAACACCACATGTTTCACACTCGGACACTTCCGGGCCACTGCGATGGTTCGGTGGCAGTCCAAGAGCCCCACGGTAAAGACCGTGATGCCAACCACATCGGGAGCGTAGTCGCGGATTCTCCGGTCGACTTCCTCGTAGGAGTAGTTGTGCAACTGGGCGTCCAAGATCTGGACATCGTGCTCCGTCTTGTCCAGCAAGAACTGGGCGATCGCGAGCAGACTCAGCGGCGGATAGCTGAGATTTTCAGCTTCCACCGCCTCTGGAATTTCGCTCTCGACCGTGTGTTTGGCCGGTGGACGGATCAGAAGAACGCGCATGGCACCTCTACGAGAATCCTCAATTTGGTTCGAATTTCCCTGCTCGTCAATCGTTTCGCGCCGAATGTGTCATGATCAGTGCATGAAGAATCGGGTGATATTTCTGGGTTTGGGCCTTTGGATGGCGGGATGCAGCGGCACGAATCCCTGTCAGGACGGCTTTTTTCGTGGAGACGATGGTGCCTGCCATCCAGCGGGACCGCTCATCGACACTGGGGATCTGCTTTCTCCGGATCCCACTCAGTTTCTCTGGACTTGGTCGATCGAAGGGGAGGCGCAACTGAGTGATCTCGAGACGCCAAATCCGCAATGGTCCGGAGTTTCGACATGGGTCTACACGCAAGAAACACCTTCGGAGTTGATTTGTCATTTTGAGCTCCAGACCCGGGCATTCGGAACAGACCCCTCCTGCATTCAAGACCCTCAGTGCGAGTGGGCATTTCTCGTGGAGCACTACGGGGGTCGAAATGCCGATGGGGATTGCCTTGGCAATGTAGGCCTGATTGAAGGTGAGCAGGCCGCAGTCTGGCAGCTTGGCTACGCCGAGGAGTGGAATGGTGAATCGGGGGGAACCCTGATTGCGCAGGCTGAGGCAGGCCGAGGCTCAGAGGGAGGATGGACAGCGGTTGGCTCGGCGAGCTTCGAGGAAAACACTCTGAGCTACACCTTTGACCCCATCCAGTTCTTTGTCTTCACGGACTGAGGCAGGTCGTGTACTCCGCAATCCAGTTGGCGGCGCTCTGGAGCATGACCTCGCTTGAGTCCCACAGGTCCCCACCGCCATGCCAGACCCCGGTCACCTCCCCGAGGGCGGTCTGGGCGCTCACACCTTGCGTCAGGGGACGGGTGAGAATCTTGCTGGTGGCGGGCTCTGCAAGGCTGATGAGGAAGTGCTCGACGAGTGCACTGAGGGTTACCGCGGGGCCTGCGGCGAGGTCCTCTTCCAGGAATCGGGGGGCGTTGTCGTGTTCATCCGCTCGGGTTCCCGCAGCGCTGTGGCAGTCAGCACACTGTTCCATCATCGGGTCGTAGATGGCCTCTTCGAAGCGCTCCATGCCCTCGTCGGGATCGCAGTTCCCCCAATCCAACTCGAATGAACAGGTGTCTTCATAGTCCTGGGCCTCCTCGGAACAGGCTGTCTCGAAACACTCAGAAGCGTAGAGAATCCAGCGCGAATAGGCCTCCGATTCGAGGTGCATTCGTGCGAGCAACTCCCCTTGCCGGATGAGCGACAAGTCTGTGCTGATGTTGCCAAAGGCCTCCGCTTGGTGGATGAAGAAGATCAGCTTGCTTTCACCAACTTCTTCAAAATCCACGATCGCGCTGTCCGAAAGACAAGCCATGGTTTGACAGGCGGTCTGGCGCTCCCACATCCTGGGGGTGATGCTCGCGTCGTGACACTGCGAGCAGGTCCAAGGGTTTGCGTCTTCAAAGACCGGTTGCAGCAAGTAGTCGGTAACGGCCTGAAAGGCCTCCTCGGAGCATTCCTCAGGAGGACCGGAGTCCTCGGGTGTCGGCGTCGAGCACCCCCCCAAGGCCATCCAGCAGAAGAGCGTGAAGCGGAAGAACCGTGTTTTCATCGAATCGTCCCAATCGGTCTCTGGTAGACTTTAGCAAAGCCTCAAGGAGTCGTGGTGCGCAAGTTGCCCAGAAGATTTGGATTCACATTGTCAGTGGTTCTGCTGCTCGCATTTGGATGCAAGGGTTCCGGTGCAGTCGAGGGAGAAGTCTTCGGAGAATGCAAGGACGGCATTGACAATGATTCTGACGGCTTAACGGACTGCGAGGACGCCGATTGCATCACACGTGACCGATGCAATGGAGAGCCTGACTCCGGAATGGAGGTTGACACCGGACCAAGTCCGGATGTCTGCGAGCCTTGTGTGGGCGACCGAGCAGGATGGATTCGCGTGGAAGCAGGGAATGACCTGAGCTGCGGCTTGACGCAGTCCGAGCGGATTGAGTGCTGGGGAGAGAACTCATCGGGTCAGCGTGATGTTCCTCAGGGCATCGCCTTCTCGGCAATGGCCGTTGGGGGGTATCACGTGTGTGCCCTCGATCGGGAAGGAGCGCCCATCTGTTGGGGCAATGACCTCCATGGTCAAGCCACGCCACCGGTAGGAGAAGTTTTTGAGGAACTCTCCGCGGGTCAGTGGGTGAGCTGTGGGCGCAAGAGCAGCGGAGACATTCGCTGCTGGGGCATGGATGCTTGGGGAATCACAACTCCACCGGAGACTTCGTTTCAGCAGGTCTCTGTCGGCTATGACCACGTGTGTGCCCTCGATGACCAGAAAAAGGTGCAATGCTGGGGCAACAGCCATGAGGCAAAGACCATTCCCCCAACCAACTCCCGCTTTGAGCGCATCTCGGCGGGCGGCGAGCACAACTGTGGAATCCTCTCATCCGGGCGTGTGGAGTGTTGGGGGTCCAATCTTCACGGTCAGTTGGATGCGGTGTTGGGCCTCTACGATCACCTGGATGTGGGCAGTTCCAACAGCTGCGCCATCTCGGTGGATGGAGAGGCGGTATGCTGGGGAATCCAGGAGGCCGAGGGCACAACTGAACCCCTGAGCTATCCAGGACCGGAGGGGCTCTTTTCTCAGATCAGTGCCGGTGTGAATCACGCCTGTGCAGTGGGGGAAGACGGTCGAATTCAGTGCTGGGGCGACAACACTTTTGAACAGGCGAATCCACCATGAAATACCGATTGATTGACTCAACCATTGCCCTTTGGGGATGTGCGCTGATGACGGGATGTGCCTCGTCCGTGGATTTGGAGGTTGACGAGGGCAATGGCCCTCCCAGCGATTCAAACACCGAAACAGATGACTCTGCAGAGGGAGATCTTGAAACCGGTCTTTCAGAAGAGGACACGGCTGATTCAGACGCCCCCGAGCTGGAACCTGCTGGCGACTACAGTCAGGAAGGCCCCTACACCGCAGGTCAGGACTGGTCGACGGTGTACGGCCGAAGTGGAAACACACTCTACGTCAGCACCTGGTTTCCTTCAGAGGAGGAGGGCGTTGAAACGACCTGGTACGGCTGGTCGGGTTGGTACCACCGAGGAAACAGCTTTCAATCCGTGGCGCCGGCTTGTGACGAGCCTCGAAACGTCATGGTCCACAGCCATGGAAACCGGTCGTTGAGTTGGGAAATGTTCCAGGTTCATGAGTTCCTGGCCACCCACGGTTGGTTGGTGGTGGCGCCGGATCACACGGGCAACACCCTCTACGACGACAGCGCCTCGTTCGAGCAGGTCTATCTCCGGAGACCCCAGGATGTTCAGGATGTCTATTCGTGGCTTGTTGAGCAGTCAGAAGATCCGCTCAGCCCGTACTATGGCTGCGTCGATCCTTCCGCAGGCTACGTGGCGAGCGGCTACTCCTTCGGCGGCTACACCGCCTACGCCAACGGAGGCGCCCGGGTCAACAATGAGGTGGGGGATCCAACGGTGGATGCCTCCGACCCTCGGGTAACCAGCGTGGTCGCCCTCGCGCCTTGGGGCGGGTACGGGCTGCTGACGACAGGCATGACCGCCATGGAGGTTCCGGTCTTGACTCTGGGTGGTGAGCGAGATGCCACGGTGGGAGTGGACTACAAAAGCCTGCATCGCCAGATTCAATCGACGCCTCGTTTGATGGGAAGCTTTCCCAACGGTGGCCACTACAGCTTTGCCCCCCTCTATTGTTTCTCGGACGGGGACGGCTGCGGTTCAGACTTCTATCCTCAGCCCGACTTCATGAACCTCATGGGAACGACAATTCTCTCCTGGCTGGAATACCTGAAGGGTCGACCCGGCGCCTTTGAGCAGATTCCGAAATCCAGTGCAGAGCTTCGCTGGGAGTTGGTGACGCCCTAGCGCAGCTTGGCAGTCCAGCTGGCATCGAGGTGCATGCCGCCGACCTCTTCCACGGGGCCACGGATGCGGACATCGCCGTGTTCATTGACCCAGACCTCGAGCACTCCACCGGGCATGATCACTTCGATTCGGCCAGGCTCACACAGACCGTTGCCGACGGCCGCTGCGCAAGCTGCCGATGCTGAGCTTCCAGAGGCTTGGGTTTCTCCAGCACCCCGCTCCCAGATGCGAAGTTCGATTCGGTTGGGGGAGAGGAGGTTGACGAACTGCACATTGGTGCGATTGGGAAAGAGAGGATGTTGTTCAATCGTTGGCCCCCATTCCCGCCATGGAAGGGAATCCAGTGCTTCATCGAAGAACAGCACGCAGTGGGGATTGCCAATGCCAATGGCGGTGGCTCTCAACCCGTCCAGATCGGGAAGTTCTGCATCGATGAGTGGTGAGTCGCCAACAAGCGGCACTGCTGCAGGATCAGCGCTGGCTCGGCCCATGTCCACGGTGACGACTGAACCCTCGACTTCGCAGTTGACGATTCCCCCCAGTGTTTCGACGGTGAAGGAGGAAGGCGCACCGCGTTGGGTCACAAGCCAGAAAGCGAAGATACGAAGGCCATTTCCCGACTTCTCGGCTTCGGATCCATCGGGGTTGTGAATTCTCAGTCCGTAGTCCGCTGATGTGGAGGGAATCTCCTCGAGGATTCCATCGGATCCCAAGCCCGTATGCCGGTCGCAGATGGCTGCGATTCGGCTTGGAGTCAGGGTAAAATCCCCCAACGAGTCGGCCACGAGGTAGTCGTTTCCCAGGCCGTGGATTTTTCGGAAGAACGGTGTCATGACGACTACAGGTATGCTCCTCTTCTCCTTCACGCTATGCTCTGCAGACGCTCATGCTGAAGTTTGATGCCAACTCGGAGAAAGCCCTCATGTTTCTTGAGGCCTTGAAGGAGGATCTGGATCTGTCCTTGCTCCCAGAGGATCTGTGCTTGGTCATTGGGGGGGATGGATTTCTCCTGCGGGTGATTGCCGAGGAAGGGCCAAACTTCACCTACCTGGGCATCAACAGCGGAACCTTGGGCTTCATGCTCAATGATGTTGAGGATTTCTCGAAAAGCATGGACCAAATCCGCTCCGGGTCGTGGAAGGTCTTTCAAGTGCCTCGATTGGCCATGGAGGCCACAACGGGTGCAGGCGATGTCTTTTCCGCATTGGCTCTCAACGATGTCACGCTCCAACGAATGAGCGGGCAGACCACTCACCTCAGAGTGTGGGTGGATGGGGTTCGAGCCGTGGACCGTATGGTCTGTGATGGGCTCATCGTATCGACTGCTTTGGGGTCGACAGCCTACTCGTTCTCTGCCGGTGGTCCGGCTTGTCATCCGAATTTGCGGCTCATGCAGCTCACGGCCATCTGTCCGCACATGCCTCGCCTCCCTCCCATTACGCTCCCACTGGATTCGGTGGTGGAGGTGGAAGTGCTGGACTCAACGAAGAGGCCGGCGCGGGTGGCGACGGATGGAATTGACCACCCCGAAGCGGTCCGCCTTCGTGTGGCTCACGCCGAGGCAGATGTCCGCTTGGCCTTTCTCGACCAACACGATGCCACGGCGACCTTGATTCGGAAGGTGATCAGCACCTGAGTTCAGTCCAGGGAATCCGCGAGGAGATCGAATGCAGCGATCCCTTCAGGCTCCCTGAAGGTGCAGTAGTGGCCATCGTAGAAATAGCTTCGTTTGCACTCGCTTGATGCAGCATCCGGAAGCGCTTGTGACAGCCAGTCTGTGGTGATGTTGGGCACCTGCCAGTCATCGATGCCTTTGAGGAGGTGTGAGGAAGCGTGTTGATAGGCTGCGACTGCCAAGGGGTCAGCGCCGTCCATGATCAGCTGAAAGAGACCCATCGCGGGATGCAGACGGTCGACATGGCTCCAGGCGTCCTCGGGAATTCCCAACAGCGCACCCACGGCAGAGGACCCTGAAGGGTTTTCAGGCGCTTCGGTGCCGAGCAATTGGTAGAGGGTCTGGGCGAGATTGGCTGTCGAGCCGGAGCCGTTGCTGAGCAGTCCTGTATCCGTGACGTAGACGCTAAACAGACCCCCCGCTCCGGACAGCAGGACCTGCTGCGCACCAAAGCCGTTCTGCATCGCAAGGCCGAGGTTGGCTGTCACAGAGCCCAGGGAGTGTCCGAACGCTCCAGGCATGAGGGTCTCGGGCAGGTCGATGTGTTTCCCAAGCTCGCGCTCCACGAAGGCATGGAGAACCAAGTGGTCGACGGCCCCTTGCCGCTGGTTGTCTCGGAAGGCGGGCAGATTGTTGAGGGTGTAAAAACCGAGGGTGGGATCGAAGCCCTCGTCGATCAATTCGTAGCGGGTGCCGTAGAGAGGCTGGTCTCGGGAGAGGATGACCAGGCCCTTCTCGGCCCATGCGGCCCTCAGCACCGAAAAGTCTTCGGCATCGTTCGCTCGCTGGACCGCGTTGTAGGCGTGTCCTGCGGTTCCGTGATCCCAGGTCATCACCGATGCGATGGTTTTGCTGCGTGGAACCTGGAGAACCACGCGCATGAGCTCAGGTTCGGGGTCAATCGCCAGCAGTGCACCGGCCTGAAAGGGAATTCGACCATCGACTCGGTCAAAGTCATTCAGAAAGGCCAGCCCGGGGGAGGTGAAGGGCTGGGTTCGGAGGTCACGAAAGGCCAAGGTGTGAATTTCAAATTCATAGACCTCCATGGGGTCGTCGGTGAAGTCAATGGCCACCTCCAGGCCATCTACGGGTTCCAGGTAGCTGATCCTCGAGGTGCCATCTTCGAAATGGGCGACTGCAGCAGTGGCTTCTTCCCCGGAAGGGGTTTCTCCAGAGGTGTATTCAAGGCGCGTGAGACGCTTGAGAGGACTCGGTACCAAGAGTTCAGGATTTGCCTCCAGGGTCTCGTAGGCGGATGCTGCGAGGGCCTCGAGCTCTCCGTGGACGTCCTGTACGGTGAATCGAGTGGCCAGTGCGGCATCCTCGTGGGAGCCAGCCGGTGGCGTCCAGTTCTCGGGGGACTCGGCAATGCGAGTGGATACTTCGGCGATGTAGACTCCACCGGAGTCCAGTGCATGGTCAGGCTGAGGGGCCAAAGCGAGTACATTGTCGGTCAGGAAGGGATCGCCTTTCGCATCGGAAATGAACCGGTAGTCGATTGGGACGTGCTTTCCTGTCTCGGCATTGAACAGCCGAATGGGATCGTCCTCGCGTCCCTCGAGTTGGCCCTCGGATGCTGCTAAGGGAAGTGGACCGTCAAAGCGCAAGAAGATCGGAGCCAGGGGCGAAAATCCGTAGACAGACTCGTTGGCTTGACGTGCCCAGGCCTCAGAGAATCGTTGCCCTAAATCGTTGTTGGCTGCTGGGAACTTTGAGAGGTCAGGCCGACCTTCAGAGTCCAGAAGCTCATCCGATGGAAAGGGTCGATCCAGAAAATGCCCACTGCGATCGGCTTCGATGATGCCCACTGGCCGATCCAGAGTGTTGCAGGCCAGAAGGAGAAGCAGCATGGGGCATTAGTCCTTGGGTCGAAAGAGGGCCTTGAGAGAATTCAGGTGGGAAACGACCACCTGGATCAGCATACCGACAATGAAGCACTCCAACAGATGAACAGCGGCTTCGTTGGCCTCCGTGAAGGAGCTGTCTGCAAAAACGTACCCAAATCCCGTACTCAACGACAACAAAAAAGCAGCGATGAGCGGGACTCTGAGGGACGGTCCGAGGAGGTGGTGCAGGGCCATTCCGAGCGGAAACCGGTGGACAACAACCCCCGCCACAACACTCAGTGCCGCATCACCCTCGTGGTGCATCGGTACGGCGAGAGCGGCTCCGTCGAAGGCCGTATGAGCCAAGAGCGCCCCGAACAAGAGGGCAATCGCCCACGGTCTCCCTCTCCGATTGGAGGCGGTCGAGATCCGGCTCAAGCCCGCAGTGAGGACAAGGCCCGCAGCGACTCCCAATGCCCCTGCTGTTCCAGACTCCTCAAGGGTGTGGGGCAGCATGAAGAACGCAACGAGAACGAGAACTCCCGCCACAATGATGATGTCTACTGTGGCCAGCAATCGGGTTCTGCCATGAAGCATGGGATGCACCACGACGCCGGCAAAGAAGGCCAGGATTGCCAGACAGAGGTAGAGCATCAGGGCCTAACGGACGCCGTCAACAATCAGCGATCCGGTCTCACGGTAGGAGCGGTACATGGCATAGGAGGGCCAGTAGCGGCTTGGTGTGAATTCATGCTCCGCTTTGATGGGGCGATCATCTTGAACAAGACGCCAGCTGGCCTGAGTGAACCCTGCTTTTTTCAGCATGGCGACCAACTCATCGGCCCCCAAAAGATGGGCTTCGACATCGAGAGCGTCCAGCCAGGAGTGGGTGGCTTCGTTCTCTTTGAAGAGGTCGATGACAATGGCGAGTTGGGCACCACGGTCACACGCCCTCGCCCACTCTTCGAGTGCGGATTGGGGATCGGGCACGTAGTAGAGAGCCTCTACACTCGTGACGCGGTGCAGGGACCCGTCTGGAACGGGGAGGGTTGCGGCGGAAGAAACCTCGAAGCGAAATCGAGGGTCGTCTTGGGCCAAGGATCGAGCCCGCTCGATCATCTTTGGAGAAATGTCGACACCGATGGCAGCGCCGGCCCCGCGTCCAATCATCTCTCTGCAGACCCAGCCATTGCCGCAGCCAATGTCGGCGACCGTGTGTTCGCTGCTGAAGTTCCAGTTTTCAATGGCCTGCAGAAAGGCACTCCGATGTCCTTCAGCCATGCTCTCGGCACGGCCGCTCTCAGCCCAGAGATCGAATTCTACAGCCGCTTTCTTCTCGTCAGGTCGAATCATGCGCGACACCTAACCCATTGGGGGTGGACTTTGGAGAGCGATCAAGACATTGTCTCGATATGATGAGGCTATGAACAGCGCGGCAGTCGGGATCGGATGGGGACTACTGATGGCAGGGTGTGCCTCGGAACCTGAGGAGACCCAGCCCCCCGCATCAGATGTCCGGGAGGTCTTGAGCGAGAGTGGCCTCTATCGGGTGTCCTACACCCCCCTGCCTGACCCCATCCCACCGGTGGATCTTTTTGCAATGGAGCTCCGCGTGGTGGATGCCTCGACGGGGTTGTGGCAGGAAGACATTGAGATTGTGGGGCTTGAAGTGAGCATGCCTGAACACAACCATGGCATGAATGTGGAGCCCCTCCTCACCGATCGGGGTGAGGGCATCTGGGAGGCCTCACCGTTGAAGTTTCACATGACGGGATCCTGGACCATCGTTGTGGAAATGGATTCGGACAGTGGCATGGATCAGGCTGGGTTTGAGGTGGCCTGCTGCGAGAGTCCCGGATGAGAGGTGGCTGGCTTTTGGCTGCAGTCTTGGTGGGTTGCGTCACGGAGGAGGAGGTGCGTGAGTTCACGGTCGAGGAACTCGAGATGCTGGCTTTTTTTCGCCAGGAGGGGCCCCCTGCAGCGGATCCCACCAACTCCTTTTCCGTCGATGCGAATGCTGCTGCACTGGGTCAGTTTCTGTTCTTCGACCCGCGCTTGTCCGGGACCGGCGATGTGAGCTGTGCGAGCTGCCATGATCCCGCCCTCGGATTCGGGGATGGCATGCCGCTCTCGGAGACTCTGGGGAGGACGGATCGCCATGCCATGACCCTCCTGAACTCCGCCTACCAAGATTTCTTCTACTGGGATGGGCGCTCGGATTCTCTGTGGGCGCAAGCGTTGTCGCCGATCGAAAATCCGGCAGAGATGGGAGGGTCTCGGGAGCAGGTTGCCGAGCTCATGCAGTCGGATGAATCGCTCCATCTCGTTTATGAGTCTGTCTTCGGGGCGCTTTCGGACACAGAGCTTTCGGAAGAAGAGGTGAATCAGGTCTTTGCGAATGTTGGAAAGGCGATTGCTGCCTATGAACAGCTCTTGGTTCGTGAAAATGCCCCTTTTGACCGGTTCCTGCAGCGTCTCTTGGACGGGGACCGCAATCCTGGAGAGTGGATGGGGGTCGAGGCACAGCGAGGCTTGAGAGACTTCTTGGGCGATGCTGGATGTCACTTCTGCCACTTTGGGCCGCAGTTCTCCAACAAAGACTTTCACAACATCGGATTGCCCCTCCCAGCATGGGATCAGCCGTTGGATGCTGGACGATACGATGGCATTCCAAAGCTGCTCAATGACCCATTCAACGGGGCGGGCGAGTTCTCCGATGACCCGGATTGGGGTTCTCTAAAAATTGGCCACTTGGTGCAGTCCGGCGAGCAGCTGGGGCAGTTCAAGACCCCATCGCTTCGGAACCTCTTGTCAACGGGGCCCTACATGCATGCAGGTCACTTTGAGGACTTGGACAGCGTCTTGCTCCACTATGCCGGTCTAAACAATCGAACTGAACTGGGCCACCGTGAGGAGACGCTGCTGCCCTTCGACGACACCACGGGACACCGACTCAGCGACCTCAAAGCCTTCTTGGAAGCCCTCGAGGGAGAGCCCTTGGCAGAGGACCTTACCCAGGCACCTGCCAGTCCTTTTCTTGAGGATTAGCGACCGGTATCGAAGCCCTCTCCGGTGTCTTTGGGCTGAACCACCACCCCAGACGCCTCCAGAAGCAAGCCCTTTAGGGTGCTCCAGGTGTCCTCATTGGCCAGGGAGTTGTTGCTGAGATTGACGACCCCAGCGATTCGGTTCTCGCCGTCGAGAACCACGACATCGCGGTAAGTGACGCCCCAACGGGTCCACACATCTTGCGAACTGTCGTCCTGCAGGAGAGGAAGCGACCCTTTTTCGACTGCAGCCTCGATGCCAGAGCTGTACCCCATTTCATTGATGGCATGCAGCTGAACCGCCACCTCCGGATGCTCCGTTTGGATCTCTTCTTGAAGGTCGTGAAGGAGGCCGAACTGGCTCCTGCAGTAACTTCACGTGGCATGGAAAAAGTACCAACCACTCACCTTCTCAAGGTGATCTCTGGGAGAGAGGAGGTCGTCGTAGCTGGTCGAGTTGGGATTTCTGTCGGCGAGGGAAAAGTCAGGTGCGAGGCCATCGACAAAGCCGCTGTCCTTCGGAGAGCAGGCCACGACAAGCAGGCTTGCACCCACCGCAAAAGAGTTCCAAAATGACGTCATCAGGATCTACAATAGCCGACCTCACACCCAGGAGCAGCCCATGAAGCCTTGGCCTCTCGTTTTTCTTCTCGCTGCCGGGTGCACCCGATCCCCTGAAACCAAGACCGACATGGGGGTCGCTCCGGACGACACAGGCTCGAGCTACGACTGCTCGGACATCTCAGATGACTGCATTGCGCAGGCCTGCAAAGCCTGTGTGGACGCCTGCGAGTCGAGCTGCAATTCGATGGACATCTACCCCATGGAGTACAGCTGCTCCGAGGGATACTGGACGGTCTATGACTTCTGCCCGGATTGGTCCTACGAGGACAGCGGAATCGATTGAATCACTTTGACGCCATCGTCATTGGCTTAGGAGGGGTGGGCTCCGCGGCACTTTCCCACTTGGCGCGGTCGGGTTGTCACGTGCTGGGACTCGAGCAGTTCCAGGTTGGGCACAGCTTGGGAAGCTCGCATGGTGAGACCCGGGTGATTCGGAAGGCCTACTTTGAACACCCGTCCTACGTGCCGCTTCTCAAGCGATCGTACGAACTCTGGGATGCGCTGGAGAAAGACAGCGGTGAAACGCTTTTTGAGCGCTGCGGAGTGGTCCAAATCGGACCACCAGACGGTGACGTCATTCAGGGCGTTCTCCGCAGCGCAGACCAACACGGACTCGAGGTCGAGCGCCTCGATCGAGAGCAACTCCGGGAAAAAGCACCGATGCTTCGCCTGCCGGATGGCATGGCGGCACTGTGGGAAGAGGATGGGGGGCTCTTGCATGTTGAGGCGTGTGTGAAGGCGCACGCGCGGGATGCGATTCGACGAGGGGCGACGGTGCTTCAGGGGGAGCGTGTGGTCAACTGGCATTCGGATGGGGAGGGTGTAGTGGTTCGAACGCTCTCGGATCGCTACAGCGCCGATCGGGTACTCTTTTGTGCGGGAGCATGGACTTCTAGTCTTCTCTCGCGGATTGGGCGCCCACTAAACGTCCTCCGCAAGGTCCAAATCTGGTCTTCTGCTGAGCAGCCTTGGCGACATGCTCCTGTCTTTCTGTACGATCTGGAATCCGGGGTGTTCTATGGATTTCCTGACTGCGGAACGGGTGTGAAGGTGGCAGAGCACAGTGGCGGTGAGGCGGTGGACCCAAACGCGTTGGATCGGGATCTCCATGGCGGAGACCTGGACCGCGTTGTTGGATTCAACCAGCGCTGGTTAGAGGGACTCGGAGCCCCTCATCGACACGCGGTCTGCATGTACACCATGTCTCCTGATGAGAATTTCTTGGTTGGACCTCACCCAAAGGGGTCCCGTGTGTTTGTTGCTGCAGGACTCAGCGGGCATGGCTTCAAGTTTTGTCCTGTCCTGGGGGAGGGGTTGGCACAGATGATGACAGCAGGAACAAGCTCACTGGATTTTGAGTTTCTCTCCCCAAGTCGTTTGGGAGGCTCTCTGTGAAGTGGGCTGTGATCACCGACCAAGCTTTGCCCTCGCGGCAAGTCACACAGCTCCACTTCATTCGTCATGGTCGGGTGGACACAGGTGGAGAGCGGATGGCCTACGGGGAGCTGGATTTGCCGCTTTCCGAGGAAGGGCTGAGGCAGACTCGCCAGATTGTCGAGCGGGTGGTTTCTCAGTTTGAGGATGTGAAGGGAGTTTTGAGTTCCGATCTTCAGCGTACGCGAGCCATCGCTGAGCCACTGGCGGCTCGCCTTGGGGTGCCCCTGCTCGTTGAGCCAGCGCTGCGCGAGCAGTCGATGGGGGACTGGGAAGGTGTTCCCTGGTCGGAATTGACGGCGCGATATCCCGCAGAGGTTCGCGAATTCTGGACCGACTATCACCGCATCGCGCCACCGAATGGGGAGTCTCTTGGGGATCTCTCGAAACGGGTTTTGAGCTTTTTCGAGGCGCAGCATCCCCATTTGGCTGGGGGCCGATTTGTCGTGGTGGCCCACATTGGAGTCATTCGCGCGGTTCTCTGCAGTGCTCTTGGAATCGCGTTGAAGGACGCTCTCCGCATGGCCCCACAGCCCAGTACCCACACCTGGGTCCTTCATGCGGAGAGTGGTTTCGTCATCCAATGCATGGGCGAACGAACCGTGGAACTCACCAGTGGACCTGCCGAGGAGGCTCGTGTGGAGGGGGAGGCTCCGCAGTTTGCTGAGGACCGCGCTCCGAGAGTGGCGTTTTCGGGCAGTGCGGGGGTGGGCAAAACCACACTGGCCTCGGCCATCGCGGAGGAGTTTGGAGTCAGCTACTTGCCCGAGGGGATGCGTCGGGAGGTGGAGCTGGGACTTGATTTAAGGCTCCTGAACCACGAGGAACTCAAGAGTTTGGTTCTTCGTCTCTGGCGCCAGCAGGTGGATCGAGAGGAGGCTTGTATCGCTCGAGGAGAAGGATTTGTTTCCGATCGCTCGCCGCTGGACTATCTCGCATTTTGGATGACCTATGGGTTTGTTCACAACGAAAAAGAGAGCGCAGAATTGGCCGAGGAGGTCATGGCTCGAATTGCGGTCTACGATCGAATCATCCTGCTTCCGCACAGCGTATTGCCTTTGGAGGCCGATGGCGTTCGCTCCACCAACCGGTGGATTCAGCGTCGCTTTCATGCCACGGTGCGTGGGCTCTTGGAAGAAGAAGTCGGAGCCCCTCGTTTTGCTCAGCTCCCGCGTCTGACCCACCTGTCGGAACGGATGGATTGGGTTCGAGATTTGCTGACACGCTCGGGTGAGTACGCAGCCCGTCCTACCAAATAAAACCCACGATCTCCATGTTCATGTTCAGGAACCAGTGGAGCAGGAAAGCAGGCCAGAAGCATCGCGCGCGGAGACAGAAAAGGCCCAGTAGAACGGCGCCCACAAAGGATGCGGCCATTTCCAGCTCAGGCTTGGCTTTGTGCATGAGCATGAAAGGATAGGCTTGGATCAGAATGGCAGGGATGCTTCCCCAAAACCGGTAGATTCCAAAGAGAAGAAAACCCCGGAAGAACCACTCCCAGGCCGCCATGTAGACACCATTGCCGAGTTGGTAGCGCACGAGACCCGATACCGATTCTCGGGCGTACTCCACTTCGGGATAGAACCCTCGCAGCTCGGGAGACAACCAGGCACCGAGTCCAATCAGCGGAATGGTGGCCACAAAGAGAAGCAGCATGCGAGGCACCCACCAGCCTGTGTCACCAAGTCCCAAGCCCCACTTTCTCAGATCCAGACGGCCAACTCGAGCCGACAGCAGCGCCAAGGTCAAGCTGAGAAGGGCCAAGGCGACCATGTGCTCTTTGTTTTGCCAGTAGTAACGTCGTCCGCCATCCATCCATGCCCGGTGGACGGTGGGGACCAGCACACAAACCAGGCCCAAGGCAGCAAAGCTCCAGGCAGCTGCCTTTTCCTTGGCCTCGTAGAGGGCACAAATCAGGAGAGGAAAGGCCACGTAGAGGAGAAGGGTCCAGGCAGGCTCCAGGAAGCCGTCGCGCACCACCCCGTGCTTGTTGTCAACGAGGAGAACCAGTGCGGAGGTTCCGCCAACAAGCAATGCAAAGCGATTTTCTTCATTCCAGGAGACCATGCGACGTTCTAGCCGCTTGCTGGGCTAAAGGCTCGTTCTTCGTCGGAGTGCCTCTCTGTCGGAGTCGAAGTCCAGGGCGCCGTACACGCGGTACCAGTTCTCAGGATCCTCGACCTGCGGAAACAGCAAACTCGCCGCAGCTACCTTGTCGTCGCCGAAGGGAAAGGTGTCCAGAACAGCAATGACCTGAGAGACGGTGAAGGAGCGGTTGGGGATCACGGTTCGGAGAGCACTGAGTTTCCCGTCGGAAAAAGACTCCAGTTCCAACACTTCTGTGATCCGTTGCAGGTCGGCAGAGGTGGTGCGCATCGGGGCCTCGAAAGTCGACGAGTCGACCTCGCGCATGGGCAGGTCGACGGGAACGTCCGCGAGGTCCTCCACCACAATCATGCCGGAGAAACCCCCGTCCCTCGATGCGCGGCGTGGAGTCGGACGACGAATCTCTCTTTCAAGTTCATTCAAGAGGGTTTCTAAACGTCGAAGCCGGCGTTTGAGCCGGCGTTCTACGGCTCGGTTGCTCGCCCGATGGATCATCGCGTCCAGGGCTTGCGCTTCATCTTGGGCTTGGGCGAGGAGGAAAAGGGCCTCCGAGGGAGGGTGAGAGGCATCCGCTACGCGAGGTGTGCTGGACGAGAGCACTCCAACGAGCAGAAGGGAGAAGAAAGTTTTCGCGCGCATGTGAGGATTCTCCAAGGGCAGAAGGATCGCTTCATCGACGTGCTTGTTCACGAGGCATTCATTTTTTCTCCGTGGATTTTTGGGATAGTCCCTTAGAATCCCCTAAGGGTGTGCCTGTAGCAATGAGGACAGTAGCGGTGAAAAGGATCTGGATGGTGTTGGCGATGAGCGTGGGCGCGGTGGCTCAAGCACAAGAGTCTACCGAGTCAACGCCAGCAGAGAGCGCTTCTGTATTTGGAACCTCACCGGGAGTCGGTGGGCTTGTCGCACCGGTCACCCGGGTCACCGGCATCGAGGGTCAGGCAGGGCTGACGGTGGGAGCACGGGCCGGACTGGTGGTCCACCACGCTCTGAGTGTGGGGTTTGAGGTGCATGGTTTGGCCTCTCCCACGATCGGGCACCCGGACAACCAACAGGTCCTTTCCATGACCTATCAGGGTCTTTTTGTGGACTACACCTTCCTGTCTTCACAGCCCATTCAGGGAGGGCTTCACCTCTTTGCGGGCTTCGGAGAGGCCCACTACCGAGCCAGCGATGACCGTACGAACATTTCGGAGGTCACAGCGCTCTCCGTCGTGGAGGTTGGGGCGACCGTAAACTACGCGCCGTTTCCCTGGCTGCGGGTTCAAGGTGGCCCAGGCTTTCGAATGACGCCCTCGGGGTCAGCGGGTTCGGATGGGCCTCAACTCGGCAGCCTGAGTGGGTCCGACTTTTGGGCCCCTTACGGTGAACTCTCAGTTGCTCTCGGCTGGCTCTAACGCTCGGCAGGCCGCTTCCAAGCCGGTCGCACAACCTTGCTCCAGCAAGGGTCGAGCTTGGTCCATGTCTTGGTCGACGCCAATCCCTTTGGCGTAGAGCAGTCCAAGGTAGGCACATCCTTCTTCCGAGTTGCTCTCGCAGGCCCGGGCGATCAGCCGAAAGGCTTCAGCGGGTTTTGAGGGGCCACCCAGCCCATCGGCATACACTCTTCCCAAGTGAGCGCACCCGGCAGCGTCCTCAAGTCGACAGGCTTTTTCAAAGGCGACTCGGGCAGCTGTCGGATCTCCCGGCCCACCCTGTCTCTGAAGAAAAGAGAGCCCTAAACTCGAGCAGCCCATGGCATCGTTCAACCCGCAAGCCTTCTGGAAAAGCCCGCGTGCTCGAACCGGGTCGGCTTCTCCCCCTTCGCCGTTGAGGGTCAGTACACCAAGGCTTTGGCAGCCCATCCCATCCTCAGCCTCACAAGCCAGTGCGAACCAGTACCGAGCCTGAGCCGGATCGGATGCAGGGCCGATTCCCTCGCTCTCCAAGAGTGCACGGTTCGAGCAGGCCTTGGCAGCGCCGCCGCGACAGGCCCTTTCAAAGAGTTGTGTCGCCCGAAGGATGTCTCCTTGCTCGACCGCGGCAACCCCTTCATTGGTGCAGGCTTGAAGGTCTCCTGCATCGCACCCTGATGCCGTCGGAACCGGAGTCGGCGATGGAGACGAACATGCAGCGAGAAGCAGCAATGGGGTCAGTGTCTTGGACAAGAGGTGGGGCATGTGCCGTGCTACTATCGCCAAGCGGGAGGCGACACCATGGCCACAGCAATTCGCGGCCATCTGCTTGGAGTGTTTCTGCTTCTGGTAGTGCTCGGATTTTGGGCGAATGACGCGGCCGATGTCCCCGAGTCGCAGGTGGCCTCGGAGCGTCTTCAAGAAGATCTTGAGGCCTTGTCCGGCGGGAGCCTCTCGGCGGATGATGTCCCTGCATTGGCCCAGTGGATGTTTCGCGACACCCAACAGCCGTCAGAGAGGCGTCTGCGGGTGTTGAGTGCGGCAGTCGATGCCAAGCTGAGGCATCAAATTCGTCTCCCTGCGAGGGCAGAGGAGGACCCGCTCGCTCTGTTGGCCCTCGTGCTTGAGCCGAGTTTTCGGCACCAATTGCAATCCAATTGTCCGAGGCTACCCGCAGCGATCTCTGTGATTTGTGATCCCGGAGAATGGGCGCTCTTTGAGCAGAGTGTGGGGCGGGCGCTTCTGGAATTGATGGATAGGCCCCAGGATTTTGCCGCAGCCTCCCGGGTGGGCGGAAACGACCTCTCCCTCCAGGCCGCAGATGCCCTGTGCGGTATGGATGAGGCCGGTTTGAAACTCGCGAAGCGGCAGGTGAAGAAAGCCAAGACGGAACGAGGCGCTGTCTTGGGTGTGCTGGCAGCGGGGTGCGCTGGAGATCGGACCCTTGAACCCGGACTGCTGCAGGAGTGGATGGATCATCCGACCTCTCGGGGAATTCGGTTGGCAGCAGGACTCGAATGTGCAGCTCGACTCGATTGCTCACTTCCTCGCGGTCAAGAGGCCCCGAAAGATGCGGTCGAGGCCCTGCTGCAGTTCGCAGGGCAGATCCAAGAGGGGACTCCATGAACAGGACCCTCTATGTCTGGTCGGTGGTGCTGGCTTTTGCGTTGGGAGTTGTGTTGACCCAAACGCCTGTCCTGAATCCAGATGCACTTGAGATGGGCTTGGTGGGGCAGGCCTATTGGGGAGCCAATCCCCTCGGCTTGGACCTGCATCATTATCCGCCAGTCTTTCCACTTCTCTCGGTCCTCCTCACGGCTGCATTGTCGCTGCACGGGGCGATTTTGATGGTGGCTCCGCTGGCTTTCAGCGCAGTGATCTTGGCCTTGTGTTGCCTCATGGAGGGAAAAGACCGCTGGTTGGTAGGTGCGGTGTTGCTGGGGGTGTTTTGGTCCTCACCCGAGCTTCGCTCGCTCGCCGTCAGCCCCGATCCCCGAGGTTTGCAGTTGGCTTTTCTCTACGCAGGGATCGGGTTGGTAATTCTTCCTTTTCAGCGGTTTAGAGGGGTCTCACTTGGGGCTCTTGCCGGCCTCTTGGTGTTGACGAGACCGGAAGGATTTCTCTTCGCCTCTCTCCTGTTGGGTGTGGCCCTTTTCCAGTGGAAAAAGAAAGCAGCGGTTTCGATTGGCTGTTTTTTTGCTGTTGTGCTGCCCTACCTCGGGTTGGTTTCAAAATCGGTGGGTGGTGTCTCCCTGAACAGTCGAGCTTGGGAGATCAAAGGTTCACTGCTTTTGGAGTTCCTTCCTGTTCGACCCTTGATTCATCTCTGGGGGGCAGGCGCTGAGTCCACGCCCTTCCGCGAGGTTCTCCGTGACCTGGGGCCACAAAATGCCGTCCCACAGGAGAATCTCTGGGGGGCCTTGGGGGCGGCGGGCGTTGAATTGGGGGCCAGTCTCCTGCTGGTTTGGTGGGCAGCAGCGGCTTGGGGGGCCGTTTTGATTGCACGTTCTTCCAGGCCCTTGACGGCACTGTTGGGGGGTACGATTGTGGTGTCGATGGCGCTCTACTGGGTGCCGATGGGTCGGGATCTCGCCCTTCCGCTCATCAACCTGCTTCCTGCAGTGGTGGCCCTGCACTTTCTTGCAGCATGGGGTCTGGTGGATGGACTCTCCAGGCTTCGATCGCGGAACCGTTCCGGTGCGTTTGCGGGCGGTGCCGTCGCGCTGATGATTGGGTTGTGGGGCCTGCACAATGGAGAGAATCGTGCGCTGCCCGAGAGCTTCAATGGCGCCTCATCGTGGATGAGCGAGAATCTGCCGTCGGAAGCGGAGGTCGCCAGCAGTCTCGGCAGCGCTCCAATTGTGCATCAATCCCATCGGCGGTGGATGCGAATTCCGTCGCGTTGGGAGCGCTCGGTGGAGTGGAAAAGCGCGATGAATCGACCGGACTTCCTGGTTCTGAGCTCCACCGATGGATTGTGGATGCTCGGTCCACCAAGGTTGAATGGCTTGGGGGTCACCGTTGAGCCAGCAGCGTTCTTTCGCGACCCCAAAGGGTGGGTACTACTGCTTGAGTTCGGGAAACAAACGGGGGCTGGGCAGTTCAATGAGTCGGGCGTCGTACCGGAGGAACTCGAAGGGTTGGATTCCCTGCAGCAGTTGTCGAGGGAGCTCGAAGAGGGTGGGGCTGACAAGGACGAAGCGCCGCTCCATTGACCAGATGGTTTGACCTTGTTCCATCAGGTCTTCTAAGGGTGATGGACCCTCCCTGTAGATGGTCATGAGGTGGTCCTCTGGACGATTGTGGAGGTCGGGTGCAATGGGAGAGAACAAGCCAAGGTCTTTTCGAGTCCAGGACAAGTCCGCAAGCCTCTGGTTGCGATAGGATTCGGAGGCGGAGGAGCGTGGCGTCATCCAATAGATGTGCACCTGACGATTTTCCAAGGCCTCCTCGAGGCTGAATCGTCCCGGGTAGATCCAGTTGGCATTCTCGTAATTTTCGCGGGGCAGCCATGCGGGCATGTGCAGGAATTCCCAATCGCGAACCGTTTCGGGGGCCCCAGCTGCAATGAGCCCCAAGGGATCCAGCCACTCCACGTAATGGTTGAAGAGAAAAAGGTCGCCCCATTCAACCTCGGCGATTCGTTGTTTTCCGGGAAGGTCCACGGCATGCCGAGCCTGCCAGTCCGCGCTGTAGTTCCAAGCATGAGCCATGGGGTAGTAGAGTGTTCCAGCCACCAAGGCTGCCGTTGAAAATCGACTGGCGGTGCGTCCAAGGCTCGGAGGAAGAACTCGGAGGGGGGCTTTGAGGAGATCGGCGCTGCTGAGGGCGAGAGCGAAAAGTGCGGGGGCCAAGGCAACAAAGATTCGAGAAGCCATGTCCTCTCGGGCGTTGGGGGCCAAGAGTGCTGTGAAACTCATGGCGCCAAACACAAACAAAACCTGCCCAGCAGCCATCGAAAGGGCTCGTTCCCGAAGACTGTTTAGGGTGAACAGCAGGAGGCCCAAAAACAGCAGGCTGGCGAAGCCGACTCCGAGGATGCGTGGCGCAAAATAGACGGCCTCGTAGTGACTGTAGTAGACCATGGGCGGTGTGAACAGGAGGGCCAAGAGGGCCAGAGGGGGTCCAAATTGAGCCAGACGGGACCGGTCGTTGCTCAGCATCTGAAGACTCCCCAAGAAGACCAACAGCGCACAAACAGCCGACCCGAGGTACAGCACCTGGACCATGTTGTGTTCGACAATGCTCAAGCGGGTCAGCAGTGAGGCTTGACTGGCTGACGACGCTTCACCGCCCCGCAGAAGAGGGACAACCATGGCTCCCCAGACCAGGGCCGATCCGATGGTGAGGCAAACGTGACGCCGCACACGCCGGTCTCGAAATCCTTGGAGATAGAGCAGGCATGTGGTGGCTCCAAGAAAGCACAGCTGAATGAGTGCTGTGGACTCCTTGAGTGTCAGTACGGCCAGCAGGCTGAGGAGGATGACGGCCCACCTCCGGGGGGAGAGAACGCCCCGTTCAAGGAGGGCAGCGCCAATCCAGAGCGTTCCAGCTGCCCCGAAAAGATCCAGCTCGGGGAGGTACCACGCTTGGAAGAGGACAGGGGCGAGGCCCAGTGGCAGGAGTGAAGCCAGTTCAGCGTGCCGGGAGAGCCCAATGGCCTGCAGCCAGGTTCGGGAGGCCAGACAGAAGAGCAGAAGACTCACAAAGGTTTTTATGGCCACGAGAGAAGACGGAGGAGGGCCCGTTCCAAACCACTCGGCATAGGTCTTGAGGCCCAAGACAGACAGGGGCCGAAAGGCTTGAGCATCGATGGGAAAGGGCATGTAGAAGGGCCCAACCGTGGCGGACCAGTCCAACGCCGCGACAAGATCCAAAACCCGATGCGTCACGTTGTCGGCTTTGTCCACGATGCCCAGCCAACAGATGATGCTGCACACGAGAATGGCAATGGGAAAGAAGTGCGTTTTTAGCCGCGTCATTTAGATCAGGGTCACATAGTTTGCAGTGCGCTTTTTGGGATCGCCGACATGGGAGAAAAAGCGAAGGCCGTCTCGCCATCCGAGACCATTGATTCGCTTTTCCTCGAGGGCGATGAGAAGACGCAGGGGATCAAATGGCCGAGAGCTGGGGCTCCGGACGAGCTGACGAACGAGTCTCTCGACCTTGGGGTAGTGCACAGCAAGTCGAAACAGGTAGTAGAGATTCTCGAAGGCTTGGTTGTTTTCGGTGTTGAACGCCGGGCTGGGTCGTCTCAGACTCGCGACGCGCTGGTTTTCGTAGCTGGCATCGAGGGTGCCGTCGGCTTGAGCATTGGTCTCCCATTCTGTGAAGGGAATGGGAACAGCAAGCGCGACGCGCACGTGGTCTGTACCGATCTCCTGATTGAGTCGGATGGTTGAAAATGCGTCTTCGAGGCTCTCTCCCGGGCTGGCGAGCATGTTGAATGTGGTCAGTTCCATGCCCGCTCTCTTGATTCGTGAAGCAGCCATCCGAACGTCGTCGTTGGTCACGGTTTTCTTCAGAATGCTGGATCGAAGTTCCTCGTTGCCAGTCTCAATACCGATGGCGACACCGCGGCATCCGGCGGAGCGAAGGGCATCTACATTCCTCTGGCTGACCAGCTCGACGGAGGAGTTGCAGGTGAACGGAATGCCCACGCGTCGGGCATAGATCTCCGCGAATTCCTCCAACCAGCGGGGTTGGAAGGTGAAGAGGTCATCCGAGAAGTGCACCGTCTTCAAGGGGTAGTTCTGGGCAACCCAAGAGACTTCCTCAACGGCTCTCTCCGGACTTTTTCTGCGTGTGAACGGAACCTTGCCTTTGTACATATCGGCGACGGATGGATTCCAGCAGAAGCTGCAGGCATGCACGCAACCCCGGCCAGTGGAGAACTTCTTCCACGGGAAGCGCGCCATAAAGGGGTAGCGAAAATACAGTTCGCGATCGGGCATTGCGAGGCTGTCGAGGTCGGCGATGAGGGGAAGTTTCTCGTTCTGCTGAAGGCCGCCATCCTCATAGGCCAGGTTGGGTGCACCTCTCCAGTCCTCCCCCTTGGAGACCCGATTGCAGAGGTCAAGGAGGGCGGTGTCCGCCTCTCCAACACAGACCGCATCGACGGAAGGCTCGACAGCGAGCTCCGGTTCAAAGGTGGCGTGAGTGCCTGCGAGAACCACCAGACAGCCTGGGGTGCAGGTCTTGATGAGGTGGGCATATCGGAGAGCTTCCTCGTGCCCGGCCACATGGCAGGGCACGATCGCAATCTGGGGATTGTAGGAGGAGACCTGTTTGGAGAGCTGACGTTCCTCGTCCTCGAGAAGCAGCAAGACCTCGTGGCCTCCTCGCTGCAGCATGGCGGACACCTCGGTGAGTGCGAGCGACTCATTGATGCCGTTGTTTTGGAGGAAGAGAACGCGAGACATGGGATCATTCTACCTGCAAGGATCCATTTGGGCAGCTTTGCAGGTATAGTGAGACCCTAATGAATGCCGATGTCGTCCTGATCAACCCCAGCTACATCTACCCGCCGTATGGTCCGGGGCTTCGGGAGGCGCTCTACGGCGACGCTCTGGTCATGGATCTTCCCAGCACGGAGTTTCTCTACCCACCGATTGGTCTCCTCTCGATTGCCGGCGCACTCAAGCGAGACGGCTTCAGTGTGGTTGGAATTGACTCCAACACGGAAAAGTGCTCGATGGAGGAGCTTGCTCGGCGCTGCGAGGGCGCCAAGGTTGTGGGAATCAGTCTCCTTGTCGCCAACCTCCGGAGTGTCTATCAGCTCGCTCATTTTATGAAGGGGCGAGGCTATGAGGTGGTGGTCGGTGGTGCCTACCCCACGGTGGAGCCAGAGGTCGTTGCCAAACTGGGTCTCCGCTATGGGATCGCGGGAGAGGGAGAGCGCTCCTTTGTCGAGCTCTGCAGGGCCTTGATTCGAGGAGAGGGTAAACCGGAGGACATCAACGGCATCATCATTGCCGAGGAGGGCAAAGACGAGGTCTACACCAAGGAGTCCGTGCTTCTCGAGGACCTCAACGATTGGCTGCCGGATCGAAGCTTGATTCGGGCCCCCAACTACAAGCTTCCCTTTACGGGTCGCTTGGATTTGGCGCTTGCCAGTCGGGGTTGTCCCTACAAGTGCACCTTCTGTTACTGCTCGTCCGCCAGCCCCAATTCGATGTTCAACAAGAGCCGATGGGTGGATGTCGATGTGATCGTGCAGGACATCAAGCACACGCTGGAAACCTACAACCCGACCTACATCGAGATGATCGACGAGACCTTCACGGTCAACAAAAAGTACGTCCTCGACTTCTGCCAGGCCCTCAAAGACGAGGGGCTGAAGTTTGATTGGGGAGCGAAAACCCGCATTGACTTGATGGACGACGAGTTGATGGAGGCGATGGCCAGCGTGGGACTGAAGAAGATCGGTTTTGGGCTGGAAAGCGGTGTCTACGATCACCGAAAGGCCATGAAGAAGGATTTCTCAAATGACAGGGTCAAACAGGTATTTGACTCTGCGAACCGCTTGGGTGTTGAACCGGCCTGCACCATAATTTTCGGTCACCCCGATGAAACTGTGGAGGACATGCAGGCAAGCGTAGACATGGTGAAAGACATTCGAGCCGCCTACGTGGAGTTCCACATCATGGTGCTGGTTCCCAAGACCCAGCTGTTCTACCAAGCGGTGCGTGAGGGAAAGGCGACAGAGGATGTGTTCGACCGCTTTATGCGCGGCGAGATCACCTACCCGGAATACAGCCCAGGCGACTTGACTCCCGAGGACATGCGTCGGATCCACTCAAGTGCGATTCGACAGTTCTATTTCCGGCCACGCTACTTTGCCCAGACCCTGCGCCGCGTCAACAAGTTCTCCGACCTCGTCCAGTATTCGAAGACCGCGAAGAGTCTTCTCAAGATGAGCGAACACGAGCCCGTTTGGAAGCGAGGTCGATCACGTCTGTAGAGGCTGGTGCAGCGGCACTGCCCTCCCCGACGAGCTGTTTGGCCACGCTGTCCCACATTCGGTGTCGTGCTTCGAGAGCCGCTTTTCCCGCCTCGGTTGCCTCACGCCACTTCTGTTCATCGTTCCCACAGAGGTGCATGACCAACTCGGCGGCCATCGGACCATGGGAACCCTCGTCCAGCTCGACGTGTCGGTCGAGGTAGAGCTGGAGCAGGTTGGTCCCCGGGGCAGCAGGGCGACGCGCCGAAAGGTCGCCGCGGTGGCGGTAGTTCCAGGCAGCACTGAGCTTTCGCTGCACAGTCCGTGCGAACTGGCGGGAGCGTCTCGAGGTGTTTCCTGAGACCACCTCGCGGTCAATGATTTCTCGGAACATCCCCGGGATGATGGCCTCGCGACCGAACAGGAAACTGGCGGCGACCTCATGGGTCTTGCCTTGGGTGGTCGCCAGCGTGTGTTGCACAAAGTCGGTCGTGCCTTGGGGAACGGGCAGGCTTCTCACGGCGGTTTCTGGAAGTTCTCCGGCCCGCAGGCGAGTCAAGAAGGTTTCGATGGCAGACCGATCGGCACCGAGCTCTTCCATGGCTCGCATGTAGAGCTCGAAGTGGCTCATGTAGAGGCCGGTACGCACCTCGTCGGTTTCCTCGTCGAGATTGATTTCGTTGACCAGACGGGCGGAAATGGCGTCCTCGGGTGGGAACCAAGGCGTGCTCATGCAGGTCATTCGGTTCTGCAGCGTCTTGAGGAGACTCATGAAGTCCCACACAGCAAAGATGTGCGAGCTCATGAAGAGCCTCAGAGTGGAGAGGTCGTTGACCTGGCTGTACACCCAGTGAAGAACGAGCGCGTCTCGCATGGGCTTCAGGTCAGACTCGAGTCGCTCGTAGCGAGCGCGTTGGGCAGAAGGATGGCGGTGGATCTTCATGGAGGGAGTCTAATCGGGATCAAAGGGGGGTGGCCAGCCCGATTGCATGGTAGTCTGGGATCACGAACAGGGGATCTGCGTGCGTGTTTTGTTGATCAATCCGGCAATCCGGCCCGAGCAGTTTGGACGATTTGCCTCTTTGCTTGAGGCAATGCCCTGTATTGGGGTGGCCTACATCGGGACCTTCCTCTCGGAAGCAGGACACGATGTAAGAATTTATGATGATTTCGCTCTTCGAGGCGGAGAGGCCGAAATCCAGCATGTTGTGGAGCGGTTTCAACCGCACGCCATTGGTGTGAGCATTCTCACTCCGGTCGCGAATGCGGTCTACGACATGCTCAAGCGCATTCGCGGCAAGTGGCCTGAGATTCAACTTTTTGCCGGCAACATTCATCCAGACATGTTCCCTGAGGAGGCCCTGGAAATCGTGGATGCGGTGGTTCACGGTGAAGGGGAGCAGGCCAGTGTGGACCTTTTGGAAGCTTGGACCAAGGGAAAAAGCGGTGCGGGCATTGCAGGAGTGAGTGTTCTCGAGAATGGGCAACTCGAGCGGGGCCCGGACCGTGTCCTGGAAAAAAATCTGGATGCCTACCCGTTTCCGAATTGGGACCTTCTTCCGTTCGAGAGGTACAGCCTGCTTCCACTCGGGACCGTGGCCAAACCCATCGTTGCTGTGGCGGCCAGTCGAGGCTGTCCTTACCGATGCACTTACTGCGCTCTGGAAAACCAGGGGAAGATCTACCGCAAAAGGTCGGTAGGCAATGTAGTGGATGAGATCGAATACGACGTCCGCAAGTTCGGGGTGAAGCAGGTTGGGTTTATGGACCCCATCTTTCCGATGGGCCGAAAGCATGCCATTGAGTTCTCCCAAGAGATGATTCGTAGGGGGCTCAACGAGAAGGTGGTTTGGCTCTCGGAGCTCCGAACGGACTCCGTCGACCGGGAGGCTTTGGAGTGGCTCAAGAAGTCCGGCTGTCGGCGCTTGGTGTTCGGTATCGAGAGCGGAGTGGACAGTCTCTTGAAGACCGTCAACAAGCGCAACCAAGCCAGCGTGAGTCGCGAGACCATCCGTCACTGCCGCGAGGTGGGCATCACGACGGTGGGACTCTTTATGATTGGACTGCCTGGAGAGACCCCAGAACAGACGCAGCAGACCATTGAGTACGCGTGTTCACTGGATCTCGACTTTGCGAAGTTCGCGATCACCGTTCCTTTCCCGGGGAGTGAAATCTTCGAGCAGATGCGCAAGGACGGCCGCTTGAATCGGACCGACTGGGAAAATTACACCACCTTCAACCCCGACACCCGAAACATCGTGATTGCCAGTGACGTACAGAGCCCAGCTCAACTCTTGGAGGCGCTGAGAGACGCGACATTCCGCTTCTACATGCGCCCGAGGTTGATTGCACGGCAGCTCTTCACCATCCGCACCATCGATGCACGGCAGATGGCCAACGGTCTCTGGAGTCTCCTGCCCGATATTGGTCGCAAAGCCGGTTTGTCTTTGGGAGCCTAATCGCGTCTGAGGTGGAGAAAGCGCACGCCTTCTCGCCTCCCCTCTCGCGAATGGACAAGGGTCCACTCGGCCAGGTCGACCTCGGGAAAGTAGGTGTCCCCCTCCACCGCCAGTTCGATTTGAGTCAGGTACAGGTCGGTAGCCAGGGGCAGAGCCTCTGCATAAATCTGGCCCCCGCCGATCACATGAGGGCATGCATCTCCGCCGTTGCGAGCCATTTCGATGGCCTCAGAAAGACTGCCGGCGATTTCGCAACCCTCAAAATGGGCATGGGTCTGGCGGGTGATCACAATGTTGCGTCGTCCGGGAAGAGGCACCCCGATGGACTCGTGGGTTTTGCGGCCCATGAGAATGGCGTGGTCCATGGTGACCCGTTTGAAGTGACGCAGATCTTCAGGAATGTGCCAGGGCATTCCCCCCTTCGAGCCGATGACCCAGTCTTGATTGCAGGCGACGACGATGGCCAGTGGAGCACGGTTCACACCGACACCTCTGCTTTGATGTGGGGGTGCGGATCGTAATTTTCGAGTTTGAAGTCGCGTCCAGTGAAGTCAAAGAGCGACTGAACCTCGGGATTGAGGCGCATCGTGGGGCGTTCTCTTGGTGCACGAGTCAGCTGGAGACGCGCCTGTTCAAGGTGGTTCTTGTAGAGGTGGGCATCGCCAAAGGTGTGAACGAACTCCCCGGGTTTGAGGCCGGTGACTTGAGCCACCATCATGGTCAGAAGGGAGTAGGAGGCGATGTTGAAGGGCACCCCCAAGAACACATCGGCGCTCCGTTGGTACAGTTGGCACGAGAGGGTTCCGTCACTCACATAGAACTGAAAGAGGGTGTGGCAGGGTGGGAGTGCAACCTGGTCAGCTTCCTTCGGGTTCCAGCCTGTCACGATGATTCGGCGGCTGGTGGGGTTGTTGACGAGGGTATCCAAGACCCGCTGGATCTGATCCACCCCATCCTTCTCCCAGCTTCCGTCAGGACGCTCTGTGGCCCCAAAATTGCGCCATTGGTGACCGTAAATTGGTCCGAGATCACCGGCCTCACGGCCAAATCGGGCGGTCTGTTCAGCAGTGGCCCATTCGTTCCAGATTCGAACCTTCTTCTCTTGGAGTGGCTCGACTCGTGTGTGTCCATGCAAAAACCAGAGAAGCTCGTGAATGATGGAACGCAAGTGCAGCTTTTTCGTGGTCAAGAGTGGGAAGCCCTCTTGAAGATCGAAGCGCATCTGGTGTCCAAAGACCCCGAGGGTTCCGGTCCCCGTTCGATCCGCTCGCGGCTTTCCGTGGGTCAGAATGTGGTCGAGCAGTTCGAGGTAAGGCTTCATGGGGAGACTCGGAAGTAAAGATAAGGCGGGAGAAATGCATATCATCCTGTCGACGGTTAGAAGGGGCGTCTTCAAAGGATCGTTTCAAAATGGCTATCGACAGCATTCCATCGCGCCTCTTTGCGCGAGCAAAAGAGATTGGCAGTGAGCCTGCCTACTACGAAAAAACCAACGGAGAGTGGGTCCCTACCGACTGGAGTACCTATGCGGCACAAGTCACCCAGGCGGCGAAGGCCATGGTGGCCTTGGGTGTCGAGCCCGGGCATACGGTCTGCATCCTGGGTTTCAACCGTTCGGAATGGGTCATCTTCGATCTGGCCGCCATGGTGATCGGCGCGGTGCCTGCTGGGATCTACACCACGTGTTCCCCGAACGAGGTTCAGTACATCGTGGACCACTCAGAGTCCGGTCTGGTCTTGGTTGAAGATGCTGGGCAGTGGGAGAAAATTCAGCAGGAGCGTGAGCGTTTGCCGAAGCTCCGACACGTCATCACCATGCGTGGAGCTCCAGCCATCGAGGACGAGATGGTGTTGTCCTGGGAAGACTTTCTCGCCAATGGGGATGGCGTGGCGGATGGGGCAATCGAAGAGCGCATGGACCAGCTCACCAAAGAACAGGTGGCCACCTTCATCTACACCTCAGGGACCACAGGACCCCCGAAGGCGGTGATGTTGACGCACGAGAACCTGGCCTGGACCGCTGGAGCGGCAATGGATCTCGTCCGGTTGACTCCGGAGGACAGCTCGCTCTCCTACCTGCCCCTCTCGCACATCGCAGAGCAGATGTTCAGCATTCACGCGCCCATCTCCATCGGCAGCAAGGTGTACTTCGCGGAATCCATCGACGATGTACCGGAGAACTTGAAGGAAGTTCAGCCGACGGTGTTCTTTGGCGTTCCCCGAATCTGGGAAAAGTTCTACTCCGCGGTCAACGCCAAGCTGTCGGCTGCGACGGGAGTGAAGGCAAAGCTGGTGAGCTTTGCGATGAGAAATGCCAGCAAAGTGGCAGAGCTCCGCAACCAGGGACGCGATCCCGGCTTGCTGCTGAATGCTCGCTACGCCCTTGGGAAAAAGCTGGTGCTCGACAAGGTCAAACCGGCTCTCGGGATGGGTCGGGCTCGCATCTGCGTCAGTGGTGCAGCTCCGGTCTCCGCGGACATTCTCCGATTCTTCGCAGGCTTGGATCTGATCATTCTCGAGGTCTACGGACAGTCTGAGGACACAGGGCCCACGACATTCAACCGTCCAGGTGCCACACGTTACGGCACGGTGGGTCCACGAATCCCGGGAATTGACGTCAAAATCGCGGAAGACGGAGAGATCCTCGTCAAGGGTCCGAATGTGTTCAAGGGCTACTACAAAGACGAAGCTGCAACCAGCGATGCCCTCACCGATGGGTGGCTGCACTCCGGGGACTTGGGGGAGTTTGATGAAGATGGCTTTCTCTCCATCACGGGTCGTAAGAAAGACATCATCATCACGGCTGGTGGAAAGAACATCGCGCCGAAGAACATTGAATCGGCCTTGAAGTCGCACGATGTTGTGGGCGAGGCCGTTGTCATTGGTGACCGTCGCAAGTTTCTCTCGGCCCTGATCAGTCTCGATCCCGATGGCTCGGAGCGCTTTGCTGCGCAACATGGTGTGTCGGTCGAGGGACTCCACGAGAGCACCACCTTGACGGCGGAGCTCCAGACGCACATTGAGGACGTGGTGAATCCACTCTTCGCTCGTGTAGAGCACGTTCGGAAGTTCACGGTTCTCTCTGAGCCGTTTTCAATCGAGCGTGGTGACCTGACGCCGACTCTCAAGATCAAGCGAAGCAAGGTCAATGAGAATTACGCCGAAGTCATCGATTCGATGTACGACTAAGCTTGGATGAATTCAAGTGCAGCAAGCTGCTCTCAGCCAACTGCCCAAAAGCCTCCACTCCAAAATGGCCCAAGACCTTGTCCACCAGTTCATTCGAGACACGAATGAACATCGTGGGGGTCGTTTGGCCTTGGGACATCGATGGCGGAAAAAGGACACCATCTTGATTCGTGCGATGCCCGGCGTTTATGGGTCAAGTCGCCGTAGAGAAACCGTGGCTTTGTGATAGACTTTCGCCGAGTTGCCATGGGAGTTTCATGTCCTCGGATGCGGACAAATTAGCCAAGCTCTTTCTCTTTCGCAGAGTTCACCCCAAGGACATTCTGGACCTCTGTCGGATCGCCCGCCCTGTGGTCTTTCAGACAGGTGACACGGTGTTCACCCAGGGAGAAGAAGCCAATTGCGCTCTCTTGGTTGTAGAGGGACGCCTTGTTGCTCACGTGGGCAGCGGAGCGGAGAAGCGGGAAATCGGTGACTCTCGAGCCGGTGAAATCGTCGGTGAAACCGCATTGTTTGCCAGCGCATCCCGCCGAAGTGCAAGTGTGGCTGCGAGCGAGGCGACTCGGTGCCTCATACTGGATGAGGAAGTGTTGCTGCGCTCGCCGTACAACGAGGCCTTGGTGGCCATCGAAAACCATCTTCTCGGCTCCATTGCTCGTCGAATCCGGAGTACGGACCGGGTCATACAGCGGGTCTGGAAGGAGTCCGGGGATCGTGAGGGGCGAGCGGCCATCGAAAAAGACAACAGTGTTTCTCTGCGCGACCGCTTGGCTGGCTTTTTTGGAGGGGGTCGATGATGAACCCGCAGAAGGTTGCAGATTGGGCCGTGCGCCTCTTGATCGCCAATCCTTACCCGGGGAAGTCGCAGCGCGAACTCGTGGAGATCATCAACGCCTGCCGTCTCCAGCGTTTTTCGAATGATCAGACCATTCTCTCGGAGGGGGAGCCGGGTGAAGAGTTGTATTTTCTGATGGAAGGCGAGGTGGAGGTCCTCAAGCGAGATGTCACAGGGGAGGAGCGTTCCTTGGTTGTGATGCAGGCTCCCACCATGTTTGGGCACATGTCGCTGGTGGATGGTTCGGCGAGAAGTGCCACCTGTCGTGCGAAGGGAGAGGTTGAGGTCGCGGTGTTGAGTCGGCAGACCTACCTGGACCTCATGAGCCGATCGCACCCCGTTGGCACCTCGTTGCGTCGCTTAATGCTGTCCACATTGACTCGACAGCTCGTGGACGGCAACGCTCGCCTTTTTACGCTCATCGGGGGGGAGCTGCCCTCGCCTCCCAAAACCGCAAAGCCGCCTGCGAAACGGTCTTCAGGAACCCGCGTCCCGGATTCTGTGCTGCGGCAATCCGAGTCGCGCAAGCGCACCCGTCGGCCCTCGTCGGCGGACAGAGCCGCCTCGGCACGAACCAGCAGCAAAGACGATGTGTCTCGTTCCGATCTCCTTGAAATGGCCGGCATTCTCAACGGCTGGAAAATCGATGATCACGGTCTGGATGACATCGAATTTGTAGAAACCGAGGACGATCGCCGTCGAGGGGGCAAGGGCTCAAGTTGAGAGAATGACTGGGACAGACGGACCCACCTCCACTCCCTTGCTTGAAATTTCTGCACAGTGGGCCATGATCTCCAGGCCGTTTTCGGAGGCCCATCTCAGGGTTTTGGCGTAGATGGGATCGATCTGCTCGGCAGGAACCATTCGCCGAATGTTGGTGCGTGAGACCAAAAAGAAGAGCACCGATCGGTGGCCAGACTGAGCCATAGAGACCAGTTCCTCAAGGTGTTTGGTGCCTCTCTTGGTGACGGAATCGGGAAAGGAAGCTGTGTACTCATCGTGGAGCATCGTCACGTTCTTCACTTCAACATAGCAGTCGGGTTGACCGGCTTTTTCGAGAAGAATGTCGATCCGGCTGTTGGTGCCGTAGCGGACTTCTCTGCGCAGTGTGCTGTAGGCATCCAGGGTGGGGATTGTGCCTCGTTGAATCGCTTCTTCCACAATCGCATTGGGGCGTGCGGTGTTGACCAGAATGAGGTCTTCCGAGCTCTCGATGAGCTCCAGGGTCCACTTGAGTTTTCGTTTTGGATTGGTGGATGGCGACACCCAAGCTGTCCAGCCTGGCTCTGCACAGGTCTTCATGGAACCGGGATTTGGACAATGGGCCACGACCTCTTCTCCAGACTCCAGAAGGACGTCAGCAAGAAAGCGCTTGTAGCGTCGGAGAAGCGTCCCGCGTTGCAGGGGTGGAAGAAAGTTCATGAGCTCACATGAGGTATCGGGGATCCATGTCCACCGTCATGCGGATGGACTTGGTGGGTGGGCTGAGATTCACGGTACTCAGCCACTGACGAACCGCCTTCGCATCCAGGCCTCCAACAACCAATGGGACACGCCAGCGTCCGAGGAGTTTGGGGAGCGCTGCGGGGGCTGGACCGAGGATTTGAATCTGGGAAGAATCCACCTGGGAACGCAGACTTTTCGCCAAATCCAATGCCGTTTGTTGGGCCGTGTATCGGTCTGTACCCTCAAGTCGAATGAGACAAAGACGGCCAAAGGGAGGGTAAGAAAGAACTTCTCGTTCATGGATCTCCCGACTGTAGAAGGCTTTGTAGTCACCCAGTTTCTGCAGAGCGAAGTGCATGGGGTGGTGGGTTTGGACGAATACTCGACCGGTTTTTTCTCCACGGCCTGCGCGGCCAGCCAGTTGAGTGAGAAGAGAAAAACAGCGCTCTGCAGCACGAAAATCGGGCATCATCAGCACGTGGTCTGCGCCGACGACCACTGCGAGGTGGACGTCGGGGAAGTCGTGTCCTTTGGCGACAATCTGTGTTCCGACGAGCATGCGGCTCTCCCCTTTTCGAAAGCCTTCCAGGATTCGATGATGCGCACCTCGAGTGGCGGTGGTGTCGGCGTCCATTCGGGCGATGGGGATGTTGGGAAATTCCTCCGCCAAGACCTGCTCGACCCGCTCGGTTCCCTTTCCCATCTCCACGATTTCCCCTCCGCATTTGATGCACTCGGGCTCATGAGGTCGATGGAAACCGCAATAGTGGCAGGTCAGCGTCCGTTGCTTTTGGTGCAACACAAGGGCCACGCCGCAGGAGGGGCATCGGTAGGAGGCACCGCAGTCATTGCATTGGACAAAGGTCGCAAACCCTCTTCTGTTGAACAGGACAATGGCTTTTCCGCCCTCGTCGAAACACGTCTGCAACGCGTGTCGAACCTGGGGCGCAAGCAGAGGTTTTTGGCCGTCGACTCGCTCCAGAATATTGAGATCCACCATCTCAATCTCAGGAACAGGCCCGGGGGTTGGGCGTTCCAGCATCTCCAAGAGGCCGTAGCGGCCTGTCTGAGCATTCCTGTAGGTTTCGATGCTGGGGGTCGCTGACCCCAGGACCACGGGGCAGTTGGCTTGAAGCCCTGCGACAACGGCCATGTCTCGAGCACTGTAGCGGACGCCCTCGTCTTGCTTGTAGGAGTCGTCGTGCTCTTCATCGACCACGATCAGGCCCAGATTTTGGAAGGGCGCAAAGAGCGCTGACCGAGCGCCAACAGTCACTCGGGCTTCTCCCGCTCGAATGCGACGCCATTCTCGAAGGCGTTGGGAGCTTGTCCGGCCGGAGTGGAGCACGGCGACGTGTTCTCAAACGCGGGCTCTAAAGCGGCCGGTCAAGAGCGGCGTAAGGCCAATTTCAGGCACCAGAATCAGCACGTCCTGGTTTTTCTTCAGAACCTCGGCGGCGGCATGCAGGTAGACCTCTGTCTTGCCTGAGCCCGTAATGCCATGAAGCAGCCAAGTCTTCGGATCGCCCAGAATGGAGTCCAAGGCCGTCTGCTGGGCGGGAGTGAGCATGGGTGGAGTCGAGGACGCAGGAAGTTCTCCGGTGGTGACCGCGTCCCGGATTTCTCGTTGGGTTTCCTTGACCAAGCCCTTCTCCATCAAGGCCTTGAGGGCTGTTCGGGCATAGGGCCCCTGTTCGGCCACGAGCTCCGCAAAGTCCACCTGTCCATTCGCGGCCTCGAGGGCCTCAACCACGGCCAGCTGGCGTCGGCCCAATCGAACTCTCGTTTGGCTGTAGTGCTCCACATCCGGGCAGAGCACGGCAACCCGAGCCATGGCGCCAGGTCCGGAGACTTGGTTTTGTTCGCGGTAGATCCAGCCTTTTCGAAGCAACGCATCGAGTGCACGGTCCGCCACCTTCTCCTCCACGAGGTCCTTGAGTCGCTTGATGAGCCCCGAGCGTGTCAGGCCAGGCCGTGCGATGCATTCTCGAAGCACCTCAGCCTCTTCCCCAGCCGCCTCGGACTCCGCCAATGCTGTGACACCCTCGTTGGCTGCGAAATGGAGGCTCTTGGACTTGGCCTTGAACGAGCTTGGCAGCGCTGTAGCGATGACCTCTCCGAGGGGGGAGAGGTAGTACTCGGAAATCCATCTGAAAAAACGCAGCTGCTGAGCATTGAAGACAGGCTCGGGGTCAAGGAGCCTCTGGACAGGCTTGACCTTGCTGGGATCGAACTCGATCTCAGACGTCGTCTCCAAGACGTAGCCTGACACGGTTCGGCGGCCGAAAGGTACCAGGATGGCATGACCCAGTCGAAGGGCCCCAGAGAGGTGGTGAGGTACACCGTAGGTGAAGGCCTCCCGGACAGGAAGCGTGAGTGCAACCCGGACGTATTCACCCACTGTAGCGTTGGATCAGTTCCCGAGCTCTGTCCGCGAGTTCTGGCCGTTTTTGGATGAAGTGAAGCGTGGCCTCGAAGAGCCCCAAGACATTTCCAGTGTCGAAACGCAGGCCCTCGAATTCATAGCCCCAGGCCTCTCCTCGAGCGGCAAGGACAGCGAGAGCGTCAGTGAGTTGGATTTCCCCACCCGCTCCGCGTGGTGTGCTCCTCAGGATTTCATGGATCTCCGGTGGCAGGATGTAGCGACCCACAATGGAGTAGGTTGATGGAGCCTCCTCGGGGTGAGGCTTCTCCACCATGGCGCTGACGTGCATCAGGCGGTCTCCGTACATGGTTCCGTCACAGATGCCGTAGCGGCGTGTCTGTTCACGTGGGACATCCATCAGCGCAACCACACACCCCCCTCTCTCTTGGTGGACATCCATGAGTTGGCCAATCGCAGGAGTTTCTGCGTCAACGATGTCGTCACCCAAGAGCACCGCAAAGGGTTCATCTCCCGTTGCAGGCGCTGCGCACAAAACAGCATGCCCGAGACCCAGGGTCCTCTTTTGGCGGAGGGAGAGCACCTCGGCCATGCTGCCCACTCGGCGAACCTCTCGAAGGTAATCCTCCTTCCCCGCGGCTTCGAGGCTGGCCTCCAGGGAAGGGCTTCGGTCAAAGTAGTCCGTGATCGCGTCCTTTCCACGAGAGGTCACAAATACGAAATCTTCGATGCCTGCTTCCAGGGCCTCCGCAACGATGTACTCGAGGCAGGGGCGGTCAACAAGGGGAAGCAGCTCCTTGGGAACGGCTTTGGTAACGGGCAGAAAGCGGGTGCCCAGCCCAGCGACTGGCAGCACGGCTTTGCGGACGCGGGCCATGCCTTAAGAGGCCCAGCTCCGGCGCTCAAGGCGCTCTGCTTCGGTCTTGCAGTCGATGCACCAGGTGGCCACAGGACGGGCCATCAGGCGCTTCTCGGAGATTTCAGCACCGCAGTTTTCACAGATGCCGTATTCACCCTCATCGATCCGTCGGAGAGCCTCCTGAATCTTTCGGATGAGGATGCGCTCGCGGTCGCGCAGGCGCAGGGTGAACTCACGCGTGGACTCCATCGCTGCAAAGTCAATGTCGTCCGCGACGTTCTCTTTGAAGTCCGTCAGGTCGCGCAGTTCAGCCCCGGCTTCTGCGAGAAGGGCGGCCAGGCGGTCCTTGAGGAGTCCGCGAAAGAATTCTAGTTTTTCAGCTTCCATGATTTCTCCGAAATCTGGGCTAACAGGGGGATGTTATGCCATTTAACTCGACAATAATAAGGTAGATGATCGCGGTAGGCAAGCGAAGTGGAATGGGAATGAAGAAGTCTGATTTTCGACGTTTAATCTTTGTTTTGGGGGGGTCTGTTTTCGCCCCGAGCGCATGGGGTGCAGAGGTGTTTGCGCCGGAGCAGGCCGGAATGGGGGGTGCCGGGGTAGCCCGGACGGATTCAAGCGGCCTCCGCAACGCCGCAGCAATGATGCTTGAGCCCGGATTTTATTCCTTTACGGAGGTCAATTGGGGCCACGGATGGGGCGTCGGGGAGGCCGTAAGGGAGGTCCGTCTGGATGGCTCCGTTGGTGCATCACTTGGCTACCATCGGGCCCAGTCGAATCTTCCTCCAGCTCCAGATGAGATGCCCGGCTGGATCGAGCCGGAGGTGGAACTGCTGAATCCGAAGACCCTCCATGGTCTTTACGGAGCAGGAGGAATTCGTCTGCTGCAGGGACACGTGGCGGTGGGTGGCAATGTTCGCTACTTGCGCCAGAACTCCGAGCTTGGTGGAGAGGAGTCCGAGTTCAACCTGGATGTCTCATTGGCGGGACGACTTGCGGAGGGAGTGGTTTTGGCGGCATCGGCCCGCCAGTTGATGCCGGAGGGGAGTCAGCCGCTGCGTGTGGAAATGGGGCTTTACTGGAACGCGCTGCCGAGTTTTTTGGTGGCTCTCGACGCTGGACTCGAAGAGGGTGAACCCTTGGCTGCGGCCGGGGCGGACATTGGACTGGCCGAGGTGGTGCGTTTTCGAGGTGGCTATCGCTTCCACGGAGAGGACCAACACATGGGTCTTGGTCTGGGGCTCCTCGGCGAAGGGACGCGGTTGGATTACGCGGTAGAGGTCGCGACCGCAGGGAGCGAGAACGGTGTCGTCTCCCACAGAATCGCCCTCTTTGTGGCGGTGCCCACCCAGTAGGGATCCGGAGAGGGTCAGGCGCTTTGGCCTGCAGCCAACGCCAGTTCTTGGGTGTCTACGCGTCCTGCATCCCGAAGGATGCGCTTGCAGAGCTGCATGGCGTTCTCAATGGAGTGGTCCATGTTGTTGTACCAGAACATTCCTGTACGCCCTGCAAGGTGCAGGTTCTGGAACCGATTGAGCCCCATCCGAGCCTTCTCCAGTTCGCTGGTGTAGTTCTTGTGGTAGATGGGGTAAGAATCCTCGATTCGCTCGACATAGACGTCGTGCACGGCTCGTCTGTTCGGGATCATGCCCACCCGGATGAGGTCATCAACCACCCAGTCCGTCAGCCGTTCGGCATGATTCCAACGGGCATCGTCCTTCATGCAGGTGACCTCAACACAGAGGCCTGTGGTGCCCTTCGGAGCGGTCTGCTCGGAGAAGAAACGCGGAATCGAGATGCGGTTGAAGAGGATGTCGTCGGCTCCGTAGTAGCACCACTGGTATTCGCGGGGCACGTCGCACTCTGCGCACACGTTGAAAATCAACAGCCCGAGGTAGTCCAGCTTCGGCCGTGGCAACCCCAGCTGGTCGGTGGCGAGCGTGATGGGTGCTGTCCAGATGACCTGCGAGGGCACGAAGGAGGCCTCCTCGCCGGCCCAGATTTTCGTGATTTTCGTCCCATCGGTCTCCATCCTCGCGCCCACACCGGAGTAGATCTTCCCTCCGATAGCTTTGAACTTGTGAGAGACGATGTCCCACGCCTGCTGAAGGCCGTTGGTGGGGTAAAGAAACCGGGTTTCATCGGCTTCTTTGAACTGACTCAAGGTGGTCTTGAGAAGTTGGGAGAGGTTCTGCATCTGCAGGTTGTTGTCGATGATGGCGCGGTTGATGCCGACCTTGGCCCAGTCCGGGTGGGTGTCTCTCGGGTGAATCCCGAGAAACTTCTGCGAGTAGCCCTTGAAGAAGTTCTCGTAGAGCGTGGGGCCGTACTGGCGCAGGACGTAGTTCTCAAAGCTGTCGATGTCGTAGGTTTTAAAGTTGTTGGCTGCCAGATCGATTGCAGACTTCACTGCCAAACTTGGGGGAAGTTGGGTCAGGTTCTGGGGTTTGAGCGGCCAAGAGTAGTACTTTCCGCGAAAGTAGACCTCGGAGACCCGCGGAAACCACGTGGCATCGCCCTCCAAGATGCGATCGAGAAAGGTGGCCACATTGGGGTTTTCGGTGTGGAACCGATGAGGTCCGACATCAAACACAAAGCCGTCGTATTCGTAGGACCGAGCGAGTCCGCCGAGCTGCGACAGCTTCTCGATCACAATGACCTCCGCACCGGATTCCTGGAGGATCAGAGCGGAGGTGAGTCCAGCCACTCCAGCGCCCACGATGACGACAGGTCCGTCGAAGGGATTGTTTTGAGCCATGGTGTTCCTACAGAGAGCGTGCAGCGGGAGACCCACTGCAGGCGTTTGAAAAGCCATTGTAGCGCTTAACGGGGCGTTCGGATCGGCAGCTTTGGAGAAATTTGTCTCAGATTGTTGACCCGCAAGCTCAAGGGGGACGTGGGAGACGGGTGTGGTGTGAGGGATGGCAATCGGAAGTTCGGGTCAGTTGGGTCCTCGATCCCCGAAAGGAAAGTGCTATTCTACAAATCTCCACCACGTAGAGGTGAAATTGGCACTCTCAAATCGACTCCAGAAGCTGTCGGCTCGAACCAAGGGTCGGCCCGTGCGAGTAGGCATCGTCTCGATGTACGACGTCGAAAACAATGCGGTTCGCATTCTTGCAGCACACCTCCGAGCTGAGGGACACCACGTGACGGAGATCTACTTCAAGGACTGGATCTCCAATCACCTTTCTCCAGCCACCGATCTGGAACATGAGAACTTGGTGAAGGTGGTTCGAGAGGAGAAGCTCGATCTCGTCTGCGTGTCGATTCGAGCGAGCGCTTACTGCAACTCCGCTCGTTTTCTTACGGAAGCGGTCTGGAAAGCACTGCCGGAGATGACGGTGCTGTGGGGCGGGATGCATCCAACGCTGGTTCCACTGGAGTGCATTGAGATGTGCGACGTGGTCCTCAAGGGTGAGGGCGAACTCGCGCTGACAGATTTGATGAACCGACTTCGTGACGGAACGGAAATCGCGGACTGCGAGAATCTGGTTCTGCGCACAGAAGGCGGCGATCCCGTCGACAACGACTTGCGTCCGCTGGTGCGGGATCTGGATACCCTGGAGTTTCGTGACTACACCAGCCACGACGACAAGGTGTTCATCTGGGGCAAGAAGGTGGAGCGAGGCGATCCCATGCACGGGGATCCTGTCTTTCAAATGATGGGCTCGAGGGGCTGCATCTACAAGTGTTCGTACTGCTACAACTCAACCTACAAGAAAGACATCTACCCTGGACAGAAGTGGTTCCGAGTCCGTTCACCGGCTTCGATGGTGGAGGAAATCAAGGAGGCTCGGAAGCATTGGGACTTCAAGCGCATACGATTCGATGACGAAGTCTTCAACTTCCAGAGGGATTGGCTCGAGGAGTTCTGCGAGATCTTCCCTCGGGAAATTGGGATGCCGTTTGAGATTTTTATTGAGCCAAAGTTGGTCAATGAAGAGCGCATGACCCGGCTGCGTGATGCTGGACTGGTCTCGGTCTACATGGGCATCCAAGCGAGCGAACGGGTGACTGGAAACCTGTATGACCGTCGGGTGAAGAACAGTTCGCTCGGAGACATTGCAGAGCTCTACAACCGATTGGGCATCAAGCCGCATTTCCAGCTGATTTTCGACGATCCCGTGTCGACAGAAGGCGACAAAAAGGCGCTCTTTGAGCTCATCGATACCTTTCCACGGCCCTTTGACCTCTACCTCTTCAGCATGACCGTTTTCCCGGGTTCGGAGTTGAACAACAAGCTGATCCAGAACGGGGTCATCAGCGAGTACGACGTGGAGGGTAAAAATACGCGGGTCTTTTACCAGCACCGGGTCAACCTGGAGTACCCACGGCCGGTCGAGGATACCTTCTGGATCACCTTGATTCAGATGCAGTCGAAGGCCTTCATACCGAGGCCGCTTCTGCAGCAGATCTCGAAATCCAGCTTTTTGAAGAAGCATCCATGGCCCCTCATCAAGCTCGCGCACGCAACGAACTACATCAAGATGGGAACCACAGCCGGTCGAATGGTGATGGAGGGAGAAATGACGAAGACGCTCTGGCGCCGCTGGGCAAGCGCGGATCGGGTCATCACCACCTGAGTGTCACGATGACTCAGTCGCTGGACAGGCACGCGGGTGCGTTCGCGGCGAGGAAGTCCTGAAGAATCTGGCCATAGGCCTCAAGACCTTGCTCGGGAACACCGCCCTCACCACCGAGGCCGTGGCCTGCATTCTCGATGAGGACCAACTGTTTGGGGATGCTGTCTGGGAGGTTCTCGTAGAGCCGCTGGACTTCATCCAGATGAATCCGGTCGTCCTGGTCACCGTGCAGGAGCAGTGTTGGCGTTGTGATGCTCGCAAGTTTGACGTCGTTTTCGATGAGGCCGCTGGTCAGGTGGCTTCCCGGCAGAGACAGAGACAGGTTGGTCTCGATTTTTGCGGTGATGGAGTTGTAGGTGGCCTCAAAGACATTTGCACAGATCTCGCTGTCGAAGACACTCGCCATCTCTCCACCCGGCATGGCTCCGACACTCATTCCGTAGACGACAATTTTTCCGATGTCCGGTGCCACTTTCTGAGCCTCTCGAAAGGCCAGCAAGGCATCATCCATCCAGTCGGGGGTTGCTGGCGAAGAGGCTTCTTCGTTGGGATCGATGGGGAGACTGTGCCCATACCCGCGGTATTCCCAAACGAAGACAGCGTAGCCGAGTTCATGCAAAAAACGCACACGGGGAGCGTAGTGCTCGATCCCGGCAAAGCGCCCAAAGTTGTAGAGAATCAAGGTGTCTTTGGTGGCCGTATTTTCACCATGGGATGGCAGGTACCAGGCGTTGAGGTTGTAGGTGCCGTCTTGGGTATCAAATGGAACATGCTGTGGCGTGGTCTCTATCGGACGCACGGTGTCGAGCGTTCCCAAGGTCTTCGGGCGCCAGTCGTAGTCGAATGTCCACCATGGCCCCGCAGCGAACTCCTCACAAGAGTCACAAACCGCATCCCAGGGGTCCTCAACCTCACAGTCTTCCGCGGTCACTTGCGTGCAGGGAATGTTGTTGTGGAAGGGCAGAAGGGCATCGAGACTGATGCAGCCAGGGAGCAGAATCAGAAGCAGAACAACAAAGCGCATCATCGTTCCTCCAATTGGCCGAGGGCCCAGGAGAGGCTCGCAGTGACCGAAATCAGTCCGTAGCCGGGCTCCCCTCCCAAGCTCAGCCAGGTCACATCCCAAATCTCGGGGCTGAAGTTGACTCCCAACACGCGGGTTTCCAGCTGGAAACCGAGTCTTCGGTCTTTCGGTCGGAGATCGATGCCGAGGAAGGGGGACACCAGAAACTCAGGGTCGGCCAAGTCCAGTACATTGGAGACGCCAGCATAGACGAAATGGCGACCAAGCCCCCAACTGGCAGTCAGGTCCACCTCATTGAGCCCCCACATCATCCGGGTATCTTTGGGCTTCGTGGTGTCGAAGTAGTTGTGGTAGAGGTGCAGGCGTTCCGTGACGGCCAGGTTGGGTCGCCATCCCGATCCCTCCAAAAGATGCAGGCTTGCACCACCGTGGACGCCCATCAAGCCGAATGCAATGGACGTGAGATTCATGCCGTAGTTGATGTCGAGAGGAAGCTCCCCGATGGGCTCGAGGCCCGTACGGCCCTCTGCAATCAAGTTGGGCACCGGGATGGGTGGCCCCAATGAAGTGGTGAAGGGACCGCCAAAGGTGACGCCGAGTTGGTGATCGCCCGGTTCCAGAGGATGAGAGGCGCTCAAGGTTCCGCAAGCAAAGAAAAATGGAAAAACAGCGATTTGCAAGCAGGTTTTCATGGAGAGGCGACCACCTTTTTTTCGAGTTCCGCGAGTGCAGCGTTCAGTCGTCGGAGATGGATCTGAATCGAGGCGAGGTCGGTCTCCAACATGGCAAGGCCATAGGGCTGGCCGCTTGCCAAGCCAGTTTCAGCCGTCTGAGCGATGTCCCGGGCCAGTTCGGAAACACGCAGTGCCTGTTTTTCCACTTGGGCCAGCGAGCCGCTCAGGTCAACGACAGGGCTCGCCGCAAACAGTGAGGTGATGAACAGAACAACCATGGCCCATCTTTTCATTGACTGGCGACCGAGTGCAACAGGAGGTTCCCGTCCGTTCCCCCTTGCCAGAATGGCATGCACACTCGGTCGCCACCCTAAAGAACGCCTGAGGGCGGCGCTTCATTCACAAAAAATGCCTCGGCCCGCGCGGGTGATGGAGTGCCCTACACCGGTGCTGTGCGGCTTTTGTGGTTGAGCAATTCGAGCTTCGCAATCGACAACGCCCCTCGGGTGAGGCGAGCAAACTCCTCTTTTGTGGAAAGCTGTGCAAGCTGTCGCGCGATGAACCGAGGCCGCATGTAGAATTTCCGGTGTGCGATCTTGAGCAGGTCGAGAATCTCTTCTTTGGAGAGGTGCTCTTCCCAACAGGCAGGTACCTCGACACCGCAGAGCGGATCGCGCATCATCTGATCCCAGCAGTCGGCCGGGAACAAGCCTTTCTTGGCGCCGTCCTCGAAGGATTCGGTTCCGGGATACGGGGAGAACACGGCGAAAACCGCGTACTCAGCGTCGAGCTTGAGCATTTCATCGAGGTTGGCGAGAGCCTCTTCCTTGGAGCGCTCATGGGGGCCACCCAGCATCATGTACGCGACGGACCGCACCTTCTCCTCACGGCACCACTTGAACACGCGGTGGACGTCTTCGACGTCGCAGTGCTTGCCCCAGACATCCAGTCCCTCGTTGTTGGTGGACTCCACGCCGAAGTGGATCTTGGTGCAGCCGGTCTCGTGGCATCGTCGAATCTGCTCACGAGTTGTCCCCGCAATTGTGGTTTTGTAGCCCCAGTTGAACTTGAGCCCTCTCCGCTCAATGCCGTCACAGAACTTCATCACCCACTGGGAGTTGGGGGTGAAGAGGTCATCGATGAAGTGGGTCTCGGTGATTCCGAGGGAGACACAGTGCTCCATCTCATCAAGAATGTTGTCGATGTCGCGGATCCGGTACTGCTTTTTGTACGTCAAGCAGAAGGGGCAGGAGTGTGGGCAGCCCCGGGAGGTGATGGCCGTGGTGACCATGGGAGCCTTTGTTCCCGGCAAATAATACTCGTCGTAGCGCGGGAGTCGGCGTCGGTCGGGCCATGGGTAGGCATCGAGACGTTTGGTGGAGGGCCTGTCGAGGTTCTTGATGGTCTCCCCGTCTTTCTTGAACCAGACCCCGAGAATGCCCTCCCAGCTCCGGCCCTCGTTGGTGGCTTCAAGCATTTCCACAAAGGCGTCCTCGCCGTCCCCCGTGATGATGGCATCGATGCCCTTGAGCTCGATGGCGTAGTCCGGAAACATCGAGCAGTGCGGTCCTCCGAGTACGATGACGGCGTTCGGGTTGAGCTTGCGCACAATGTTGATGGTCATCTGGACATCAGGAAGCGAGTGCGTGTAGGTGCTGATGCCGACGAAGTCGAGCGGGTAGCGCTTGAGCTGCTGCTCGAAGTCAGGGAAGTCCAGGTCGTCCAAGACCGGGTCGTAGATCTCCGCCTTCCACGGCGTGCGAGCCTCAACCGAAGCCTGAATGTACTGCAGTCCAAGGGGTGGGAAGACGTAGACGCCGTGGGCCTGAGCTTTGGGAATGCCCGCCCAGACGCGCATTTTTTCAGGGGGGTTGATGAGTGTGATTTCCATGGATCACTCCAGTGCTCTCGCGAGGCATCGCGACTAAGTGGGGTCCTCAACTGCTCGCTTGCTGGGAAAGAAGAGACCCCACGGCAAGAAGAGAGGAACTTGACTACGATAGCGCAAGTATTCCTCACCGAACAGATCAATCAACTGGGGTTCTTGCCGCCACACCTTCTCAATCAGCGAACCGCAGAGCAGGAGGGGAACGAGGATTGCGCAGAAAGACAGGCTGTTTAGAGCGATTCCAACGGCCAAAATACCGAGGGTTTTTCCGTAAAGAGAAGGGTTTCTGCTGTAGGCGTAAATTCCTGTTTTTACGAGCACCAAGGTGCGACCTGCTGTTGGAGACGGGGATCCTTTGCCACGGGTGACCAACTGCGCGTAGGTCATCAGCCACAGAAGTACCCCAGTGATGAAGACAGCAGCAGCCACTCCAAGATGGGTCGGCTCAGGGAGAAAGCCGTTCTGGAAGCCGAGCGCGGCATCGAGTTTCAGTGCCGCCAGCGCGATGAGAAAGGTCAGCGGAAAGAGCACAGGAATGTAGACCTTGCTGACCATGAGAAGGATAGGCGGGGAGAACCCAACCTGGATGGCGCGGAAGAGGAGGCTCATAGGTGTCCTGCGAAACGTCTCCGTCATGATATCGTTCTTTGAGAGCGCTTGTAATTTTGAGGGCAGTGGATGCGATTTTTTGCGGCGGCGATGATGGCGATGTTGGTGGCTTGCGGTGGCGAGGATCCTGTTCTCAAAGCGGCACGAGAGGCAGCCAGCGAGGAGACGAACGCCCCAGGGGCGACAACGGGCTCAACGGCATCCTCGAGTGCCGGGGGTCATCCCATCGATGGCGGTCTGGCCATGCAACCCGACGGAGCGAATGCCCCGGGTCCTGGGGGAAATCTGACCCCAGGCATCCCAGAAGAACCGGCACCGGGAGATCCCTCCTCGCCGTCCCCAGGGGTTCCTGGCTCCCCGACACCGGGGATCCCGGGATCCCCCACACCGGGCGTTCCGGGTGCCCCGGCACCTGGAGTTCCGGGTCAGCCTGCGCCGGGCTCCCCGACAGAAGCGGTGGATGAAGGCCCTACTGCGTTGGTCTCCGGCAGGATTGAGATGCCGGACTACACCTCCGGAGAGGTCCGCATCGATGTGTTTGATGGGGACCACCGAAGCCATGCCGGCCAACGGCCGAATCTGGTTCGGAGCACCATCCTCAGTCAGCCGGGTTCGTTTGAACTCCGAATACCGGTTTCGTCGGGCAGGGTGTGGGTGGAGGCTTCCAATGACGAAAACCAAGACGGGCGGCCCGGACCGCAAGATCCGAGCGGTCGCTACACGAAGAATCCCCTGGAGTTGAGCGAGGGCGGGGCTTCCGGTCTTGTCATTGTGCTCGAGCGCCATGAGCCGCCCCCCGGAGGCGGAGGCGCAGAGCTGTGACCGAATCTGTGTGGGTGGTGATCCCCCACCACAGCCGACGAGACCTGCTGTCTCGCGCCATCCAGAGCGTGAATGGGCTCCAGTTGCTTCTTGTCGATGATTCTCCACAGGGAGGCTTGAGTTGCGCCCAGGCAAGCGAGGTTCTTCGTACGGAAGGCGAGGAAGGATTCGCTCGGGCGTGCAACACGGGCCTGGAGCGAGCGCAGGCTCTGGGGGCTCAGTGGGTGCTGGTTCTCAATGACGACGCGGCCCTTGACGAGGGGTGTTTGAAGTCGATGATTCAGGCCTCTCGAAACCGCCCGGATGTGGACGCAGTGGGTCCGCTTTTGAAGGGTCCTATGGGGCTGGAGTCTGCAGGATTGTGTTTTTCGCCTCGGACGGCACGGGTGGTTCAGAGACGGGATGTACCGGATGAGCCTCGGCAGGTCATGGCGCTCTCCGGAGCCTGCCTGCTGATCCGCAGCCATTGGCGTTTTTCGGAGGAGTTTCCACACGCAATGGAAGACATCGAACTGGGGCTGAGAATTCGGGACGCGGGAAAGAAGAGCCTTCTTGTTCCGGAGGCTCTCTGCTGGCACGAGGGTGGAGGAACACGCCCTCGACGAGACCCACGCGCCACCCGAGACGCGCTCCGGGGCCACCTGCGCCTGGTGGGCGACCAAAAGAGCAAGCGCGTTTTGGTGCTTCTTTATGCAGCAGCTCAGGTCCTCAGGGAAGGACCCAGGCGTGAGCGTTTCGAGGCACTCTGGGAAGGGTGGCGTTTGGGCTAGGCGTCTCTTGGTTCACCAAGCGTTGACGAATCCCCCACTCGGGTGCTTTGATCGGCACCTATGCGCACTTCTTTGTTTTTCCTTGCTGGCGCCTTGGGTTCGGCTTGCATTGCAGACCCGGATTCACTGCCAACGGAACTCTCGGTAGCGGGATCGAACAAGCAGATCGACCGCGCCAGCGAGCCAGCGCTCTATCAGATGCTCTACGATTACGCCTTTCTGCCGGAAGTGCAGTATGCGGAACAGCGGGTCCGGATCCTGATCTGGCTCAAGCGAATGGGACTGGTGGATTACCAGCTGGCGAGCCTCAAAGAGCTCTCCGAGTGGGTGAAGATCGAGCACGATCGCGTTGAACGTCTCCATCAGAGCATCGTGGAGCAGTATGAGCCCAAGCTTGTTCCCGTGTACGACACCCTCTGGGAGGGGTTGACATCGGGCGCAGAGCTCGACGATCCCGCAATGGAAGAGGCCGCTCGGGTTCTCTTGGTGGAAAAGCTGCAATCCTCTCGAGAGGAGGAGCTGTTCCAGCAGCGCACTCAGGCCATTGCCGTCATTCTTGAGCGCTGCCGGGACTGGCTTTCCGGCCTGCGGCAAGAACAGGAAATTCCATTTGGTGACTCCCTCTTTTTCTTGCGGCATCGTCTGGATCCCTATGCCAATCCCGGGGATTTTCAGTCGTTGATCGGGACCATTTTCGTGGCGGGGGACTGGGGAACACTGACACGTGGAGCGGAGAGTTTTCAGCCGGACAGGGATCACCTGAATCTTGGAGGACTTTGGTCGGAGACGGCGCGGGAGAACCTGGAGGGTCCGGTATTCAACGACATTCGACGTGAAAGTGTGCTCTACATGATCCTGCTCGAGCCGGCACTTGGCGAAGCAGTCGATGGGGCAAGGGCGGCCTTGGAAGCATCCGCCTCAAGCTCTGAGCGGTGAGATCATGAGATCGTCCGGCACAGCCCTTCGCAACTATGTGATGGCCTTTCTCGGGTGCTTTGTATTGGCTTCGCTCATCACCTGGCCGGTGGTTGTCAGCCCAAGCGATGGGCTCGTGGGTCATCCAGGAAACGACACGTGGAACCATGCCTGGGGGCTGTGGTGGGTGGTTGATGGCCTGTGGAATCGAGGTGGGGTTCCGACCCATACGGGCCTCCTGAACTACCCCGATGGGGGCTCGTTGTTCTTCATTGATACCTTCAATGCGATCCTGACGGCTCCTGCTCAGAAGTGGTTTGGCCTGCCTGTCGCCTACAATGCGGCGGTATTTTTCGGTGTGCTCTGGACCGCTTTCGGTGCTTGGTGCCTCGCCTTTCATGTCTGTCGTGATCGGGTGGGCGCCAGTGTGGCGGCAGTGGCCTATGGGTGCAATGCCCACCTTTTGGGGCAGACCTACAACGGGATTACCGAAACAATCAACGCGGGCTGGATTCCGTTCTTTCTCCTCGCCCTTCTGCGCTTGATCGAGCGACCGAGTGCCCGGAGGGGGCTCTTGATGGGGTTGTGTTTTGGGATCTGTGCTCTCTCCAACTTCTACTACGGTCTCTTCTGCCTCCTCATTGGTGTGGTGGTTGTCCTGCATGCGGGTCTCAGCGATCTTCGGTCCGTGCGCTGGAAGGCCTTCTTCGGCAGCGCGATCCTGGGTGGAATTGTTGCCCTGCTGTTGGTGCTTCCGGTTCTGATCACCCTGTCCAGCACCATGAGCCAAGCGGACGCGATGGTTTCTCGTGACCCGGAGTTTGTGTGGGAGTCGTTGCTGAACCACAACTACACCGATGTTGTGGGTTTTTTCCGGCCCGGTAAGGTCTACTCTCCGGATTTGAAGATGGAGTACGGTGAGGAGCTCATCATCGTGACCTATCTGGGGTGGGTTCTCCTGGCGCTTGTCGCGCTCTGCATTGTGATGCATCGTCGACGCTCGGAGTTGTCGCTCTGGATTGTCTTGATGACGGTGTTTCTGGTCTTTGCTCTTGGGCCTTATTTGCACGTCGGCAGTGGCGATCCCCTCACGGTCGGTGGGCGTCCAATTCCCCTGCCTTTCTTGCCGTTTTTCGAAGCGTTCCCGCTGTTTTCACGCATCTCCCACCCCTTTCGCTTCGTGGTGCCGGCCATCCTGGCGATGTCGGTTCTTGCCGCCCTCGGAACTCGAATTCTTCTTCGAGGGTTTCAGCGGCGGGTCCGTTGGGGCTGGGCGGCGGTGATTGTGGCGGCAATCTGTGGAGAGATCCTCTTGGCCTCACCTGCAGTATGGCCGCTTCCGCGCTCATCGGCAGAGGTCCCGGAAGTCTACAAGGATCTGGATGAGGGAGCGGTCTTGGATTTGCCGATAACGGTACCCAACCTGGAGAGAGGGGTGTACACCTACTTCCAGACGGTTCACGGGCAACCCAGCCCCTACGGACTGAACGAGCCTGTGCCCTCTCGTCTGAGGCAAAACCGGCTGACGGACTTCCTTCTCTACATCGAAGCAGGCCGGTCAATCGCCCTCCCACGGCAGCTTCCGGAACTGGAATTGATGCTTGGCGCGGAGCTTCTCAGACGACAGGGCTATCGGTACATCGTGATGCATGAATCGCTTTACACCAAGCCTAAGGCTCGCATGATCCAGACTGTTCTGGATGCCGTCTTGGGGCCTCCGAGGAAGTACCTCGAGGAGGGCGTGGCGCTCTATGAAATTTAGTCGAGGCGGGATTCTTGGTGCCAGAATGTTGGCGGTGTTCCGTCGCCGACCTGTCCGAGAGCTGCTTGCTGCACTGGCGGTCTCCCTTGTTGCAGCGGCAACCATCACATGGCCAGCGGTTCTGCACCTCGATGAAGTCATCATCGGCGGCGGCGAGCTGGGAGGTTGGCTCTGGCGCTATTGGTGGCATTCCATGGAGCTGGAGGCCCTCTCAGAGGCTCAGGTTGGTCCACTCTCGACCTGGACAACCTTTCTCTCTCTTGGCCGGTATCCGGAGACGGGAAACATCTTGGACGTGCTTCTGCTGAGCTTTCCTTTGCAGAAAATGCTGGCCCTTCCCGCGCATTACAACGTCAAAATCTTCCTGATTTTGATGCTCAATGGTCTCTGTGGCTATGCCTTGGCCCGAAGCTTTGTGTCCAATCGACTCGCTTGCCTCAGCGCGAGCGTCATCGCGGTGGTGAACCCTGTTGTCGTCCAAGATCTCTACGGGTCCGGCCTTCGGCAGTGCATCCTCTGGTGGGTTCTCCTCTTCCCCGCTCTTTTGTTTCGGGCGGAGCGCCTCGGGACGTGGAGATCGGGGGCTTTGGCGGGCGTTGTTTTTGGCGCGACCGCGGCCTTCTACTGGTTCTATGGCCTCTTTTTGGCCGTATTTTTGGCCATCTGGGGGATCTGGAAGCTTGCCGGAGAGCGGAGTCGCCTGGATTGGAGAGCCTTGTTTGTCTGGGCGGGTCCGTTGGTGCTTGTTGGTGGGTTTCTCTCCATCATCTTCTTCCTTCCCTATCTCAACGCCGCCGGAGGCTCGACTGCTGGCGGAAGTGCTCTTCCCGAGCTCTCCTTTTTTCTGCCCTTTCCGGAGTACGATGTCATCAAGGCGGCTCCGCTGAGGCCGTCGACCTATGCTGAAAATGTTCTGGCATCCTTGAACCGCGCCATCCTCTCCTCGTGGTCCCCCGACTACCTCTGGAATCCGGGTCACCCGAGACCCCTCCCTCTTGTGGTTCTGGTCTTTGGAATCATTCCTGCTTGCTTTCTCCTCCGTTCGCTCAAGCGGGTTCGATTTTGGATGCTGATTTTTGTGTTCTTCTACCTGGGCACGCTTGGGCCCTACATGAAGTCCTTTGGGTCGGCCGACACCACGGAGGTTCTGAAGCTCGGAGAGGACTGGGTGGTCCGTCTGCCGTATGCATGGATGTTCCAGTGGGTGCCGGGCATGAGTCGAATGTTTGCCCCGTACCGTCTCGGGGCCTTTGTCGTTGTGGGGGCCGTCGTGCTTTTGGCCTACGGTCTGGCCCACTTGATCCGAGGTCGGAGGGTCTGGGTACAAGCTGCCGTTTGTGGGACCACTGTCCTCCTTTGTCTGGGAATGAGCAATTACCGCTGGGAGATCGGGCCTGTTCCCGATGATGCCATCGCCCCAGACAAGTGGCGAGCGCCCCTGAAGGTTTCAGGAATCCGGGTTCCTGACTTCTACAAGGAGATCGATTCCTCAGAAATGGCTGGAATCGTTGAGCTTCCGTTGGGTCAGCAGCAGGACTTGCTCTGCTTCTACCAGAGCATCCACCAGCAGAAAGTCTACCGCTCCTGGGCCACTCCACCTGCCGTTCCACCCCTCTTTCGGGAAGAGCGAGGCGGAGAGTCTGGGGCCCGCATGCGCTATCTGGCGCGCCAAGATCGCTTTGGTAGCCTCGCTGGAGACTTGCTTCAACGCCTCTCCGACGCTCCGCAGGAGGTCTCGCTGGATGAAGTGGCTGACCCGGACTGGGCCCATCTCCTCATGGGAGGTGACTACCGCTACATCGTTGTGCATGAACGCGGCTATTACCTTCAAGACCCTTTTCAGGGAGGACAGCTCTACGCAGACGTGGTTCGTCGACTCGAAAAGCGACTGGGTTTGGAAGCAAAGCAGGTCGTGGAGCACGCCTGGTTTGACTACCCGGGCAACGAGTACAAGGTACCCGATGGGCCTGTCTACCTCCCTTGGACCAGTCAGCAGGTCAACCTCCCGGATCGGGAACGGCCGTCTCGTTACTTCATGGCCATCTTTGATGTCGCCCCTTTCTTGGAGCGCTACGAGGGACCGCCTCTTCCAAAGGTCGAGGCGTCCAATTCGCCCGAGCACGAGGCCGTTGGCCCCCATGGTGGAAACCCGATTCACGTGGACAGGGTGCATCGCGAAGTTCTTCCAGAAGCGCAAAGGCCTGGTGAGGAAGTGCCAGAGCCAGCGAACACGCCTTGACAGAAGGCGCGAACGGGGCTCAGATCACCACTCCCGGAGGAAACGTGCGCGCAGTGACAACAATCGCCCTGCTCTCTCTGACCGGCTGCATTGCTGGGAAGGCGGGCTACTACATGGTGGAAGCCGAGCAGGCCTACAAGCTTGCCGAGGAGAGTGGTGCAGCAGAGCTCGCCCCGTTTGAGTTTACGTTGGCCTCGGAATACCGCAGCAAGTCCCTCGAGGAGGCGGGATACTCGGATTACGAGCCCGCAGAGGCCTACGCCAAGAAGGTCGTAGAATATTCGGAGGAGGCGCGTCAGATCGCCCTCACCGGAGCCCCGACTCGAAACATGCTCGAGCAGATGGAGGCCGATCAATCGATTGTTCCCGATCTGGTGGATCAACCCATTGAGGAGGAGCCAGAGCCAGCAGAGGTACCGGACGACCTCTTCTTCATCGAGGACGACGACGAGGACGATGACGGGTTCTTCGACGACTTCCTCCAAGACGGCGAGGAGGAGTAGCGTGCGCTTTGTACTCGCATTGGTGTTGACAGGCTGTGTTGTTCCCGGCCCCCTGAAGACGGACTACGATGAGTTGGGTCGAATTGTAGCCAACATCTCGCCTGAAATGGCCATGGAGTGTGCCCCGCGGGAGTATGCTCTCGCCCAATCGAATCAGGAATTTGCAGGCCTTGAACTCCAGCAAGGAGACACCCGCCGGGCTCGAGAGCACCTCGATGCAGGTCTGTTGAATGCTCGCGTGGCTTTTGCAATGGCCAACGAGTGTGTGCCCGCCGACAGGGACGGGGATGGCATTGTCGACAAGGAAGATGCCTGCCCGGATGCTGCTGAAGACTTTGACGGTGTGGCCGATGAGGACGGCTGTCCCGAGGGAACCGAAGACACAGATGGAGATGGCATTGCCGATCAGGATGATTCCTGCATGAACACCCCCGAGGATGCGGACGGTTTTGAGGATGAGGACGGCTGTCCAGATCCCGACAACGACGCAGACTCCATCTCGGATGAGGAGGATGAGTGTCCGCTCTCTCCGGAAGACATCGATGATTTTGAGGATGAAAACGGATGCCCTGACCCCGACAACGATGGGGATGGCATTGCGGACACCGACGACGAATGTCCGATGGAGCCCGAGAACATCAACCAGTACTTCGATGAGGACGGCTGCCCGGATCAGAAGCCAGAGCTCGTGCAGGTGGTTCGCAATCAGATCGTCATCGAGGAAAAGATTCAGTTTGCCTCAGGGCGCTCTACGATCCTGAGGGCGAGTTACCCCGTGCTGAATTCCGTTGCGACGGTTTTGGACCAGTATCCGAACATTCAGATTCGCATTGAGGGCCATACGGACAGCGATGGCTCGGAGGAACTCAACCAGCGTCTGAGCGACAAGCGGGCGTCTGCCGTACGCACCTACCTCGTCCAGAAGGGGATCAATGCCGCTCGAATGGAAGCCGAGGGCTTTGGTGAACTCCGGCCGATGGCCTCGAATCGCTCAGCGGCAGGCAAAGCCAAAAACCGGCGAGTTGAGTTTCACATCGTCCACGGTTTAGACGACTGACGACTCCGCGGCGTGTTCCCGCACGACCTTGTCGTAGTAGTCGATGATTCCTCGTACGTAGGCACGTTTCTCGAGGTAGGTGCCTGGAAAGAAGGAGCGTTTGAAACCGTAGATGACGGTGTTTCGAACCAAACGCTCGTCCATCTGGAAGGCGTTTACAGCCAGGTCCAGCTCATCGGTCACGGTGGTTCGTGACATCAGCCGGTTGTCCGTGCACAAAGTGGCCGAGAGTTTGTGCTCCAGCATTTTCTTGAAAGCATGGTTCTTGACCTCTCCAATCTCGGGGTTGGTCTGCAGATTGGAGGTGATGCAGACCTCGATGGTGATGCGGCGGTCTGCCACGTATTGGGCGAGGGCATCGCAGTAGCCTTGCTTGTTGTACACCTTGTTGGAGGTGATGAGGTCGGCAGAGAAGAGGTGGTAGCCGTGGCCAATGCGATCGGCATGGGCTGCTGTAATGGCCTGAAAAATGGACTCGGGTCCGTAGGCTTCACCCGCATGGACTGTGCGCTTCAAGAAGTGCTCTTTTGCGAATTGAAAAGCAGCCATGTGGTCCTCCGCAGGGAACCCTTTCTCCTCACCCGCGAGGTCGAATGCAACGACGGGAAGGCCACGGTCATCTCTCGCTCGGACGGCTGAGCGGGCCAATTCCAGGCTTGCAGCGCCGTAAATGGAGGGCAGCGGGGATTCCGAGAGTGCTGCAAAGAGCTGGGCGTACCAGGGGCTGAATTGGGGGCCAAATTTTCGCAGAGCACAGACGATCATGCCGTAGCGAAACTCGGGCTGACCCTCTTCGACGACTGCGCTTGAGCGTGCGTATTCCTTCTGGGCTCGCTCCAACCCAGCATTCACAGCATCGAGGACCTCTTGGCATCCAAATCCGGGACGCATGTGGAGGTGAGGAGCAAACCGCACCTCGATGTAGCGTACACCCTCGTTGATGTTGTCCCATGCGAGCTCGTAGGCCACCCTCTCCAGACTTTCTGCATCCTGAAGGACCGCACAGGTGTAGGAGAAGCCCTGGAGGTAGTCACCAAGGCTCGAGTAGGTGGGTTTGAAGACCAATTCTTCCAGCCCTTCAGGGGTGTAGGAGGGAAGCTCCACTCCTTGCGCTTGGGCCAGCTCAATTAAAGTTTTTAAGCGAAGCGACCCATCAAGGTGGACATGTAGGTCGGTTTTGGGTAGCGAGAGTAGGAGATTTCGGCTTGGCTTCATGTCTCCTTTCGTATCGGGGCTTGCAGCATGCCACAAGCTTTGGTAGCAAGTGCTCCCAAGGAGATCGAAATGAAGCTTCCTGTGCAGGTACGAGACATCATCATTCTCTCTCTGGATGAGTACCTCGAGACCATCAACGATCAGCCGGAGCCAGATCAGCTGGCCGAGCAAACCGTTTCTGCAATCGCTCTTGGTGCCGAGGAGGCCGAGGTAGAGGATTACGAGGAAGTGATCCTGGCCATCGAAGAAGAACAGGAGATGGAGGAATCCCTCGTAGAAACCCTGGAGTATGAATTCTCCAAGGCTGACGATTTGGAACTCTCGGGAGAGGATCTCATCGGACTGATCGATCGGGTTTGCGGCCTGGAGTGGGACGATGAAGACGATTTCGAGGACATCGAGGCTCTCGAGGAAGAGATTTGAGTGTAGGGCTGCTTGGTGCACTTTTTCTGACGGTTTCGCAGACGTCGGCATCCGAGTCCCAACTCCCGGAACACACCCTTGATTTTCTCAGCGAGGAGCTCAACGCGCACTACGCGGTGCTCTCTGAGCAGGATCCAGCCGCCTACTATTTGGCCTATGCGCTCAGTGAGGCCAAAGGGTTTCGTTGGTCGGCGAACGGTGGACGCTTGGAGCGACGTCGGGAGAGTCATCAGCGCATTGTGGATGTGGATCTTCGGGTGGGATCGGCACAACTCGACAACAATCACGTCCAGCCGGGGGTCTGGCAGAGGTCCGAGCACGTCAGCGTCCCTCTCCCCTTGGATCGCGACCTCCTCGCTTCTCAGAAGCTGCTCTGGAGATTGACGGATGAGGCTTACCGGGAGTCAGCCGATCACTTCGCGCTCATCCAGGCTGAGCGCAAGGTTCGGGTGGAGTCAGAGGACGATTCACCCGACTTTAGCGACGCTCCGGTGGTTCAAGCAGTGGATCCCATGGAGGACGTTGTTTGGGACGAGCAAGCACTGGAATCCTACGCAAAGCAGGCCTCCGAGGTCTTTAAGGACCACCCTGACCTGATCGGGAGTCGCGTGGTGCTCGAGGTCAAGCAGTACCGACGCTTCCTTGTATCGAGCCAGGGTACTCGGCTGGGTACACAGTCCGAAGCCGTGCGTGTGTCGTACTGGGCGGATGTCCGATCGGAGGACGGTGCCCGCATTCGACTCTACGATGCTCTGGATGCTCATCGTGTCGAGGGCCTTCCTGAGGTGGAAGAGCTCCAGCACTCGATTGGGGAGATGCTGGCGCGACTCTATGCCCTCGAGAAGGCATCCAAACTGGAGCCCTATCGTGGCCCTGTGGTGTTGGGTGGTCGGGCGGCTGGCGTGTTCTTTCACGAGGTGCTCGGGCATCGAATCGAGGGCCACCGGCAAAAGAATGAGGACGAGGGGCAGACGTTCCGCGCCAAGGTGGGAGAAGCCATTCTGCCGAGTTGGTTGACCATAGTGGATGATCCAACTCTTCGAGAGCGAGCGGGTGTGGATCTGATGGGCCACTACCGCTACGACGATGAGGGGGTTGAATCGGAACCGGTAATGCTGGTTGAGAACGGTGTGCTTCGTTCTTTTTTGATGTCGCGTTCGCCCGTCGAGGGTTTTGAACGGTCCAATGGACATGGCCGGCGCCAGCCGAGTTTTTCGCCCGTGGCTCGACAAGGCAATCTGATGGTGTACGCCGATCAAGGTCTGGACTCCGAACAATTACGAGAACGTCTTCTGGAGGAGGTCGCAGCCCAAGGATTGGAGTTTGGGCTCTGGGTGGAGAGCATTCAGGGAGGATTCACCCTGACGGGTCGCGAGGCTCCAAATTCGTTCCAGGTGACACCGGACTATGCCTGGAAGATCTACGTGGATGGGCGTCCGGATGAGCTGATTCGAGGGGTCGACCTCATCGGAACCCCGCTTGTGACCTTTGAGCGCATTTTGGCGGCCGGCGACGACGTTCAAGTGTTCAATGGACGGTGCGGTGCAGAGTCGGGCTGGGTCCCGGTGAGTGCGAGCAGTCCCGCAATTTTGCTGGGGGAGGCCGAACTTCAAAAGAAGGCCCAGGAGCATGGGCTTCCCCCTCTGCTCGAGCCACCCTCGCAGGAAGAGGCTCCATGATTGCAAAGCTGCACGTCCTGCTCCTTGGGGTCCTCGCCTCTTCCACCTCGGCTTGGGCCCTCTCACCGGACTCTCTCCGAGGTGTGATTGAGCGGGAAACACAGAGAGCCTACGCCCAGCTGTCGCTGGATGATTCAGGTCCTCCCTGGCGCATCTCGGTGGACTGGGTGGACGTCGCGACCGCTGCGTATGGTGCGGACTTTGGCGCGTTGATGATGAAGCATCTGGCTCTGCCTGAGGAGCCCTCCCGGTACCTGTACACAGAGGTTCGGCAGGGGGATGAGGACTTTGACTCGGGAGATTTGGACATCGGAAGAGGCGCTGTCCAGCGTTCTCTGCCTTTGGAACTCGACGAGTGGAATCTCGCAAGAGCGCTGTGGCTGCAGTTGGATGAGGGGTACAAATCTGCAGTCTCGGACTTGACCCAGAAGACCATGGCCCTCCAGGGGGAGGTGCTGGACAAGCCGGCTGTTGCCCCTTTTGTGCCTCCAGTGGCTCACGAGTGGCCTGAGCTTGAGTTGGATCCAGATTGGGTGAGGGAGACCACACTCGCGCTCTCGGGGTCGGTTCGTGAGCTGGAAGGTCTTGAGGATGCCTTCTCAGGTGGCTCACAGTCGAGTTCGCGAATGTTCAGCTACTCGACTGAGGGCACTTGGTTGACTCGGGTCTACACCGATGTGTTCTTTCGGGTTCAGCTCAAGGCGCGTGCAGCAGACGGAACACTTCTTACTGCCGATCGAAGCTGGGTGGGGCGTCGGAGGGACCAGCTGCCGAGTCGAGAAGAGATGGTGGCTGAAGTGGAGGCCATGGCCGCCTCCCTGCTGGAGACGGTCGAGGCGCCGCTGTTGGGGGACTACATTGGTCCGGTGCTTCTGGAGGAGCCTGCCTCGCGAGAACTGTTTCGGCAGCTTCTCTTGCCTGAGATTGTAGGAACTCCTCCACCGGTGTCAGCGAACCGGTTCTTGAACGAGGGAGGCCCCCAGCGGCCTCGACAAGCCCGGATTGGTCGGCGACTTCTTCCTTTCGGATGGTCGGTCATCGACGATGCTTCTCAAGACACTCCCGGGTCCTACGAGTGGGACTATGATGCGGTGTCGCCCGAGCGGGTGGAGGTTGTGCTGGATGGTGTGCTTCGAAGCCCTCTGATGTCGCGCATCCCGCAGGATGAAGCGTCTCGGAGTACCGGACACGGCCGCTCCCGAAACACCCTCCGCAGAGAGGCCATGCCTGGAGTGGTGCACGTGCTTCCTCCACGAACCTTCTCTACTCGCAGATTGGAGCGAAAAGCCCTCCGGGCGGCAGCAGCTGTTGGGCGGGACAGTGTGTTGGTCATCTCCAGGCTTCAGGCTCCAGCCTTCGTGGAACTGGTGGAGTTGCATTTTTCAGGGGATGAGGCGCCAGCGGGTCTCAGCCTTCCCAACCAGGCCTACTTGCTCCACCGGGACGGGCGTCGGGAGGTGGTCCGACTGGGATCCTTCGTGGGTGCGGATCGTCGGGCTCTTCGCGACATCCTCGCGGCGGGGCACCCCGGAGAGGTGCAGGGAGTCATGGACAAACCGCCCTCAACGCTTCGGTTCTCTGCATCGTGGAGTGAAGGCGTGCAGAGTGGTTGGTCGGTTCCTCCCGTACTCATCTCGGAACTGGAGCTTGTTGACCGCAGTGGCGGTGAAAAACGCGTTCTTCCCATTCGACCGTAGAGGCATACAGCTCCGGAGTTCTCCACCGTGGGTCGCAGGGACTCGGGTTCAAGCCTTGGTCTGTGCCGGTTGTTCGATACACCAGCCCGTCGGCGTTTTATGGGCTCTCGTCGGCGGAATAGAGGTCTCGAATGAAACCCAAACGGGTGCCGAGGTCCCAGTTGGGGTCCCACGTGGGTGTGTGGCAGCTTGTGCAGACTTCCTCAATCACACACTCCGGGCAAGAGTCCCCCAAACCGATGATGTTGTTGGAGCGGGGTGCGGAGGCGTGCTCCCCCCCAGGACCGTGGCAGCTCTCACACTGAACCCCAGGCGTTTCTGAGGGGCCAGCGGCGATGCCCAGCCCAAAGGCTTTGGGGGTGCGGTGGCAAGACAGGCAATCGGGATCCGTCGCTGAGTGGGTGCCTGTGAAACGGACTTCCGATTGTGCATGCGGCCCACTGCTCCAGCGTGCATGCTCTTCTGGGTGGCAGCTCTGACAGGCTTCAGGTCCAATGGTGGGTCCATCTGGAAAGGCCAAAAGGGGTTTTTCGGCTTCCCCGCTCTGCAAGGCTGCCCAGCGCTCACGGATCTCCTCTTGGCTCATGTGGTCCGCTTTGTAGTGATCGAGAAACGGGAGCCCTTTTTCATAGGAAAAAGCAATGCTGTGCTTGGCGTCATGACAGCCTTCACAGCTTTCTCGGGGGTCCGAGTTGACGCCGTCGTGCGGGCCTCCGGGACCATGGCAGCTCTCGCAACTCACGCTTGCAAAGTCAGAATGGTGGTCGCCCATCTCAAAACCTCCCGCATTGAGTCCGGTGACGTGGCACTGAACACATTCTTGTTCGCCCACGCGGTCGCGGGAGTAAAGGGTGGCGTACGCAATGGTGTGGTGGGTGAGTGAGCTCGAGTTGGCCTCTGATCGGTGACAGGCAGCGCAGACAGTGGGTCCCATGTAGCGATTGGTGTGGAAGCTTGAGAAGGGATCGGTGGGGTTGAGTTGGATCTGGAGGAGTTTCTCTGCGCCCTCGAACCAGGGAACAAAGCCAGCGATCGCTGTCCAGGTTCCATTCTGAGGTTCAACCACAATGGCAGCCGGTGTGGATTGAAGACCCGCAGACAAGGCAAAGCTCCGCTGGGTGTCGATCTGCATCGGAAAATCCACCTGGAACTTTTGGCGGTATTCCTCAAGAGACTCAGGTGTCGTGCGGGAGGTTGCAATTCCCAAAAACGACAGCTCGGAGATGCTGTCCGACTCCGAAAATTCGACGAGTGAGGGCATGACTGCAGTGCAGTGGGGGCAGCTGGGAGAGAAGTAGAAGATCAGGGTTCGACCCGTGAGGTTTTGAGTGACCGTCTCGGGAAGCTGCAGGGGCACGGAGGTGGGGCCCTTCAAAAATGTCTGCGTGCCGGCTGCCGCAACGCCGGTGTGCCACCCGCGGTGATCCACCCTGTCTTCTGCAACCGCAGAAGGGTCCTGAGCGAGTCCGGAGGACAGCAGGAGAAGGAGGCCGAAGAGAATCGAGACGACACCATGCATGCCAGTAGACATAGCCGGCTTGGCCGTGGGTTGACATGGAGAGTCAAAGTCGAGAGAGTGGGAGGATGATGGAGCTTCTTGAGCGTGTGCTGCCCTTGCGCGGTGAGCCGGATCGAAGATCGTTGGCTGCTGCTCGGCCCGGTGGCTTTCGTGACATTGGCTGCGGGCTTCTTGAGAAGGCCTTGGATCCAAGGGGGCCCAGTGACAAAGGCCTCGCTCGTCTGATTCGCAAAGAGCGTCGGTTGGGCTCCAAAGATCGACCTGTCATTGTTCAAACCCTCTATGGGGTCCTTCGGAGACGAAGTCTGCTGGAGACCCTCTTGGAGGGAGCGGGAGCTGAAGTCACGCCGGTGACGCTTTGGCAGCTTGAGCTGATCCTTTCTCGAGGCATTTCCCCGGAGGGCATCGGTCTGCCTCAGATTTTGTCGGAGGTCGACGGCTGCCTCGGGCGGTGGAGAGAACGTGCCTCACCAACCGCCCATCAAGAAATCGCAGCGCTCAGCTCGCTGCCTCTGTGGATGGTTCGAAGACTGGCGTCCCAGGAGCCGGAGCATGAGATTCTTTCCCTCTGTGCCAGTCTCTCGGAGGAGCCGAAAACCACGCTTCGGGTCAACACGGCGAGGACAAGCTCGGAGAATTTGCTCCTCCAGCTGGAGGAAGAGGGCGTCGAAGTGTGGGCGGGGCGTTTTGCGCTGGAGGCTCTTGTGGTCCAGGGTCGCCCCAATCTTCGTGGCACGCAGGCCTTCAAAAACGGGCTTTTTGAGGTCCAGGATGAAGCCAGTCAGCTCGTCGCTGAACTTGTGGAGCCCGTTCGATCGGGCTTGGTGATCGACTACTGTGCTGGCGCAGGAGGCAAGACTCTCGCACTCGCCTCAAGACTCCCTCGGGGAGGCCGCCTGCTGGCCGCAGACGTGCGGGAGTCCTCCCTCAAGGAAGCCCGTCGTCGCTTGGGTCGGGCCGGTGCGACGCGTGTGTCAACACACTGCCTGACGGGTGCAGCGCTTCCTGTTCCGCCCCAGAGCGCAGCGCGTGTGTTGGTGGATGCACCTTGCACGGGCTTGGGACGATTGCGGCATCAGCCGGTGCACAAATGGCGCATCCAGGAGTCTCGCATTTTGGTGGAGTCTCGGCGACAGTCGGAGATTCTGCGTGAGGCGTCGCAATGGGTGCAGCCGGGGGGTCGCTTGATTTATGCCACCTGCTCCCTGCTCCGCGAAGAAAACGAGGAAGTCATTGCAGAGTTTCTCCGTGAGAATCCCCATTGGCGACAGATATCTGTACGAGAAATCTTAGGCAGAAGTCGCTCCAAGGTCTTTGAGAGGGGGCAATTTTTCCGAAGCTACCCGCACCTTCATCAAACAGATGGCTTCGCGGCTGGTATTCTTGTCGCACCGCGACAAAACACACCTTGAAACGGGGCGAAGACCGGTGCGTGTACTCTTTTGGATGATCTCCTTAGGCTGGGCTTTACCTGCAGTGGGGCAAAGCGACTCCGGTGAGCCACAGGCCCAGCAGGAGCTTGTGGAGGAGGTTGGAGACGGAGAGCAAGAGCCGGTGGATACCGCAGAGGGTGAGCTGACGGAGGAGCAAATAGAGGCCCTCATTCAAGCCCGCCGAGAGAAGCGTCGAAAGGAGCGCCAAAGACGCATGGCTTTTCTGCCAGACAGGAGCTACAACAATGAGTTTTTGGCCATCATTGGGCTCCTGCTCCTCTGGCTTTACACACGAAAGCACAACCGGGAGGTTGAGGCTCGTCGTGTTGTCCGAGCCAATCCGCTCACCCCGGATGAACTCGGGAGGGTGCTCTTCGGGCTTCTCCAGTCCAAGAATGCACTGGGCTATCGCGCTCTGTTTCTCAATGGCGCAGAAGCTCGGACGATGATGGGCCAAGAGGATGCCGAGTCCTACCTCGAGGGGCGTTCAGGAGTGTTTCTCCAGAAGGCATTTCAGGCCATGGTTGCTCAGATGCCGATCGGGGTGACCTACAAGGAATGCATGATCTCGGAGGAGGTTTGTACCCTCGTGGTGGCGGACTCTACAGGGAAGGAAATCGCGTTGTCGGTAGGGCGTGTTGCCCTCGTCGGAGCCGTGATTCGGTTGGTGAGTCCCGGCCAGATGTGAGGCGATCGATGACCAGGTGGGCCGCTTTGTTGATGGGGCTTTTTTCGGCCGCAGTGGGCGCTCAGCCTGCGCTGCTCGCAGCCGGTCAAGAGGAAGCCATCGAGCAGGCCCTGGGCCTCGAGGATCTCGAAGAGGCACCGTTCTACACCCTGGATCTCTCCTTGTCGGACATGAGCGGTCATTTCGAGGGCCGGGGCCGCCTGCGGTGGACCAACCGTACAGGTCAACCTCAATCCGTGCTGCCTCTCTTGCTCCACACGAATGGACACAGCCTTCATGAGATGAGAAGCCACGGTGGCATGCAGATTCGTGAGGTCAGGACCCGAAGAGGACCATCTGGGGAAGCCCAGAGCCCTCGTCCGAGCCTGGTGAACTACGTGTTGGACCGAGCATTGGCGGTGGGAGAAACCATCGAGTTGGAGTTTCGTTGGGAAGGCTGGCTTCGAAATCTGGGCGATGATGACAACGATCTTTACCAGCAGGCTTTTGCAAGCTTGGGGGCGATGGCAAGTCCGGTCGGCGGAGCGGACTACGGGCTTCTGGCTGCCGGGGATGGGTTGTTGACCATGGCCTCGGCCTACCCGATGCTTGCACCGTATCGCAACGGCGTGCCCCAAACCGACGCTCCTGCCGAGGTTGGAGACCTCGCTTGGAATCAGATCGCCGGCTACCGCGTCCGCGTTGTCACGCCCACGGGGCTGGAGGTGGTGACCAACCTGGAGGAATCCCGGAGAGTTCGGCTGTCAGGTGGAGAGGAATTGACCGAGGCTTCGGGTTGGGGTGTTCGGGACTTCGTGCTTGTGGCTTCGAGAGAGTTCGCGCGGTCAGAGGGCATCTACGACGGCGTTCGGGTGCGTTCATGGTACCTGGAGCGGGATTCAGAGGCCGGTGAGAAGACCCTGGCGGAAGCCGCTGAGTACCTCAGCTTTTTCTCCGAGACGTATGGCGACTACCCGTTCACCGAGCTGGATGTTGTCGAAGCCACGCTCGTTGGAGGGGCGGGGGGCGTTGAGTTCTCCGGCATGGTTCTGATGGCGGGCTTTCTCTACCGAGATCCCGGTTCAAGCCAGCATCCTATGGGGCAGTTGATGAATGCGCTGTCCGGTTTGGGAGGGGCTGTTCCGGGCATGGAAATGGCGGAGACCATGGACAACCAGCGCCGATTTGTTCTGGCCCATGAACTCGCGCATCAATGGTCTCCGAGTCTTGTGGGGACCAATGCGCATCGGTCACCAGTGGTTGATGAACCCCTGGCTCAGTACTTCGCCGGCCGAGCCATCCAGAATCAAATCGGGGACGTTGAGGGCGCATCTCAACGGGATCAGAATGTTCTTCTCAACTATGCGGTGTACCGCCTGATGGGCGGTGCAGATGCACCGGCTGATCGGCCGACGGGAGAGTACAGTGGGGCTCTGGAGTACGCAGCACTGATTTACGGAAAAGCGCCTTATTTTTATGTGGACCTCGAGCAGCGTGTCGGTCGTGGCCGTCTGGATGCGGCCATCGCAGGAGCCATTGAAGACTTGGCTTGGGGCGTGGTGGACGGTCAGGAATGGCTGGAGACGATGGAGAGAAATGGGGCAACCCAAGCCTCAATTTTGGGGTCGCGGTGGTGGTCAGAAAGCCATGGGGATGAGGACCTGGAACTGGATCCCGAGGGTCATCGGGCGCTGGCGATGATTCTCGGCGAGGAGGTGGGTGCGGCCACCTCCGAGATGCTCTCGGGGATGGGGTTGACCCCGGCGTCTCTCTTCGGAATGCTCAGCGCTTTCGGCCTCTGAGGCCGACCAACGCGAGCAGAATCAGGGCGCCAGATGACGGCGTTGCACTGCTGCTGCAGCTGCCCCTCTCCTCGGCGCTGCTGAAGTCTGGCAGCGGTGGAAACTCAAAGCAGGGCAGCATTTCTGTGGCATTTCCTGCAACATCCACGGCCTTTGCGAACACGCATCCCGTGTTGAAGGGAGAAAGGCGACCGGTTTGATAGGCTTGACCAACCAGCGCAAACTGACGGAGCTGGACGTTGTCGCTCTCTCCTCTGTAAATCTCGATGCGTGCGGGAAATGGGGAATTGTCCTCGACAGGAAAGGTCTCGTAGATGGAGTTGTTCTCGCCCTCATGACGGATTTCTGAGATCCCCTGCCAGGTAGGCGCCTCTCGATCCGGGGTGTCCGAGGTACGGAACATCACCAACTCCCCGTTGGCGACAAGGGCGTACTCTTTGCTGCGCTCCAGGTCCTGAGCAGGCTGGATGATCAGCAGTTGGTAGGAGGTGCCAGACGTTTTGCCCGAGGCAGCGTCACTTGTCTCTCCACGGGAAAGAGGAGGTCGATGGGCCACCGAGAAAATTTCGGAGGTGAAGCGAATTCCTCGTCCATTTTCCGCCTCGACCAAGGCGATCCCCTCTCCATCGGAGACGAGTTCCCGGAGACGCGCACGTCGAGCATCCTCATGCCAACGAACGCGGCGGGGTTCTCGCCAGATGTCCCGCAATTCAGGGTTCTTCTCCCAGGGTGGGCGATGATCTCCCGCCCGGAAACCCGAGGGCAGCACGGCGTTGCTCGGCCACTCATCAAGATCTTTTCCGAAGAGCCAGAGCTGGCCGTTGATGGGAAAGTTTTCATCACCCGATGCGGGCACACTCGCACTGAAGTCCGGAGCTGCGAACGCAGCTCCGCCGAGAAAGAGCAGGGCTGTCGCGAAAGCTCGAAGCATTCCTCACCCGGGTCGTTGTGGCTTGCCCCGGAGATTCTACTCCGGCGGAGGGTGCGATGGAAAGTCCCGCAATTCGGATGCAGAAAGCACAGGACGTTTTTGATCTTTCCCCGCATGCGTTATTCGCAGTGGCGTGTGGCAGTACCAAAAACGGGGATGGTGTGCTTGTGAAGATTGGAATTCCGAAGGAAACCCACGACGGGGAGCGGCGCGTCGCTGCGACTCCGGACACCGTGGAGAAGCTCCTCAAGCTGGGTTTTGAAGTACAGATAGAGTCTGGCGCGGGAGAGGCCGCCCGGCTTCCTGACGCCGGTTTCGCTGCTGCGGGTGCAACCGTAGTCGAGAGTGCGGAAGAGATTTGGTCCAATTCGGAACTTGTCTTGAAGGTGCGTCCGCCCCAGCCCCCGGAGCTCGAGCAGATCCAGGAAGGCACCCACCTCATCAGTCTGTTCTTCCCCGCTCAGAATGGCCACCTCATCGAGGCACTTGCAGGGAAGAAATGCACGGTGCTTGCTTTGGATCAGATCCCACGCATTTCCCGGGCACAGAAGATGGATGTTCTGTCTTCGATGGCCAACATCGCGGGGTACCGCGCGGTCATTGAGGCAGCCAATCACTTTGGCTCCTTCTTCAGTGGTCAGATCACTGCGGCAGGCCGTACGCGACCTGCTCAGGTGATGGTGATTGGAGCCGGTGTTGCTGGGTTGGCGGCCATCGCGGCAGCGCGTGGTTTGGGTGCGGAGGTGCGGGCCTTCGATGTTCGACCCGCGGTCAAGGAGCAAGTGGAGAGCTTGGGGGCTCGGTTTCTGGAGTTGGACTTTGAAGAGCCAGCGGAGACGGATGGCGGCTACGCCAAGGAAATGAGCGATGCTTTCTTGGAGGCTGAATACGCGCTTTTTGCGGAGCAAGCCAAAGAAGTCGACATCATCATCACCACGGCATTGATTCCCGGTAAAAAGGCACCCGAGTTGATCACCAAGGCCATGGTGGAGTCCATGAAGCCGGGCTCCATTGTTGTGGATTTGGCTGCTGAACAAGGTGGAAACTGCGCCTACACGCAGCCGGACCGGGCCATTGAGGTAAAGGGGGTGACGATCTTGGGCTACACCGACCTCACCTGTCGCCTCGCGACCCACGCAAGTCAGCTTTTTGCCACCAACCTTGTGAACTTGCTCTCCGACATGGTGGGTGAGGAAGGCTATGCGGTCGACATCGATGACGAGGTGGTTCGAAAGTCACTGGTCGTCAACAAGGGGGTAGTCAGTTGGCCACCTCCACCTGAGCCGGAGAAGGCGGTGCCACCTCCGCCAACTCGGGAGGTGCCCCAGAAACCGGCACCGGCTCCGGTCACGAAGCCGAAAGCCGCAGGACACGGTACCAGCAATGGGCCCGGAGCAATCTGGCCGGTCTTGGTGTCTGTTCTTGCATTGCTCGGTATCGGCGCAACGGTCGACGATCCTCAGTTGGTTCACAACCTCACTGTCTTTGTGCTCGCTTGCTTTGTGGGCTGGCAGGTGGTCTGGTCGGTCACCGCCGCACTGCACACCCCTCTGATGAGCGTAACGAATGCCATATCGGGCATCATCGTGGTCGGAGGAATGCTCCAAGTCGCTGTTCTTCAGGGAGACGGAGGTGGCGGGCTGTCCGTATCGGTTCTGTTGGGAGCAGCGGCCATTCTGGTGGCCAGCATCAACATCGCCGGGGGATTTTTGGTCACTCAGCGCATGCTCAAGATGTTCCGAAAGGAGGGCAAGTAGATGGATTACTTCCCGAACATGGCCTATCTGGCCGCAGGAATGCTCTTCATTCTGAGTCTCGGGGGACTCTCGAAGCAGGAGACGGCTCAGCGCGGAAACACCTATGGGATCATTGGCATGATCCTCGCAGTTCTCACCGTCTTGGTGGGCATCGAGCAAGGGGACAACTTGGACCTCGGGAAGGCCGCCCCGTTGCTGGCCGGAACCATCCTCGTGGGCTTTGTGATCGGTGGCTTTCTTGCTGCACGAGTCGCCATGACCGCAATGCCTCAGCTTGTCGCCATCCTCCACTCATTTGTGGGACTAGCGGCTGTTTTTGTGGGGCTCTCAAGCTATCTGGATCCCGCTGTTCCAGTCACCGGTGGCTCTCACACGGTGCACTTGATTGAGATCTGGTTGGGTGTGGCCATTGGGGCCATCACCTTCACTGGCTCCGTCATTGCCTGGGCCAAGCTACGCGGCAGCATGTCGGGAACACCTCTTCTGCTTCCCGGACGGCATCTGCTCAACCTTCTAGTTGTGCTGGTGATTGTTGGTTTGGCCGTGCCCTTTATTCAGGACACCAATGCACTCCATGGCGCAGGTCATGCCTCGGCCGAAGATCTGCTTTCCAGCACGCCCTTTGTGTTTCTGTTGGTGATGACCCTTCTGGCTTCTCTTCTGGGAATCCATCTTGTGATGGCCATCGGCGGCGCAGACATGCCCGTCGTGGTCTCCATGCTCAACAGCTACTCAGGTTGGGCGGCTGCGGCTGCGGGTTTCATGCTGTCGAATGACCTGCTCATCATCACCGGTGCACTTGTCGGATCGTCCGGTGCAATCCTCTCCTACATCATGTGTCGGGCAATGAACCGCTCGATTTGGAACGTCATCTTCGGCGGATTCGGGACCGATGGTGGAAAGCCAGCATCCGGCAGTGGTGGAACGCTCGAAGGCCAGGTACTCGAGACGGCTGCGGATGAGGTGGCTGCTTGGGCGCTGGGTGCCAAGGAGATCATGATTGTTCCAGGCTATGGAATGGCCGTTGCTCGAGCACAGCATCTGGTGAACGACTTCACAAAGATTCTCAGGGACCGGGGCGCAAACGTTCGATACGCCATCCATCCGGTCGCTGGGCGGCTTCCGGGGCACATGAATGTTCTTCTCGCTGAGGCGGGTGTTCCCTACGACATCGTGCTTGAGATGGAGGAAATCAACGACGACTGTCCGAAGACGGACCTTGTGTTGGTAATCGGAGCGAACGATATCGTGAATCCGGGTGCGGAGACGGATGAGTCGAGTCCGATCTTCGGAATGCCAGTCATTCAGGTATGGAAGTCTTCCCGTGTTGTGGTGTTCAAGAGAGGAATGGGCGTTGGCTACGCTGGCGTCGCAAACCCCCTCTTCTTTGAGGACAACACCCACATGCTTTTCGGTGACGCAGGCGCAAGCGTGCAGGACATTGTGAGCGCTTTACGGGAGAAATAGTCGTGGCCAACACCCGCGGACTGCTGCTGTCCAACCTGGGCACACCAGCCTCCACGGACGTCAAGGACGTCCGTGTGTTTTTGAAAGAGTTCCTCTCGGACCCCATGGTCATGGATATGAATCCCGTCGGCCGTTGGATGCTCCTCAATCTGATCATTCTTCCATTCCGACCCAAACGCAGTGCGGAGGCCTACTCCAAGATTTGGACGGAGGAAGGATCGCCGATCTTGGTCCACAGCCGAGACTTTGAAAGCAAGCTGTCCGAACATCTCGGTGAGAGCTGGGTGGTCCGGCTCGGCATGCGCTACGGTGAGCCGAAGATGGAGGACGCACTCCGCGAGTTGGTGGAAGCGGGTGTGGACGAGGTGGTGTTCCTGCCGCTCTACCCCCAGTATGCGTTGTCTTCGACAGAGACCTCGATTGCCCGCTTCAAGGAACTCGCAGCGAGTCTTCCAGGCATGCCAAGCTACCGTGTAGTCGAGAATTTTTACGACCACGAGGGCTTCTGCAGTCCGAGCGCATCACTCGCTGAAGAGCACCTCAATCCCCAAGTCGACCACGTTTTGTTCTCCTTCCATGGACTTCCCGTTCACCAGGTTCAGGCCACCGACCCGACGGGGGAGCACTGCGGCAAGAGTCCAGACTGCTGCAAGGCTCTCTGCGAGGCCAACCAACGCTGCTACGGGGCCCAAAGTCACGTGACTGCTCAGCGGCTGGCGGAGAAGCTGGGACTGGAGGAGGGAAGCTGGAGTGTCGCTTTCCAATCCCGGCTGACCAAGGTTCCCTGGCTGACGCCCGCTACCGACAAACGCATCATTGAGCTGGCGGAACAAGGCACCAAGCATTTGGCGGTCATGTGCCCCTCCTTTGTGGCAGACAACTTGGAGACCCTCGAGGAGATCAACATGGAGGCCCGCGAAGACTTTTTGGAGGCAGGTGGCGAGTCCTTCCTCTTTGTGCCGTGCCTCAACGCACGAGCAGATTGGATCGAGGGCGTGGCCTCCATCGTTCAAGGAAGCTGATCACTCAGGGTTGGGGGTTGGTCCGCCTTCGTCCAAGTCCATGGAGGATGAGGAGGACGAATCCGACCAAGGGAAGGGCCGGTGAAGCTGGAGTCTGGGAACACGTGCAGGCGTTAGGCTGAGAGCTCTCGGTTTCAGGAGGGCTCGTGTCGTTCAGTCCACTGTCCCCAGAGACAGCGGTATCCGAGGGGCTCGTGTCGGAGATGCCGGTGTCCTCTGGGTTGCTGTCCGGTGAGCCGGTGTCCTCCAATCCCGTGTCAAAGAACTCCTCCCAGCAAAATTCCGCCTTGTCCGTCACCTCGCCGGATCCGTCTTCGATCCACAGTCGATAGCAGCCCGTCGGGTTGGCCATGAGGTCGGCGTATTGTTTGATCACAAAGTCCCGCTCCATCACCGGTTGAGTCACGAACACGGTATGGACGGGGAAAGCGGAGTCGTCCTCTCTCAGTTCCTCGATGTGGTACACCCCCAATCGATCCTCGTCGGATAGGGGGTGAGAGGGCTCAATCAGGATCCTTCGAGGCTGTTCATAGTCGCATTCGCCGATTTCAGATTCTTCGAAGTCGGTCAACTCCAGAAGCTTCACTACCGGAGCGCTGCGATCGAGGGCCGGGTGCGTATCCGAAGCCGTATGGAAGCTGCTGTCGAAGAAGAAGGGGCTTTCGCCGCGGTAGGAATCTGTGGATTGGATTTGGATGGTGTAGCGTTGATTGGATCGCAAGAGTGTGGTCGGCTTTAGAGAGAACCAGCAGTGCTTCTCGAACGGTCCCTCATGCTCGTAGCACCACGATTGGGTTTCGGTTTCGACAGCGTTCTCCGCCTCCAGCAAGGCCACCTCAAATTCAGTATCGCTGCCTTGGCCGATGAAGGAGACCAGAACTCGTGTGTCCCGGGGCACATCGTGCTGGTTCAACTCGGGCGTGACGCTCCGGAGGCTCAAAGGCTCCTCGCAGGGGGAGGCGGTGGCAACCGTCGGCAGCAGGAGCCCAAGCCCTATTCGTTGCAGGCGTTCCACAAGCCAACCTCTTCGCGTTTCGCGTAGCTTTCATCCGCGGAGAATAGAGTTTCAAAGGCGACATTAGGCTGAACACGAAAGGACTCGGCGTGACCGTTCCGAAGAAGGTAGCGTTGAACAAAGTCCTCAATGTCGGGGCCTCTGTGGGCGTAGGCCAGCGTTCGATCGAAAGGGTCCTCGCATTCTTTATCGAACAACAGCCAGACCCACTCGTTCAACAGCAGGTCTTCTAAAGCAGTACGCGCCTCTTCCGCCCAACAGTCATGGTTGCCCCCGTTCCAGTCCATTTCAGCAGCATTGATGCCGATCAAGCGAACGGTCTCGCCCCCCCACTTGCCTTCCACGCGCAGAGTGTCTCCGTCGAGAACCTCCTTGACGCGAAAGACCTCGGCTTCTCGACAGGCTTCTTGTGCGCTTGGGAATGCACTCGGATCGAGATCTCGGATGGGATCTCGGGTTCCAGTGTCGCGGACGTCCGTCTCTTCCGGAGCGGACGTGTCCAGGGAACTGGATGGGGTCGAACAGGCGAGCAGCAAGAGCGAAAACAAGGAGGTTCCGGCGTTTACTAGGCTTTGAGTGTCGTGCGCTCAGTCGCCCCGAGCAGTTGCTTGACCGAGTGACCGGACTCTCGCCCAAGTTGCTCCGCGTGCTCGCCGAGCAGGCGATCGAGATCGTCGTCCGACCGATTGGGATCGTGGTGGGTAAACACAACGGTCTTGGCGCCCGCAGAGCGGCCGATCTGCAGTGCATCACGCATCGATGTGTGGCCCCACCCAATGTAGGAACGTTCGTATTCCTCGTGCGTGTACTGGGCGTCGATGACCAAGATGTCGGTCTCTTTGCAGAAGTCGACAATCCTCTGGTTCTGTTGAATCACCGTCTTTTGTACCTCCTCAAACTCCTCTCGTTCCTCCTCACTGGGGCAGATGCCGTCGTAGAGAACGTCTCGATAGGGCTCGATGTCTGTCAAGAAGACGATGGATTTCCCATCGGCCTCAAAGCGATACCCGAGAGTGGGGACAGGATGATTGACGTACTTCGGGATGACGGTGATGGACCCCAACTGGAAGGATTCACCCTCTCGCAAGGTTCGAGGACTGATGTCGGCCCGCAGCTGAGCAAAGTTGACCGGGAAATAGGAGAACTGCATCTGATCAGCAATCACCCGATCGAAGGGTGTCTGATGATTGTGAGGTCCGAAAATTCGGAGTCGATTCCCCGGTATGAAGGCGGGAATAAAGAAGGGCAGACCTTGGATATGATCCCAGTGTGTGTGGGTCACAAGCAAGGGAATGTCTTGGTTGCCACCGCGCTCACGGGTGATGAATTCGCCGGCCTTTCGGATGCCTGTGCCCGCATCAATCAGAATGTAGTCGTCACCGTTTCGAATCTCGACACACGTGGTGTTTCCGCCGTAGCGCACAGTCTCAGGGCCTGGGCTCGGGATGGAGCCACGATTTCCCCAGAAATGGATTTCCATCTACACGCCTTTGATGAAGTCTTCGGCCTTGGCCAACTCACTCTCCAACACATCCTCGATGAGCAACTCTACCTTTTTTTTGGTCAATCGAAGGTGAGCATACACTTCATCGGGTACGGGATGAGGCTGCCAATCACCACAAAAGCCGATGCGATGGGCCTTGATGTGATGCATCGCAATGGAGAGAAGGTGAGTGCCTTTCAGCGAGGAATAGGTGGGGCGCGTGCAGTAGGAGATGCCGTCGGCCAGGTTGTGTGGCAGCTTCCATCGGGCCACCATGCTGAGTCCAATGGCTTGGTGGTCTGTCTGGAAAACCTTGGTCTCCTGGGGCTTTGTGGAGGTGTTCTCCGTCTTCGCCATGCTGATGACCTGATTGTACTGCGCCGGAAAGTGTTGGATCAGAAGCGCTCGACCAATGGGATGGAGAATGCCGATGACAAAGGCTTCCTCGATGGTCTGCCGATCGACGGATGCCCGTCGAGCCAGTTGATCGGAGAGCACAGCGCAGCCCACGGTGTAGCGCCAGAAATCCTCTGAGGTAACGTCGCATCCGGATTCGATCTGAAAGCTGTTTCTCACCGCGGTGGCGAGTGCAAGATTTCGAATCGTGTTCAGCCCCATGAGGATGGTTGCCCTGCGCAGATTGGTCACCGGTTCATGCATGGCAAAATAGGCCGAGTTGGCCACCCGAAGAACTCGGGCGGTCAGCACGGGATCCATCTGAATCACACGCACCATCTCTCTTGCTGAGGAGTTGATGTCGTTGGCGACCTGCATCACACGCGGCAGCGTATGGTTCAGGGAGCCCATCTGCTCCATGGCTTGATCGATGGCGGTCAGCATAGAACGAGTTTAGGCCAAAGCGGCTTTCACGTCATCGTAAACCGGCTCTTTGCCGTTGTGTTCTCCCGTCCACTTGTAGGTCAGCGCACCCTCCTCGTTGATCACAAACACCGAGCGCTGGCAGGACGTGTAGCCCTCAACGCCCGCGAAGTTTTCGAGAGTGATCCCGTAGTCACCAATGGTTTTGGCGTGCAGGTCGGACAGCACAGGGAAGTTCAGTTCGTTTTGGCGAGCAAAAGCACCGTTGGAAAAAGGACCGTCCACGCTGATGGCCAGGACCTGAGCATTCATGGTGTTGAATTCGGACAGGGAGTCTTTGAAGGTGCAGAGCTCTTTGGTGCAAACGCCAGTGAATGCGGCGGGGAAGAACGCGAGAACGACTTTTTGACCGCGAAAGCTGGAGAGAGTCACAGGGTTCTTCTCGGTGTCGACGAGGGTGAAGTCGGGTGCGGTTTGGTTGAGTTCAGGCATGGGATTCTCCAGATGGGTTTGGGGGTCGTCCTGGACCTCTAAGGGGCAGGCGAAACGGGTTTCATAAAGGTGTAGAGAAGGGTTTCGGTGCGCACACTTGGGCCACCGAGATCGCCCACTTCAGTGGACATGTAGTAGGTGCCCGATGCCTCGGGTGTGAAGTCGACCATGACACTGCCGTTTTGATCAAGAGGGTCATCTTGAACCAGGATTTTGCCCTCGCTGTCCGTGATCTGAAGGTCGATGTTGGACAGATTGTGCCTTGCGAGGAACACGAAACGGTAGGTCATTCCCTCCGCAAGTTGCAGCTGGTGAGCCTTGCCCTGGTACTGAGGCATTTCATCCCGGGAATAGGATCGAAGCGTGTAGTCGGCGTCCAAGGTGTCCTGGAGGAGGTTTTCTCCATAGAACTTTTGATAGGCAAAGCCAACACCCGTCATCACCAAGGATCGCAGGAGGAACCAGATGATGGCAATGGTCAACGGAAAGGCGATGAAGTTCCCGGTAGTCCCTAAGCGGAAAAACGCGGGGAGTCCGATCCAGAGGAGGTAGACGCCGTACATGAGTCCTGCAATCTGGAGAAAGCTGCCGAGTTGAGCGGCACCTGCCAGGCTGAACAAAAACTCCAACACCATTGCCACAAGCACTGGCGTCTGCAGGAAAGCGAAGAGTCGAAAGGAAGCCGTTCCTTGCCTCACACCCCCGAACCGCGGAGCCATGGCCTCGGCGAGGGCGCCGAGAACAAAACTCAAGACAACCACGGCGACAACGGAGTCAGCGACCAACAAAAGCGCGGGACCCCAGCCGACTACCCCTGCAATGTAGACGGCTCGGAACCCCCAGGCCGCCAAAAGGAGCGGGAAGAGGTAGGCAAAAACAACCGTCGCATTCGACCGCTTTTCTTTGGCCAGTCCTTCCCAAAACTCAGGATTGGGCCGGGTCAAGACCTCGCTGACGCGATCGATGGCCCAGGTCCAGACTGGTGTCGGGGACTCAGGGGCGGACTCAGGAGTCGGTTCGTCTGAAGAAGAGATGGTGACCTCGCACACGATGAGGGCAGAGCCTTAACGGACCCTCTGAGCTTGTGCTGCAAGGAATCAGGGTTGGGGACAGTAGTTGGTCCCGGACTCGTGAAGGGCGATGATTTCATCGTCGGAGAGCAGGGTGTCGTAGATCATGATGTCGTCAATCACGCCGTCCCAGAACTGGCCGTTGAGGGTCTTTCCAGTGCCCACTCGAATACCGCCATCAGAAGCCACCATGGTGCGGTTTGCCGTCTGTTGAGGGAGGCCATCTACAAAGAACTGAGCGGTTCCGTTGGTCTGATCGACGCGCAGCACAATGTGGTGCCAGAAGCCGAGGCTCAGGCTGCCGCTGCAGAGTTCTTGTCCGCCGATGAAGGAGGAAATCTGTCCACCGCAACTGGCGTCCACATAGATCATCGTCCGACCCAGTCCTGTTCCGTCCAGAAGCTGCACAAGAGTCTTGTCTTCGCTGGTGAGATCATCCCCATCAAACCGGGCGCGGAGAGAGATGGTGAAGTCCGTGCTCGAGAGCTGGAGGGTGTCCTCAGAAACCAGCTCCGCGTAGGCAGTGGCACCGTCAAGAACGAGGCCATCGCCGGTGGTGCCCGGTCCAAAGCTTGTTGCGCCGACCAGAGAGGCGTTGGTGTTTCCGATCAGGTCCTCGAGGTCGGTGTTGGTGCCTGCCGTCCCATCGAACCAGTGGTAGGGCGAGGTGGGCAGATCACTGCATTCCGGCTTGCAGATGGGGGGGCCACCTGCGACGAGGGCCGTCAAATCAGACTCCTCCATGGCCTCGGAGAGCACCATGACCTCATCCACAGCCCCATTGAAGAACTGGTTGGTCAGGGTTTTGCCTGCACCGACCACGAGCCCGCCATCCGCGAACTCCATGAACCGGTCCCCCTCGGCCTCTTTGATGCCGTTGAGGAACAGGGCTACCTTTCCAGTGTCACGGTTTCGGGTGATGGCGACGTGCTGCCAGGTGTTTTCCTGGAGAGCGGTTGTTCCGCACAGCGTGGCTGCACCCACATAGGAAGCCAGGGCACCGCCGCAGCTTGGGGTCCGATACAGCATGGTTCGCGCCAGCCCGCTGCCGTCGGTCTGCTGGAAGATGGTTTCAGTCGAGGTGGCTGCTGCGTTGGGTTTGACCCAACCACCAATGGTGAAGTTGGTGGCCCAGAGGGGGGGGTAGACGGGTTCGTCAATGGTCAGGTAAGACTCCCCGTTGAAGTTGATGGCATTGCCGTCTACACCGGGCTCAATGGTGGCCCCTCCGACCAGGGAGACGGTGGCTTGATTCAGACTGGAGTCGACGATCTCCTCCCCACTCTCCTCGTTGAGATGCAGGAGGGTTTGAATGCTGCTCGCCAGTGTGCACTGCGCATCAATCGCAAGTTGGTCGCTGACCTCGACCCATTCATCGGCGACGGTGACCTCCACGAGGTGGCTTCCCGCGGGAGCCTCGTCGATGGTCAGCGAGATGCTTCCATCACTCAAGGGACCGTCGGCGGCGATCTCCTCTCCGTCGAAGTACCAGGTGACGACCAGGTCTTCAGGCGCGGTCTCCCCATCGTCCACCATGCCCGTGAGGGTCAGTGGTTCGCCCTGGCTGACTTCGCCCGGGTCATCGAGTTGGAGCGTCGGTGCTGTGTTGCCGATCCAGGTGACCTCAGCCCTGTGGGTCTGGGTGTCATCGGTGATTTCAAGAATGGTGAGCTGCTCACCCACTCCGACCGTGTAGTCAAAGCTCAGGGAGCCCGCATCGAAGGAGTAGTCCGTGATGATGTCGGCATCGACACGCAGTGCGACTTCCAGCTCCGAGACAGTGTAGTTGCCGGCAACATCGGCCTCGACGGAGAGGGTCTCCCCCGGCGCGAAGAAGCTGCCGTCAGTGGGGTTGGAGAAGAGCAGGGTCTGGACTGTGTTTTCACCCTTCTCACCCGTGTCGCTACCGGTTTCCCCGGTGTCGTTACCGGTTTCAACGGAGTCATCGGTTTGATCCTTGTTGCAGCCCCCAAAGAACGGAAGCAGGGCAATCAAAAACAGCGGGCTGGTCTTCATGGATGTGATCCTTCGCGAGGTCATGGGGAAATGTGCCGGTCTTTTAATCCAATAATCGGATCGTTCCGCCTCGAAAACGAGTGCTTTGACAGGGAGCTTATCACTATTTCCAAACCTGGAAATCTTTCGATGCGAAGTTCCGAGGAACTGCGATAGAAAGGAAGCACTCCATCTGATCATTCCTCCCCAAAATTGGAATCCACGACCATGGTTAGTCTCCTCGCCTTTCTCGGCTTCGCTGTCGCCTCTCCACCGGATGTGGATGCGATTCACATTACCGGTGCCTCGGCTCCCAATGATGCTGCAGCAATTCTGCATGTGGAGGACTACAAGCACCTCAAAGACATTGATGGGGCTCAGAGAGATGCTCAACTGATGGCTGCTACTTTGGCGGGATCGGTCGGGCTCTCCGAGGCCTCGATCAAGCAGAGCTCTGTAGGCAACCGTTCTCGGATGCGAAGCACGGTCATAAGCGCTGCGAAAAAGGTGCGTCGAGGAGGAACGCTTTGGGTGTATTTCAGTGGCTATGGCCTTGTTCGAAATGGCGAGTGGCTCCTGCTTGGAAAGGACACGGCGAGGGACGGTTCAACGGCGGAGCGAGACGGAATCAAACTCAGTGAGATCTACGAATGGTCCTCGAGTGAGAAGATCGAGCGGGTCATGGTTGTTGTGGATGCCGCTTTTTCTGGGCACCATCGAGACGGCACATCCGCGATCAGTCCTCGTCCTCCGGGTCCGCCCCGATTCACGCCGCCTGCTGACGAAAGGATCGTGGTCTGGATGGCGGACAAAACCGCAAGGAATGCCCCTCACTACCGGGCTGCAGACCACGGAATGTTCACCTACCTCGTCGCAGGGGCTCTTCGAGGATGGGCGGATGGCGCCATTGATCAGCGGCCCGATGGCATCCTCAACTTAGCGGAGATCCAGCGTTTCGTGCGTCTGCACACGCACGCCCTTGGATCCAGCCACGCTGCCAATGAGAGCAGCAGCGAAACCCAGCGAGCATGGGAAGTGGTCGCTGGGGAGCTTGAGCGCGGGCCGGGGCGTGCTGCATGGGCAGCCCTCGCGAAGGTGGAGCAGAATCTTCAGGTGATCCAGGCGATTGGCCGCTACCGCATGCAGGCGCAAGGAGCGTATGAGATGGCGATCAGCAGCGATGATCCCGAGATTCGGCGGGATTCGCTCGAAACCTTTGTGCGCCATTTCGGAAGACCGGAGGTGGTTGTTCGTTCTTCGATGTGGATTCCTCAAGTCGAGGAGGCCCTCCGGGAGCTTGATGGAGTTCCAGTCGGTATTCCCGAGGAGGAGGCTCCACTCTCCAGTGACTCGACTCCCGAGGAGGCCGGTCAAACGGCCTCGGCAACGGTGATTTCTCCTCCTGAGGCGCCCCCAGAGCCTGCTCCCGCGGTTGAGATGCCCCCGCCCCCAGGAATGCCCTCTTCGTGCAAAAACCTGCTCGCATTGGAGCCTTTTGCATTGATGGGGCAGCTGACAAGTGCGCTCCAGGAGTGTTTGGAGGATCGCCTCTCTCAAGAGGAACAGCAGACCGTCAAGAACAAGATCTCCCGTGTGCTGATGATGGATGCAGAGGCTCGTCGAGACGGCGAACGCATGGAGGTGCTGCTGGGCCGGCACCTCGAGGAGATTGACCGCTCGGACCCCGATCTGTGCTTCAAGTATGCCGTCAAGCTCGCTCGCAAGGACATCGGCCACGCTGAGGAGGCGATTCGCTGGGCAGGGTATGCGCTGGAAAACAAGCAGGAGTGGACAAAAGCGACCTACAAGCGCCGTCTTTTCGACCTCTACAAGCTCCGAGCCGAGACCTCCAACCGACTGTGGACACACTGGGATGCGGTATACGTGGAGGATCGGGCTGCGGAGAGCCAGGGCAACTCGGAGTCGTGGAGAAACCAGACCAAGCAGTTTGCTCGGGAATGGCTCGACTATGCCAAAGCCAGCGAGCAGAGGGTCTTGAGGGCTCGCAATCTCTGCATTGCAGCAGCAGGGACCTCGGATTTCTGCGAAGCCGACTCGGAAGAGTAGGTGGCCTCCTCTGTTCCTTGGGGCGACCTCATCGGCTCGCAGACAGATCCACTGCCGACCCACACGGAGGTTGCTGTGGTGGGGGGAGGTCTGGCGGGTCTCACCTGTGCCCTGCACCTCGCGAGAGGCGGGGCCACAGTAGCGGTGCTGGAGTCAGAAAAGCAGCTCGGATCTGGGGCCGTTGGGAGGGGAAGCGGGCTCGCTCATCTGGGTCTTTGTGAGCACCCCATCCAGCTGGCTCAGGCCGTAGGCAATTCCGACGCAGAGGACCTGATTCGACTCAGTCTGCGTTCTTTAGAACTCTTGGGGTCCGTGGGTTTGGAGGGGGTCAAAGGGGGAATCTGGTGTGCATCCATGGACCGAGAAGCAGAGGGGATTGAACGCAGTACTGAGTGGCTGCAAGAGCACCGGATTGAGTGCCAGACGGTTGAGCCAGAAGAGGTGCAGCGCGTTCTGGGCAGGCCCTTCGGGTTGGGGCGCTTCCATGCCCAGGAGTTGGCGATCAATCCGCTCGATTTACTCGCCCACCTCAGCGGCTGTTTGCGCGAGACCGGGGGACGAGTCCTCCTGGGGCGTCGGGTTCATGGGATTCATGAGGAAAACGGGTCGCTTGTAGTTTACGGCCCCTCCTGGCGAATGGAGACGCAGTTGGTGGTGATCGCTGCTGGGGCCTGGGCGGTCGACGTGGACCCCTGGTTTCAACAGAAGGTGTTTCCGGTGCGAGCGCAGCACCGTTTTGAGCCCGAAAGCCGGTCGCCGGAGACCCTGGGACGGAGCCAGCATGGCTACGTTACCTGGGGTCCTGTTCAGGGGGGGCGGGTGGTCAGCGGCTGCCGTTGGGCCAGTCCCCACCTGGAGATTGGAGAGTCAACTCCCACCTTGAATCCCAAGGTCAGCCTCAAGCTTCGTGAGTTTTCGGAGCGACTCGGCGGAGCTTCAGAGGAGGGGGTGGTGGAGTGGTCTTCGATTATGGGATTCTCCTGTGACGGTCTCCCGGTTTTGGGTCCCATGCCGGGTCAGCCGCGCAAGGTGTCTTGCGTGGGATTCAATGGTCAGGACCTTTCTCTGGCGATGGCCTGTGCGGAGCAAGTGGCACGCGGCATCCTGGAAGGTGGGACAGCGGGAATCTCATCTCGTTTGTTGAGTTCCCGATTTGTGGACAGCTGAATCCACTCAGGGGAGCGCTGCTTTCCGGAGTGCTCGAAAGGACATGCTGTTGACGTGGACGCTGTCGACTCGACCGTCCTCGTCGACGATGACGGTGGTGGGCAGGCTCCGAATGTTGTAGGTGGCGGCCACGGAGCCAGCCATCATGACCGGGTAAGGAATTCCCATGCGGTCGGCGGCACCTGCCGCGTCTCGTTCGTGGCGGTCGGTACTCAACCCAAGAACGGGGATATCCGGGTGTTCCTCTGCAAATCGAGAGAATGCGGGGATCTCAGAGATGCAGGGGCCGCACCAACTGGCCCAAAAGTTAATGACCACGCGTTGGCCCCGGTAGGACTCCAGTCGATGGGTGTTGCCATCCAAGTCCACCAGCGCAAAGTCGGGAGCAAACTCAGGGAGCTTTGGTTTGGGCTGCAGGTACTCCCAGCCGAATCCAAAGGCCAGCATCAAGAGAAGTCCAAGACCATAAACTTTGAGGGCTTCTTTCATGGCTTACCAAGGGGGAAGACTTTGGCCCGTAGGCGCCAGGATGGGTGGATGGCCCGTTTGGTAGTGACTCGGCATCTGGTTGGCAAGCTCCTGCAACTGGTTGAAGAGATCGAGAGCGCCTTGATTTCCAACGGCTTGAGCGATGCTTTCGGGAATCTTGCCGCCGACATCAAAGCGTCCTCGGTAGATCACAACGCAGTGTTCTCCCGCTGGAATGACCAGCCACTCGCCTTCATTTGCAGGAGTCCAGACTCCGGAACGGATCTGAGATTGGTCTGCAGGAGAAAGGGCTCCAAGCGCTGCCTCTCCCCGAGGATCAAGGTCCCATCCCCTGCGCCAGATGCGCTTCTGACTGACCTGGTAGAGGTCACGATCGGTCTGAATCTCAATGATCCAGTGACGGTCGGAGAGCGGGTAAGGCAGAGAAATGTGTTGGTAAAGAGATTTGTAGCCCTCTCGACGTGGCGTCAACTCCCGATCGAGAACACGATCACTCAGCCCATTGTGGTCGTCATCCAAAATGGCGATCCAAACGGCCGCCGGACTGGCCTCGATCAATCCGCCGATGGTGAGAAGGGTCTCTCCAGTCCGTTTTTTGGAGTCTTTCCAAACGGTTTCACCGCGCGACATCTTCTCCACATCGGAGGGTTCAAACGCGGGTGCCCCGAAAGGCGAGTGCTGTTCGAGGTAGGGCGACACCGTGTTGAGGGTGTCGCTCAGTGCACCCGCGCTTGCCGTCGCCAGACCGAGCCAAAGAAAACCCATCAAGAACCTATTTCTTGAAGGTCTTCAGGTAGGCCACCATCGCATCGAGTTGTGCATCACTCCAACCAGCACCCAGTGGGGGCATCATGGCGGATTTTCCGACGGAGGCCCCTCCTCCTTTGATGACAGCTTTTACCTGTTCATCCGTTCGGGAGGCCCAGAACTCAGGGTCTTGAAAGTTCGCAGGAGTGACAGGCAGTGGGGTGCCATCTCCGGCGCCCTCAGCACCGTGACACGTCGCGCACTGGGCAGCGAAATCTGAAGCAGCGTCTGCAAAAGCCGTCGCTGGCACAAGAAGTGGGATTGCGAGAAGAAAGGAACGCATGTTGTCTCCTGATGTCACCGGACGGATCTTTAGTCTATCCGGTTTCCAAGGGACGGGATATCTTGAAAAGGATTCATTTTTCTTTGGAGTTTCGATGCGTATCTTTACTGCAGTAGTTTTTTCCGCCCTCGCCTACAGCCCAGCAGCACTCGCTTGCGGGGATCAGCCGTGCGCCACTGCCTGCAACATGGCGAGTGCTCCAGCGGATTCCACGGAAACTGCGACCGTCGAGGGGGAACGGGCGGCGTTCACCATCGAGGGCATGAAGTGCGGTCGTTGCAGCGCCAAGGTCGTCGCGGCCCTTGAGGCGGTGGACGGTGTGAAAGCGGCCACTGTGGACCATGCGACCGGCGACGCCCAAGTGGTCTTCCAAGCGGAGAAAACCAACTCTGCTGCCCTTCTCGCGGCCATTACCTCTACAGGGTATGCCGTGAAAATCGCTCAGTAAGGCACTTTCGTGCGGGCCAGCGCCCTCATTCCTGCGTTCAACGAGGCAGAGAGCATCGGGTCCGTGCTCACCGGTCTTCGGCGAGCCTGCCCTGAGCTGGGTGTGCTGGTCGTTGACGATGGCAGTTCGGACAGAACGGCTGAGATCGCCTCGGAGTGGGGAGCGGAGGTACTTCGCGTGCGACGCGGAGGCTATGCCAACGCATTGAGGAGTGGGTATCAACACCTCCAAGCGCGTGGTGTGCACCGCGTGGTCCAGCTGGATGCGGATGGACAACACCCGCCAGAGGACGCTCCACGGCTTCTTGAAGAACTGGATAGGGCGAACTGGGTTGTTGGGAGTCGAGCCAATACGGACTCACCCGCCCCGTTCGCCCGGCGGGCCGGAAATGCTGCGCTTGCTCAGGTCGTGAAGGCGGTGACCCGTGTGTCACTGGAAGACGTGACCAGTGGATTTTGGGCGTTGGACAGGCGGGCTTTGGGGTTTTTTGCCGAGGAATTTCCGGGGGATGTCGCAGACGCCAACATACGCATTCTTGGGATTCGAGGTGGACTCGAGGTTCGAGAGGTGCCTGTTGAGATGGGAATTCGAGTGGAGGGGGAGTCGATGCATGGCGGTGTGTCCGGGCTGACCAACCTGGGCCGCTCGATCTGGGCCATGTATCGAGAGAGTCGTTGGAGAGCCTAAGGGCGGCTTCGAAGGCTTCTGGCCAAGTCCAGAAGCTCCCTGCGTTCCACTCGGTACAGGTCTAAAGTGAGGGCTTCCCCACGGTGGGTGGCCACGCGCTCGAAGTTGGCGGCAATCACCTGGTCGACGGCCTCGTTTCTCTGGTCCCCCAGTCCTGCTGTTCTGCTTCGGCTCACTACGTAGGGAATGTGGCCTCCTCCTGAGCACTGGCGCAGGATTTCCTCAAAGCACTGCGCCACCGCGTCGTTGCCTCCTCGTGGGCAGAAGTTTCCGGGGCATCTCGTCCTTCCCGTGAAGTACTCTAGGGCCTGGGAGGTGGTCACGATCCCACCTTGGCGTGTGAACTCCTCGTTGATCGCTGCGGCAATGGCCCTGTCGCCGAGCCCCTCATCGACAGGGGGGCGCAACTCCCAACGTTGGGTGTACGGTGCTCGATAAGCGGACAACAGCCCAAGTACGACGACAGCGCTCAGGCATCCTCTGAGGAGTCCTTGAGGCAGCTTCCGCCAGGGCGGCAGCCCCTTTCGAAAACCCCACTCCGCCATGTAGGTCAGGCTGACCACTCCCCGAGCCACGACAAGAAAGAAGATCGGTCGAGAGAACAGAGCATAGCGGTCAGGAGCTCGGGAGGCCTCGAGGCCGATCAGGGGGCTGAGGAAGGCCAAAAAGAAGAGAGTGTGTCTCCAGTCAATCGACTTGCGTTCGCGATTTTGGAGTCCCCAGCCGAGGAGTCCCACCCAGAAGAGCATGAGCAGAAGAGTCCAAGGAACCCCCTCAACCTTCATGGAACGCAGTCCTCTTTGCACCGCCAGTCGGGGTGCAGTCGGCAGGTTCTGAACCACGATACTCGTCGCCGTATCCCCGCCCATTGGACCCTCCGCAATCACCCGACCATCGGAGCCGGCAACCCCCTCGGTGAAGACATTGAGAACCATTCCGACCGACAGATCCTCATAGTCTCGAGCAAAGAATTGAAACCCGAGCCACCCGATCAGAAGGAAGGCCACCATGTAGCGAATTCGCAGGGAGAGAGGTCGCTTCATGAGCAGGAAACAGAAGGCACTCACGGGAACGAAAAGCATCAACAGGTAGTGGGTGGCCATTGCCCAAGACAGGCAGAATCCCGCCCCCACCACCCAGGGCCAGGTGCCTTTGGACAGTGCAAGCAAGGTGCCGAGTGCAAGGAGGAGGACTGCGAATTGGAGAGAGGGGTCCACTCCGAAGAGCAGTTGATTGTTCACCAGTTCTGGGGACCACGCGGTCAAGACGCCGGCTGCGACAGCCACGGCACGACCGGAAGTGATGCGTCCGATGGCATAGGCCAGCAGACCGAGGAGGGCGGAGAGGAGGTGGTTGACTTGGTGTCCGGCGAAGACAACGTCACCGAAGAACGAAGAGAACCACGCTGTAAGCATGCTGTAGATGGGCAGGCGATGGGAATCCAAAGCAGACCCATCTCGCCAGGCTTCGGCGTTGGCAGCCCAGTTCCCGGCATCCGGTCCAATCAAGAGCCAGTCCTGGAGGTTGCCCCACCCCCACCACCAGGTCGGCAGGCTGCTCGTGGCGTCCAATCCAGGGTCCGCTCGAACCGTGGCGTCCCATCGGATGCTGAGAATCACGACAACCATGGTGAGGTCGAAGAGCCAGGAAGCCCACACTCTGGGGGTGCCCTTGGGGTTCATTCGGATACCCATGAAAACCTCCTGGATTCAACTCGTTGAGTACTTCCCTGTCGCGTCGCATTCTCCAGGTTGATGGACTTGGTGTTCCCGCCTTGGTGAAGCTCTGCAGGCCCTCGGTGGAACAGGCTCAGCTCGGCAAGGCCTCGGTTTGAGGGAATTGCACCCGCAGGACTGGTGTGTTCGGAGACCAGCCAGACAGGAGTCAGGGGTTGAAGTCCAGAGACCTCAAGTCGGGCAGAGCTTCGGTGCACCTTGCTGGCAATTCTGGCCCCTTGAAGGGTCTGAGCGAGCTCCCGGAAGCCACGCTCCCAAATGTCGCGCATTGCGGGTTGATTGCGGCTGACGGGAAGGACTCCCCCGATGGCTCCGGCCGCCATGGCCTGCTTGAAAAGCTGAATGGAGAGTTCTGGACCCGTCCCGGGAAGATTGGTGATTTCCGTAATCCATGTTCCCTGCACGCGACCTCTGAGTCGACTCGTGTCCCGGGGAGAAAGAGAGAGGGCTGGAATGTCGCGCCCTGTCACCAGTCGATTCAAAGGATCCCCCTCGAAGCTGTTGGCCAGTCGGCGTGCCAGCTGCGGCGTACCCTCGGTTGTCCAAAACAAAATGGACGGGTGGTGGAGCGTTGCGAGAGCCAATTGGTCTTGCTGTGCACGCAGCTGGGGCTGGAGCGCGTCCACATCCTCGGGTCTCGCAAAGACCTCGCCGTCGCATCGAGGAAGAAGCACCACCTGAAGCCCGGACTCGTCGGTGAGCTCCAGCCACTCTCGAGGGGGATAGCTCCCGTGGATCTCAATGGTGTTGACCCCAAGCTCGGTGAACTCTTGAAGGTCCGTGCCGTCATTCTTCCAACTCTCTTCCATTCGAACGGCCAAGAGGGGGCTGGATGTTCCATTCAGTGTCAGTTGGCCGGAGCGGTAGCTGAGGTCCCGAATTCCTCCACGTCGAATGTGACGATCGATGCGATTTTGATTCGCATCCAGAAGGGTTGCTGAAAACTGAAACAGGGCCTCCGATCCGGTATCTGGACCCCACCAGGCCCCTTCCCAGGCCACAGGTTCCGCCTGCGCGATGCCTCGGATCACCGGTGCCCTGCCTAAGTCCTGAACCAGCACCCCATCCAAGTAGGCTCCAAAATCGACGAGGGCTCCCTCTGGGGCCTCGTGAACGGCTGCGCGAGGCACAACCTTTTCGTCTCGGGTGGGGTAGGCCATCCACTCGATGTGGGTTTGGGGCGCGAGGTGAAGCACCACTTCCCCCACTGTTGGCTGGAAGGGATTGTGATCGCGGCGAGCACCCTGCAGCAAGCCTGATTTTGCGGATGCAGCCGTCAGTTCAAATCGAAGGGTCTGGGAGCCAGGTCGAAGGAGATCGGGAAGCTCAAGCGTTGCAGGAAAGCTTCCTCCAGTCACCTCACCAAGCTCTTGGTTGTTGAGCCAAACTCGAGCAGAGAGCCAGAGTTCTTGAATCTCCAGTTTTGCCCCGGCAAGGGGATAACGATCGTCGAGCACAAACCGCAGAGTGGCGCTGCCATCTTGCTGAAGAGTGGGGGTACCCAGCGACAGAGTGGCTTGGGTAAAGGGCTGACGGGCCTCGAACGCAGGAAGGGCTTCAGCCGTCGGAGCAGCGTCGTTGCCGCGGCACGCCAACAGAAAAAGGCCAGCAAAGAACCATCTCATAGGAGCCGCCATACGCTGTATTTGGCCGACTCAAAGACCTTGGTTGCCTCTTGGGTCAAAAGAGCAAGGAGGGTCCGCTCTGGGGTGCGGTAGAGGGTGTCGAAATCCGTTTCCGAAAGGAAGGGGTAGGACTTCCTGAGGAAGTTCTTGCACCCACTGCAGGCGCCCGCCACCACCAGGTGGGTCACCTCTGCATCTTTGAGCACTTTCAGGGCCGAGTCGTTGTGAAGCCCCAGATGGGCGCGTGTGGGTACATGGTCTTCAACGGAGCCCAGAACAGTCGGTCGATCGACATAAAATTTTGGCCACGAGAAAAGCAGGGCCACACGGGCATCCTCGGGGCTGTTTTGATTCACCCAATCGATGGCCTCAAAGCCTCGGATCTCCGATTTCAGAAGTTCATCGGCGGCACTTGGGTTTCCAATTGCTGAGGCCCTCTGCGAGAGGTCCGAGAGCCAAGGGGCCCAATTTTGGGGAAGACCGAGAACAAGGCTGAACAGAAGGGCCCCTCGTGCGATTCGAGGAAGTTTCGGGAAGCCGGTGACCAACAAGAGGGCCAGGATGGGAGCGGCGGGGAGCAGGTAGCGGATCCAGTGAGGACCCAAGGACCAGCCCACCCAGGCTGTCCCTGCCGTGAGCGCAAGTGCTCGGTGGTCTCGAACACCGAGTATGGCTGCAGCGGGAAGAAAAAGAAGACCGGCTGGATTGACCCGTCCAAGAAAGACAAAGCTGTCCGGTTCAGCGTGGAGGCTGATGTTCCACGGAAGCAAGAGGAGATCGAGGGGCTCCCGCCCCATTCCATATTTCTCAACATGCATGAACGGCGTGTTGTCGAGCCCCCATCCGGCATAGGGAAACAGGGGGTGCAGGCCCTCCAAAGCGTTGCGAGCCCACCAAGGCAGCACCCAAAGGAGCGCGAGCCCTGTCCAGCACACGATGCCCACGGCATCGAGTTTCCTCTTGCGCACCAGCCAAGCCAGGTAGATGCCAACGAGTACGGGTGCAGCGGTGTATTTGGCAGCCAGAGCCATGCCCGAAAACAGGGCCATGGGTTTCGGTCGGTCATCGAGTGCGCTGTCGAGCGCGAGCAGGCACCACAGTGCTACGGGCAGATTGTTGTAGGCAAGTCCCATCTCTCGAACAAAGCTGTACGAGCCAATCAGCAAGAGGATGCTGGGCAACCCGGTTCCCGCTCCAACCCTGCGCTCGGCCATCTCCCAGAGGGCGATGAGCAGCAGTCCACTCAGAAGCAGGTGAAACAGTTTGGCTGCGCTGGCTCCTCCGATGCCGAGGAGTGCAGTGTAGAGCAGGTGCATGGGAAGGGGGCGAGAGGCATCGGGGTGCAGCTCCCCCCCGAGCAGATGTCCCTCAAGAAGAAACTGATGAGGCAGGGCGAGGTGCTGGTAGATTTCGTCTGTGTCGACCGGTGGAGCAAGTGCGTCGAGCAATCCAATGCTCAGGACGACGGCCAGAATGACCAGAATGGGTGTGGGGGGAAGCGCGATGGAGCGGGGCCTGTTTCTCACCCCAACCCAGACTCCCGCGCCTCCAGCGAGCAGAAAAAGAAGCTCTGACACCCCAAAGAGGGTGCACAGAACGCCGAGCAAAAGACCGTAGCCGCCTGCCCCGGCTGCGAGTTGGTGGATGGGTCGGCTGCTGCTGAGGAGGGTGCTGCCGAGGCCAACACATGCCAGGCTCCAGAAGCCGACTGTCCCAAAAGCGATGAGGGCTGAAAGACCTGCCTGCGGATCCGAGAACGGGCCATGGTTGCTGCTCATGAGCAGAACAGCTCCCAACAGGGTCAAGCCAGCGGCCGCTCTCGTTGCGTGTTGCTTCAATCCAGTCTCCACACCCAGTTAGTTTACTTGATCGGGCCGTAGAGCAGGGCTTGCTCTCCCTCATGGAAGACCAGCCATCCCCTCCAAAGGCTCGGACGACGTTGGTGCCCGGGGCGCTGCAGGTGGAAACCGTTGTTGCAGAAGATGTCGAGGTCATACTCGCCACGGGCCTCATAGCAGAGGAGGCCTTCGGAGAGGGCGAGGGCCTCGTTGGAATGAACGTCTGCAGAATATTCTTGCGTGGTGCCTGTGCTGAGATTTCGGAGAAACACTGCGGTATCGCTCATCCACGCCACAAGGTTGCCCTCCGCCGTCACGTGCCGCAGGGCTTGGTCCCCTTGAGCGAATGGTCTCGGCACATCTTCGCTGTGAGGCTTCCAGTGTATTTCTTCTTTTCCTTGGTGAATCTCCACCCAGAAGACGCCGTGGTCGTTGAGGGCTGGACGGTACCAAGGCGCAGGACGTGAATTTTGGAGAAGGGTGCGGGACTGACCGTTGATCTGCATGGTTTCAATTCCCTGGGTACTCGAAAACACGACCGTCTCACCGCTGCTTACCAATGGAGCATGCACAGAGGAAGCGATTGGGGTGAGACGGACGTGGTCCGCCCCGGGTGTGAACGCTTTCTTTCGCTGGAGATCCAGCAGCAGCCCGTCTGAGATTCCCCACGGACCTCGGGGTGCTGAGAACTGCAGTTGTTCTCCACTTGGAGCGTGGAAGGCTCTGTCCGGATGCCCGCTTGAGTCGCACCCAAACACCCAACCTCCACTCAGTCGAGGCAGGTAGCTTGAGGAGCAGACCTTACCGATCGAGGGGAGTGGTCGAAGGATGGGTTCGGCTGGGGGAGTTTCAGCCCGCAACTCCCCCGCACCCACACAGAGCAGGAGGGCGGGAAGCGTCAGGAGGAAACCTCCGCTGCGCACGATCTGCTTGCCGTTAGCTTCCGCTTGCCTCGATTCCACAGCAGTCCACAGTGACCGTAGTGGACTCCGTCGTTGAGGCTGTGGTGCAGTCGGTTACCGTCAACTCAAGCACCCACTCATTGGAGTCGCAGACGTTGGGTTCGGTGGCCTCGATGTTCTCGAGTTTCACGGAGGTAGTCACCGCGCTCGGATTGGAGATGATTCCGCTGCCGGAGGTGAGCTCCCATGAGACCGTGTAAGGGTCGCTGTCGGGATCGTTAATGGACACGTTGGGGCCAATCTCGATCGTCTGGTCTCCACAGTCTTCGCAGTCATAGACGTAGCCATCTTCTTCGCACTCCACCTCACCACCGGAGATGGTGGCGAGGGTACTGATGCTGACGATGGGCGGCGTGTTCACGCTGCGGTTGCTCAGATCCAAGGTCATCATGTCCGCAAGCGACCAGCTTGCTCCATCGGAGACTGTGAGGGAGAGAACGTACTCCCCATCCCAGTCGGCCCAGAAGGTCGGCGACATGGCCGTTCTGTCGGAGAAGTTGTCGTTGGTGGCGCTGGAGCCAGAGGGCTTGGACTGCAGCTCCCAGTAGTACTGCAGGGTATCGCCATCGGGATCCACCGACCCGGAGCCGTCGAGCTGGATGCTGGAGCAGTCGTCCCCGGTGAAGTCGGCACCCGCGTTGGCCACAGGTGCATTGTCATCGCCCGTTACGGTCACAATCAACGCATCGGGCGAGGAGCTCACGATTCCGTTGTTCACGACGAGGTTGAAGATGTAGACACCCCGGGCGTCGGGTGTGAAGCTTGCCACAGCGCTTGTTGCATCCGTGGGTTCGGTGATCGCAGAATCTGCTGGCACCTGGACAGCGGTCCACAAGTAGGTGAGCTCCCGGCCGGCGGGATCGGTGGATCCGCTGCCGTCGAGGGAAATCGGTGTGGATACCTCACCGGTCGAGTCGTCACCGGCCACAGCGGTGGGGAAGGTGGACGGCTCTTCGGCTTTGATGATCACGTGGTCGACAACGGAGTCGGTCTTGCCATCGTTGACAACGAGGTTGACGATGAAGGTTCCTACCGCATCGGGGGCGAAGCTGGTTTCCATGGCCTCTGCAGAATCGTTGAGTCCAAAGGAAGTCGCGTCGAGAGCGGAGCCCTCGGGAATGAAGTCAAAGGACCAGCTGTAGCTGAGTGCATCCCCATCTTGGTCGAAGGAAGCAGAACCGCTCAGCGCAACGGTGGTGTCTGCAGGCACCGTTTGGTCAAGTCCAGCGTTTGCCTCAGGGGCAGTGTTCGAAACACCGGTATCGACATTGTCGCTCTTGCAGCCCGTGACCAAGGTAAGGGCCGCAGCGAGAGGAAGAATGAGTGGTCGGTTGCTCATGGGGAGGCCTTCAGTCCAAGGATTAGTTGCTGCTAACGCCGGTGCAAGTCAGGGAGATGCGCGTGGTGTCGTCGTCGTCGGTGATGCAGTCCGAGACAGTGAGTTCGACATCGTAGCTGGCCGATGACTGGCTCCCGTAAGAGGCGGCCATTGTCGGTGTGCCGGCGGTTGCGAAGGCTGTCTGTTCACTGCCCATCACAAGCTGACCCGAGAGGTCGGACCAGCTGTAGGTCAGGCTGTCCCCGTCGTTGTCGAAGGAACCGGAACCGTCGAGGTCGAATTCCACAGAAGCGCAGTCATCGCAGCTCCACGTGTAAGAACTGGAGGTGCAGTCGGCTTCGAGGTCAGCGGCTTGGTTTTCCCCTGCGTTGGCCTGAGGTCGGCTGTTTTCAGTGGTCCCCAGAACGGTGTAGTTCACGATGTCAGGAGCCGACCAGTAGCCTCCGTCGTACACTTGAAGCTGGAAGGTGTACTCGCCTTCGATGTCCCAAGTAAACTCCGTTTCAGCAGCCGTGGAGTCAGCAATGCTGGCATTGGTGGTCGTGGAATCGGCGGGTGCGGAAACCAGACTCCAGAGGTAGTCAAGCGACTCGCCCTCAGGGTCGTAGGAGCCGTTGCCGTTGAGTCCGATGCTGTCGCCGTTGCACGGCGGCAAGGAACTGGAGTCACCTGCATCGGCGACTGGAGGAAGGTCCTGGTCGCTGACCGTGATGGTGACGTAGTCGGGTTCGGACCACTGGGTGCCGTCAGAGACCACCAGGCTGGCGATGTAGACACCGTCACAGTCGGGAAGGAAGGAGGCGGTGGCGTTGTTGGGGTCGTAGACGGACTCGGTCTGGAGAGCCGAGCAGGCAGGCAGGGTAGACATGGACCACGAGTAGTCCAGGGCAGCGCCCTCGGGATCGTAGGATCCGCTGCCGTCAATCTCGATGCGCGTTTCGACCTGTCCCGAGACGTCGGGCCCTGCGTTGGCAATCGGGGCGCTGTCTCCCGCGCTCACTGTGACCACGACCAGGTCGGGGTTGGAGCACTCGAGGTAGTCGCAGACGACAAGCGAGAGGACGTACGTCCCGGTGGTGTCTGGGATGAAAGCTGTGGTTTGGGCGCTGTTGGTGTTGTTGTCGGTGAAGGAAGAATCGTCGCTTGCAGAGTCCACGGGAACGGACTGGAAGGACCACTCGAAGGTCAACTCCTGTGTGGCGCAGTTTTCGGCATATCCGGACTCAGAACCGTCCAGCTCCACCGTGGCTCCCAAGGAAGTGGACAGGTCGACGCCGGCGACTGCTTCAGGCTGGCAGTAGGGCAACGCAGTGTCGTCGTTGCGCCCAAGACAGGCGCTGATCAGCGCACTGCTCGCCAAAAGGCCCAATCGAAGGTGGTGGGTGTTGTGTCGCAACATGTGAGCTCCAGAAGCAGGGAGAGGTCAGGAGCACCACCAGGGAAGTTTTTCAAGACTTCCAAAGGGAGTTTCCTGCAGGCTAATGTACAGAAAGTTGAGGTCAACAACAACTCTATCGATCGTTTTAACGCGATTAAAGCGGAGGGACAGTGAGCAAAAAAGGACTTCTCTGTTTCACCCTGTTTGGGATGTCAAAATCGGCAGCGTGGGGGGCGAGCGGTCAGGAGGTGTTTGATCGGCTTTCAATGGCGTCTCTGGAGGGCCAGTGCTCTCTCTGCGTGTCTGGCTTGATGGAGGCCGAGGGAATCCCCCCTTTTCGTGCGGGTGTGAGAGACACCGCGGCATTTCGTTTGGCCGGATTGTGGGTCCCCCACCACTCCGTGCGCATTCGGGCTCAAGCTGAACGCCTCCGCATGCATTGGCCCAGCGGAGACACCGTCTCGGGATGGGGAGACCTTCGCTTGGGCACAACAGGAGTCCTCTGGGGAGGAAATGCAGGTCGACCCGAGTTTGGCCTGGATTGGAGCATCAAGCTGCCCAATGCCATGGACCAGGGAGAACTCGGCAGTGATGAGTCGGATGCCTCGGTAGGGCTCTACGGGGAGTTCGAGTCGGGCCCCTGGCGTCTCGGTCTGAGCGGCAGCTTGCTGATTCTGGGTGATCCTCTCCAGTTTGCGAACCAGGACGATGCCTTTCTCGCAGGGGCATCGCTGTCTTTCCAACACCGGGAATGGGTGACGATGACGAGGTTGCAGTGGCGTGAGGAGTCCCCGCGAAATCCGAGGGATGTTCGCTGGCTCACTGGGGCCCGCTGGAATGGACTTCCGGAAGGGGGTTGGGTTGCTGTTGAGGGGGGAGCGGGATTCACCGTGGCTGCTCCCAGTTGGCAGGCTGGGGTTCTCCTTGGGATTTCTCGGGCTTGTCGCCACTCCAATAGGGATTAGGTTCCGGGCCACGCGAGGAGTTGTCATGGGATTTTTTGACCTGTTTACTGGGGGTTCGATCGAGAAACAGATCGAGAAGCACGCCAAGCGCATCAAGAAAAAAGATGCGCAGCAGGAAGATCGTGTGGCGAGCGCCTACTGGCTGTCGGAGGAGGGATCCTTCAATGCCGTCTATGGTCTCCTGGGACGCTTTGAGATGGCCTATGAGCACCAGATGAAAGACCGGGCGGAGAAAGACCTCGTGAGCAAGCTTCTGGAGGATCTCGGTGAGCCAGCGGTGCCCGCCATCAAAGCATTTCTCCGAAAGTCTTCGCAGTTCGCTCGGCCGATGGCTCTCCTGGAGACGATTTCGGGCAAGGAAGAAGCCCTCAAGATGATTTTTGAGTTGCTCGATTTGGAGGCGGCCAAGTCGGAGCTGAAGCCCGGGAAGAAGCGGCAGTTGCTCATCAAGCTCGCAGAGTTTCAGACTCCTGAAGTGGTGGCTGGAGCCGTTCCGTTTCTGTCCGATTTCGATGAAGGGGTTCGGTTTGCGGCTGTGGAGGTGCTGATCGCTCAGGAAGAAACCGCAGAAGTTCGTGAGACACTCTTGAGTTCTCTGAGCGACCCGGAAGAGGAGTCCAATCGTCTGCGCGTTCGCATTTCGGAGATCGCCAGCGCCCGACGATGGACCCTTGGCGAACACCAGAAAGCCATCGCAGCAAACCCCCCCTCGGGCTGGGCGGTGGCAAAGGGCAGGCTTCTTCCCGCGTGATGGCGTATGTTGGATAGGTGAAAGTACTTTTAGTCCGACCACCACGAAGAGATGTCTGGGACGCGGGGCTCTCGGTTCCGCCCTTGGGGCTCGCGTACATTGCTGCTGCGATCGCGGAGAGCGGCCATGAAGTCGAGCTGGTCGATGCTTACTCTCTGGGGTTGGACTGGAGCGAGCTCGAGGAGTTGATCGCTCAGTGCAAGCCGGATGTGCTTGGGCTTGGAACCATGACTCCGGTCGCAGAGACCGCTTACCGTGTGGCCGCCCTTGCCCGGAAGCATGTTCGATGGGTTGTGCTCGGAGGGCCCCATCCCACCGCCGTGGGCCAGAAGGTCTTTCAGGAGTGTTCGAGCATCGATCACCTCGTCCTCGGAGAGGGTGAAGAGGTCATTGGGCCTTATTTGGATTGGCTTGAGAAGGGCGGTACTGGATTGCCTCCAGCCGGTGTGATGGATGCCAGCGGGCACCACGTCGAACACCGTCCGCAACGCCCGGTGGAGGAGATCGCGTGGCCCGCGAGGGAGTTGCTTCCAAACCACACCTACCGCTACCTGATGGCCACTCGACCGGGTTTTGCCACCATGATCACCTCCAGAGGCTGCCCGTTTCAGTGCAGCTTCTGCGACAAAAGTGTTTCCGGCAGTCGTTGGCGGGCTCGATCCGCAAAGGATGTGGTCTCGGAGATGCAACTGTTGGTGGCCAATGGCGTCGGCTTCATCAACTTCTACGATGACAATTTTACGCTTCGCCGGAGTCGGGTTGAGGCCATCTGCAAGGAGATCCTGCGGGTTGGTCTGGATGTGCACTGGAAGTGTGAGGGTCGTGTCGACGGGGTGGATGCAGAGCTCCTGAAATTGATGAAAGCAGCGGGCTGTCGGGTCATTGCCTATGGCGTGGAGTCCGGGAACCGGGAAACCCTGGCCTTGCTGCGGAAAGATGTGGAGATCGAGCAGGTGGTTCGCGCTTTTTCCGAGACTCGCGAGGCAGGTCTGCGCTCGCTGGCCTACCTCATTCTTGGTGCTCCGGGGGAGAATGCTGACGACGTGCGGCGAAGCATCCGTTTCGCCCGCGAGATCGGAGCGGACTATGTCCAGTTCAGTGCCTTGACGGCGCTCCCCGGAACGCCACTTTTCGCAGAATCGGGTGAGCGAAGTCGGGTTTCTGTTCGTGGTCCTGTGGATTCGGAGATCGAGAAAGAAACCCTCACGGACCTCCCGGCTGAGGAGCTGGACCGGCTGATGAAAGAGGCCTGGAGGAGTTTTTATCTTCGCCCCACCCCCATGGTGCGCTTGGCGAGGGATGCGGTGACCTCAGGCTCGGTGCTGGAGGGGTTGCGCTTGCTCAAGAGCATGGCCCGCTGGAGTCTGACACCTACCAGGTGAGTGAGTTGAGGCGGCCCCGAACTTCCTCGGCCACGCACATCTGTCCCTCGATTTCTTTTCCGAATGGGCACCCAAAGTCAGGGTCCAAACCGAGAAGCCGCTGGAAATGGAAGATGGCCTTGTCGGGATCGCTGAGCTGGTCTTGATAGAGCAGCCCGAGGAAATAGTGGGGAGGAGCATGGTTGGGGCAATAGGCCACAGCGGATTCGAGCTCTCGCAGCCCCTCCATGGTTTGCCCCATGGTCACGAAGGTTTTCCCGAGATTGGTGTGGGCCTTGCAGTGTTCTTGATCCAACGAGAGGAGGGCCTGCCATGCGGCAATTGCAGCCAGGTTTTCTCCTTGCTGAGCATGCGCGATTCCAAGTTTGTTCCAGGCGGCGAGGTATTCGGGGTCAATTTCAACGGCTTTCTGGTATGCCGCTACGGCATCCAGCGCCTCGCGCTCGGCCTCGGGCAGGGTCAAGTCCCCACTCGCGTAGAACTGAGCCTCTCCGTGACCATACTGTGCCTCTGCGGATTGGGGTGCTTTGGAGGCGGCATCGGCCCAGAGGGAGACCTCCGTGCTCCAAGTCTGGGTTCTGAGGATGCATGCCAGAAGAAGTCCGGCGAGAACAACGGTGCCCACCGAGCGCTGGATCGGTGCTCGAAATGCAGCGATGCCCCACGATGCCATCAGGCTTGCGCCCAGGAGGCTGAGGTAGGTTCGGTGCTCCGCCATGGTCTCCTTGAGCGGGACCCAAAATGTTGGGGCGAGAAAGAGAACAAAGAGGGTGAAGCCCAACACCGGAATCGGGTCACTCTTGCGTTTTCTCCAACTGTAGATGCCGAGGGTGAGGAGGCCTCCAACGGCGGCCATGGAACGAGGGGTGGGCCCTGTTTCAGGGAAATCATGGAAAATGCTTTGGCCTGTCGGAAGCACGCTCATGGAGATGTAGCGCCAGGTGACCTCGGCTTGAGTGAAGAACTGGGTATCCAAGGCCCGCTGAGGGTTGGGATGACCGAGCGTGCCTTCAATGGCCCATCGTGCACCGAGAAAGGCCGCGAGAAGAATCGCTCCGGGTGAGAAGACGGCCCAGCGAGAGGGACGTTCGGAGTCGGTGGGTCGCAACAGATAGTCCACAGAGAAGTAGGCTGCAGGCAGCACGGCAGCGCTCTCTTTGCAAAGGCCTGCACCGATTACGGCCGCCCAGGCTCCTACAAACAACAACCACCCTCCGAGTCGGAGCCACCGGGTCCACAACCAGAGTCCATAGAGCACAAAGAAACCCAAGAGCTGTTCGGAGCGCCCGGTGACGTAGACCACGGACTCGGTAGCGAGCGGATGCACGGACCAGAAGGCTGCAGCGAAGAACGCGATGCTCAGGGGTTTGGGATGTCCAATGACCCGCAGCATTTCAGTGACCACCAAGAGGGCCAGACCTGCGTTGGCGACCTGAAGCATGAGATCGAAGAGGTGGTAGCCGAAGGGGTCCATCCCGTTCTGCTGATAGTTCATTGCGTAGCTGGCGAGCACCAGGGGTCGAGCCCAGTTGTAGGAGAGAATGCTCTGCCAGTCTTGAGCAGCACGGACCGTCTGGTTCCCGATGACCTCGACTTTGTCGTCGTAGGTGAATGGGCTGTAGAGGCCCAGACCGAAGGCGACGACCACGAGACCGGCCAGCACAAGCCAAGCTGCAGTAAGGGATCGTTCTTCTGTGCTCACCTACGCCCCCAAAATCTGCATGTAGAGTTCTTCGTGTTGTTGGGCAACGGCAGCGAAGGAGAGCTTCTGCATGACATAGTCTCGACCACGACCCACCATGGCGTTGGCGGCTTCCCGGTCGGAAAGCAGGTAGCGAATCCGCTCTTGGAGAGCGCTCACATCCGCATGGTTCACGAGGAGCCCTGCCCCCGCCTCGCGGATGAGTTGTCCACAACCGCAATCGCCACCAACGACGACAGGCGCCCCGCACATGAGGCCCTCGAAAGGCACGAGTCCGAAGATTTCATCGGAGGAAGGATACACCAGCACATCGGAGTCGACGAGCAGGGCCAAACGCTCTCTGCCCTCGAGGAGGCCAGTGAACAGGACACGTTCATCCGCGGATGAACGTGCAGTCGAAAGAGCTCCCATGTCATTGCCGGCGATGACCAGTTGGGCTTCCCGAAGGGCGTCTCCCGAGAACGCTGCCGCAAGGTGGTCGACGCCTTTTCTCGGTGAAATGCGGCCCAGATACGACACGATGGGTGAGTCAATGCCCCATTTTTTCTTGAAGTCGCCCTTGGCTGGAAGCGTCTCGAACTCCTCGAGCATGAGACCGTTGGGAATCTCTGCGATGCGCTCACGAGAAATACCCGCCCGTGTCATCTGCCCCACCTCCGCACGACTGACCGCCACGCACGCGCTCGCACCCCGGGGAACAGCACTGGCCACAAAGGGATCCCAGAGAAGTTTGAGCAGCTGCTTCTGTTCCTGACGAGGAAGTGTCCCATTGGGAGTGAAGACCCAGGGAATGCCTCTGGATTTGGCCCATCGTATGGCCGCAGCATTCAGAACATGGCGGTGCCCGTGGAGGTGGATGAGATCCACATCTTCAAGCCCCTGAAAAGCCGAAGAGATTTTTTTCGGGAGGAAGAGTTGGTGTCGGTAAGCCAATCGGTTGGACCAGTTGCGGGACACGCGAACCTGGATGCCGTCGAGGGAGTGGAGCGCGTCCTGTTTGCTTCTTGAGTCGGCATCAAAGGCGTCTGTCGTCCACACTGTGACGCGATGCCCCCGTTGGACCAAAGCCCTGCTGAGCCCGTAGACAATCCGCGGAATGCCACCGTAAGCCCAGGTGGGAGGAAAATAGGGGCTGACCTGGAGAACATGCAAAGGCTGTGTCCTTGGATTGACGAGCCGGGGAGGCTCCAATATCCTGCAGCGTGCCCCCTCGGAGGTGTCTGTGCGACAGATTCTGCTTTTCGGCCTTGTGGCCCCCTTTTTCATGGCCGCCTGTGGCCCAACCTGCCAGTCCACCTGTCAGAAGCTGTATTCCGATTCGGAGTGCAACCTCCAACGTCCTGGCAAGTCGCAGTCGGATCTGACCAAGCAGTGCTTGAACTACTGCGAGGGCGCCCTGGACATTCCAGGCGATCTCAACGGCTACGATCCCTTCGCTCGGCAGGGAACCACCAACAGCGTCGAGCTTGAGAATGAAAACCAGGCTGCGGCTTGGATGAATTGTGTCGACCAGCAGGCCTGTGAACGCCTCGATTACCGCTCAGGTCAGGGCGGATACTGCCAGCCCGTATGGTAGTGCGAGTCTTCTCGATGGCCCTTCTGGGTGCTGCCATCAGTGCATGCACCACCCCATGCAGCTCTGTCTGCGACAAACTCATGGAGTGCGAAAGCCTGGGCTTCGGCACCATCAGCGACAAAGAGTGTGAGCTCGACTGCGCAGTCCAGGAGAGTTCTTATGAGGACGATGAGGCCCTCGACGCTGCTTTTGAAGCCTACAAATCCTGTGTGATGGAAAAGAGCTGTGAGGAGTTGCAGGGCGGTGCCTGCTACGATTCGGACCTCTTCGCCTTCTGAGAACGCGGTACACTCCGCCCATGACCCGTAAGCGTCTCCTCTTTGTCCACACTGGCGGTACACTCGGCATGCTGCCGGAAGGCGGTCCGGGTGCCTTGGTACCCAGTTCATACGCTGAGAACCTGCTCCCCTATGTTCGGGGTCTCGGTGAGCGGGTGGACATTGTGGGTGAGGTGTTTTCGAACATCGATTCGACCGACATGGATCCTTCTCACTGGGAGGGATTGGCGCGTCTCATTTCCGACCGCATGGATGATTTTGATGGATTTCTGGTGCTTCACGGAACGGATACCATGGCCTACACGGCAAGCGCCTTGTCCTTCATGCTGCAGAACCTTCCCAAGCCAGTGGTGCTCACAGGCTCTCAACGTCCCGTCGCCGAGCTGCGAACGGATGCGCGAACCAATCTGATTCACTCGGCCCTGTGTGCCACTCTGGATATTCCCGAAGTGACCTTGTTTTTTGGGACGCACCTCTTTCGGGGCAACTGCGCCACCAAGGTTTCAATTCAGTCTTATGAGGCCTTCAATTCGCCCAACAGGGAGCCTCTGATCGAGATGGGGGTGGACATTCAGCGGCACAGTCCGAGCCTTCGTCCTCAAGGGGATTTTCAATTTGTGGAGGGCTTCTCAAGAAAGGTGATGGTGCTCTACATGTTTCCTGGAATTCGTGCAGGGCAGCTCAGGGCTGCGGTCGATGCTGGAGCGGAAGGGGTCGTGTTGCTCGGTTTCGGGGCTGGAAATGTGCCTCTGGAGGGGTGGCCACGAGCCATTGCGGAGGCATCGGAAGCTGGGGTTCCTGTGGTTTTGCGGTCTCAGAGTCTCCAGGGAGATGTCATTCTGGGGCGCTACCAAGGGGGAGCCGCTGCCAAGGCGGCGGGCGCGCTGAGCGCACGCACGATGACCGTCGAGTCCGCCATTGTGAAGAGCATGTTCCTCCTCAACAAAAGCCGTGATCTTGCTGATTTTCGGGAGGCCTGGCGGCACTCGATTGCGGGAGAGATGCCGTAGTTTCGGACAGAAGCTACCAGATCACGGGGTTGGTGGTGGCTCCCCACCAGGACACATTGGGAACTCGGCCTCGCAGCTGGCCAGACGCCTCCTGAGGATTGATGGCCACAACCTTGCCCTCGACGGAGAATCCAAAGAGTTCCCCATCGTCGTAGCCGAGACCGTAGAGACCGTCTTGTCCCGTCGCCCCGATCCATTGGGTCATTCCGCTGGAGGGATCAAGCTTCACCAGTTCATCCCCATTTTGCCCGTCACCGACAACGGTCCAGTAGAGGTAGCCATCCGGCAATCCGACGAGGTCACCCGAGGTTTGCCAGTAGGCCCCGGCGAGCAAAATCTCGGTCTCACAGGTCTCCACATCAACGGTGCTGATGCGATCGGAGCCTCCCGCGACCAGGACATCGTCCGATGTGAAGGCCAAGGCTGTCATCTCCGCTGGAGGCTTGCAGATGAAGGTGGCCTCTCCGCTGGTGGGATCAATTCGGTAGAGGCTGTCGTAGGTTCCCCCGTACATACGGCCCTTGAGGTCGATGGCGATGTCGACGAAGTTTCGGATGACCCCATCGCTGTCCCAGAAGTTGGCGATGATGTCGGCCTGGCCGGTGTAGGGATCGATCTCGTAGAGGGTGTCCGAGGTGTTGGCATACACGGGAGCATCGGCCACCGGAGTCGGATCGTAAACGTCCTCACCCGTGTCCACCGGGATGGGCTCCTCGAAATCCTCTACAGGCTCGGTAAAGCTGTAGTCTATGCACCCGACCAACAGAAACGCTAGCATCTGAAACCCCTCGTCGCGGCGCGAGTAACACGGGATCTGAGGATCGAAAAAAAGCTTTTGGAATTAGGAACCCATGACCTCAAGCAGTCGGGTGACACGGGTGCTCAGCCTGCGCCGATTCGTTCGACTTCCGAAGAGATAGCCCAGGGATGCCACGCCAAAGAGATCGCGACAATAGGGGGCGTTTGAGGCAGAAATTCCTCCGAGCCCGAAGATGGGAATTGCACTTTTCCTTTGAATCTCAGAGGCTCGGTTGGGCCCAATGGCTGGGTGAGTGGCCTCTTTGGAAACGGGATCGAAAACGGGCGAGAGAAGAACATAGTCCAGGCCCGCAGACTCGGCGTTCTGGATGTCCTCGATGCTGTGACAAGAGATGCCCAGTCGGCCCTGAAACCGTGTGCGCCAGAGCTTCGGATCCAAGTGACTCGGGAGGTGGAGTCCGGTGTCGTGAAGTTCAGCAAAGCGCCATGCATTCACGTTTGTGGCGTGAAGAATGAGTCCGGGGAGGATGGACTTTATCGATGGAAGGGCTTGTTGGAGGTCCCATCGTGATCGTTGAGGTTCACGCAGGACAAGCTGGGTGCACCCGCCTGCGGCGAGTGCTTCCGCATCGCGAATCAGTCCCTGTCTGCGTCCAGGGCTGATCGGCAGAACCCGCTGCAAGGGGGGGGTGCTTTCAGGACTCAATTCGTCCCTGATCCGGTGAGGAGGCACTGGCGTAGAGTTTCTTGGGAATGCGACCTGCAAGATGGGCCAAGCGGCCGGCTTCAACTGCGAGTCGCATGGCCTCAGCCATCTGGACAGGGTTGTCAGCACCCGCCACCGCGGTGTTCAGCAGGATGGCGTCAACACCGAGTTCCATCGCGATCGCTGCATCGGAGGCAGTGCCCAAACCGGCATCGACGATCACAGGAATTGAACTGTTCTCCACAATCAGCTGGATTTTCGTGGGGTTGCAGACCCCGAGGCCCGATCCAATGGGTGCGGCGAGGGGCATGACGGCCACACAACCCGCTTCCTCAAGCTTCTTGCAGAGAATGGGGTCGTCGGAGCAATACGGGAGGACCTCAAAGCCGTCTTTGACAAGTTCCTCAGCTGCCCGCAAGGTTCCAATGGGGTCAGGAAACAGGGTTTTTGGATCCCCAATGACTTCAAGTTTAAGCAGATTGGTGCCCAAGAGTTCGCGTGCGAGTTGGGCGGTAATGATGGCCTCTTCTGCGGTGTAGCAGCCTGCAGTGTTGGGAAGAAGCGCAATGGTTTCTCGGTCGATCCAACCCAAGATGCTGTCTCGACGCTCAGAACCAAGTTCAGCCCGTCGGATGGCTACGGTGACCAGTTCGGTTCCACTGCGTTCGTGGCAGGCTTTCATCACCTCGAAACTTGGGTACTTGCCCGTGCCGAGAATCAGGCGGTTGGTGAGGGTGAGGGAACCGATTTGAAGCATGCGGGCGATTAAGGGGAGAGGAGGAGGGCTGCAAGCTTCCGTTTGGTGGTCGCACCCGCTTCGTTGAGTGTCCAGGTGGTGCAAGCTGTGAAAAAGATTGTTCGCCACATTGCTTGGAATCTCGCCACGGTGAAATAGAGGAAGGACACCTTCCGTTCTTCTTCCGTGGAGTCAGTCATGATTCGAAGCATTCTGCCTTTGGCCTTCCTCTTGTCTTCTTGCATTCCCGCAGCAGGCCCGCCGGTCTCGGGTGGAGATGCGACGGCGCGTTGTGGAGAAGACGCTCAGGGGAACCGGACCTTTGCCGTGCTTCATTTCAACGACACCTCACGCATTGGGGGGCTCTTGGACGACCGCGGTGGGTTGGCTCGAGTTCGACAGCTGCGAACTGAGCTTGAGGAGGAGTGTGGCGGGAGTGTGCTGGTCACGGTGGGAGGCGATGTGCTCTACCCGTCGCTGCTCAGTCGTGCCTATGGAGGTGTACCCATGGTGGATGCCCTCAATCGACTGGATGGTGACCAGGACGAAAGGGACCCGTATTTGTTCGCCACCTTTGGAAACTCGGATTTTACGCCCTCCTCGATGAAGGATGCACCTCAGTTTGCCTCGACTTTGCGCCAATCTCAGTTCACATGGCTGCACACCAACATCCGATGGATTCCCTCGGCACAGATTGATGGGGACATGTTGAGCCAGCGAGCACTGGTCGAGATCAACGGGGTCAAGGTGGGGCTTTTCGGTTTGACCACGGATCAGAAGAAGCCAGCCTACGGACTGATCGAAACGGACTACGGCTCCATCGCCACCAGTGAGTCCGCTGCTCTTCGAGAGGGTGGAGCGGATGTCGTTCTTGCATTGACCCACTTGGCGTTGGAGCAGGACAAAGCTCTGCTTTCTGGGTCGGAGGCGGAAGGCCCCGATCTTGTGCTTGGGGGTCAGCCGGATCGCGGGGCGAGTCTTGAGGTGAATGGTCGCTGGATCTTGAAGGGTCAGGCGGAGGCCTCCTCCGTGCGCGTGGCCTGGGTCACCGTCTCCACGGACGGCTCGCTGAGCGTCCAGCATGAAACCGTGTCTCTGGGTGCAGACACCCACTCGGGCGATCCTGCTCTCTCCATGGCAGTGGATGCCTGGTGGAGGGCTTTCGACGCAGCATTCTGTGAGGCAGACATTGGCTGCCTTCAAGAACAGTACAGCCACACGAAGACGCTGCTTCACGGCAGCGAGAAGGAACTGCGGGGATCGGAGTCCGCCCTGGGAAACTGGGCCACCGACGTGTACCGCGGCGCGTTTGAAAATGCAGATGTTGCAGTTGTGAACGCAGGAGCTCTCCGCATTGGTCAAGACCTGCCACCGTACACGTTGATGGGCCGGAGAATTGTCGAGGAGTTGGTTCAGTATGAAAACGAGCTGGTGCTGGTGGAGCTCACTGGGGCCCGACTGGCCGCGATGCTCAAGCATTCTGTGAGTGCCTGGCCGTCCTCCCACTTTCTTCAAGTTTCTGGCTTGGTCTACCGCCATGACCCCGTCAGCTCAGCTGTCTCCGACATTCATGTGATTCGGGATGCAGGGCTTGAGCCGCTCGCAGAGGACGAAACGGTTCTCGTGGTGATGCCTCGCTTTTTGGCCGATCCAACGCGAGGGGATCAAGACGGGTACGGAGAGGAAGCTGCAGGCGGTCTCTCGATGACGGATGTCACCGCCTCGGAGTCCTCGATGCGCGAGGCGTTGGTGGGTGCTCTGAAAGAGGCCGGCAAGGACGGCATCTCACCGACGCGAGAGGGCCGAATCTGCCGTACCGATCTGCCCGATCGGCCCTGCATGCTGACGATGGAGTAGTGCCTCGAAAATCGATCGTGCGATCGCAGCCTGAACTCCGTTACGAGGGATGCGCATTGCATTTTAGAAATGGAGGAAATGACCATGCGTACTCTACTTTTCGCCCTGGGCTTTGCCCTTGTGGGCTGCAGCGGGATCACTCCGATGTCCGGCGACTACACCGCTGCAGTCACCTTGATCGCGGATACCTGCGGCATGAATGAAGATGCTGAGGTGGGGGATTCCCAGGACTTTGAGACCACCATTGTCTTCAACGAGGACGGCAGTGTCGTGTTCGATGACAACGACGACTTCGTCTGCACTGCAGATGGCGCCATTGTGACCTGTGCGTTGACCGATGTTTCGTCGCCCGATGGGGCGGACTACGCCATCACCCAGGTACTTGAAGCTGAGATGGTGTGGGACACGAACACCAGTTTCACAGGCTCGCAGTCTGTCTCCATCTCCTGCGAGGGTGCCGACTGCAGTGTCTTGGAAGACAACGGCTACTCGTTCCCATGCTCCGAAGATTATGACCTTGCAGGGGCTTTGGCCGAGGACGCGGCTGAGTAGAGACGCGGACCGTCCGGTTGATGAACCCTCTCCGAGCATTCGGAGGGGGTTTTTTTCGGCTGCGCGGCGGTGCTATTTCGCAGCCATCGGCTCGGACTTGCTCTTTCGGATTCCGCGTTTGAGCAGGTCGCTCAAAGTGCCTCGCACCACCTCGATGGTGGGCTTTTCGGCGTTGTAGAAGAGGAAGGAGAAGAGGCT
>JAYXVV010000005.1:0-23792 GCA_036021505.1 Myxococcota bacterium | reverse complement strand
GTGTAGAAAGCTAAACCCGACAACTCGCCGTTTGGGTACCCGTCGGAGCGGTACACACACGACTCCCCCTCCGGATCCTCGCTCGGGACCACCACCTCGACAGTCAGCGAGTCCTCGTCCATCGGTTGCTCGGGCCGGAGGACAATCTGCGGCGCTGTGGGGATTCCCTTCACCGTGACTTGCACGGCATCACTGCCAGGCACACCCAACTCGTCTTCGGCAAAGGCACTGAGTTGATGCACTCCAGCGGAGAGTTGGTTGGTCGTCAGCGTGGATTGCCCGCCTGCCCGTATGCTCCGGGTCTGAAGGACGCCATCGATGTCAGAAACCCAGGACAAGCTCACACTGTCCGTGTGGTCCACCTTCGCTACAGCCGTCAGTGTTTCGCCCTCGAACACCGTTTTGGCCTGTGAGGGTGCGACGATCTCGATGCTCGGTGCAGGCCCCACGCCCACCCGTAGCTCCGCGGAACATCCCCCAAAATCTCCCCCAGCAAAGCGCATCTCCACCCGGTGCAGCCCATCCTCCAGCCCGTCAAGAACGAAAGAGGTGCGTTCGTTGCTGTCCACTGAACTGCTTCCAAGCTGGCCTTCCCGATCGCTCCACCACGTTACTTCCTCCCCGCTTGAGGAACCCTGCGAGGAGGTGATGCGACCTCGAATTTCCAAACTGCTGCCCGATGCCATTCCTGTATCTGTCGTCGGGTCAACAATCCGACACTGGGGGGCGTCTTCTTGAGCCACCACGGCAAATGAACGCTCGTCCTCAACCACATCATCGGGCAGCCCAGCAAGTCCGGGCTTCCGGGCCAAAAAAGTCACGGTGCCCTCGTTCAACTGCAAGGAGGCTTCGCACGTCGAGAGCCCCTCCTCGTCGAGTTTCTCGTAGCTGCAGAGCCGCCTTTCGCCCGCCCACCACGAAGCCTCGATCGCATCCAGAGGATACACGCCCCCGAGTACCTGTCCCTCGAGGAGCACAGTCTGTTTCTCTACAACACTCGTTCCGGACACCGGAGAAGTGATTGAGGCCGTGAAGCCGGCCCCCTCGTCTCCCCCACAAGCCACGAGAAGAAGGAACGAGAAGGCCGGCAGGACGTATCGCATAGGAGCTTGTGCAACAGTTCGTTGCATACGTTGGAATTTTGCCTCGCCAACCTGAACCGAACCTTACAGCAGAATGAAACCGTGCAGTACTTTTCTCAACTTCCCGCTAAATATCTGATATTCTTGGCAAGAAGGACCCTTCCATGCGCGTCATAATTGTAGAGGACTCCCCCCTTCTCGGGCAGTTTCTTGAGAAAGGTCTCAAGCAAGAGGGCCACTCGGCACTCCTGGTGAGGAACCTCGACGACGCTCGAGCAGCCTTGGAGGACCGGGAGTTCGACGCCATGGTTCTGGATCGGATGCTGCCTGATGGCGACGGCGTCCAGCTGGTCCAAGAACTTCGGGAACAGAACTCAACCCTGCTCGTGATCATGCTTACCGGGATGAATCAGCCGGAAAATCGCCTCGAGGGGCTCCGCGAGGGGGCTGACGACTACTTGGGGAAACCGTTCACATTCGAGGAGTTGATTCTGCGCCTGAACCGCCTGGTCTATCGGCACGCCTCAACGAACGGCATTGTTGTCGGGTCACTCAAGATCGATCCGCTCGGACACCAGGTCGAAAAGGATGCAGAACCCATCAACCTCACCGCCAAAGAGTTTGCGCTGCTCCTCGTTCTCGCGACCAATCTGCGGCGGGTTGTGAGCCCATCTCAGCTTCTGGCTCAGGTCTGGGGCCTCGACGAGGCAGATGCCATTGATCGCGTCCATGTGTACATCCTGCGACTCCGCAAGAAAATTGGAGAGGACTACATTCGAACTGTTCGCGGTGTTGGTTACATACTGGAAGACCCCACGTCCACCGCTTGATCCCCTTGAACGTCCTTCCATGACGATTGCCTCCCGTTCTATCACCTGTCGGCCCATTCCATGAATTTCTGGTTTATCGGAGAGACTACTGCTAATTCCGAGGCACTGGTGGAGCACCTCCAGACCAGCGGAGCTGCCGTGCATCGGGTGGACTCTGCCCTGGAGATCACTCCTGGGCACCCCAGCCTTCTCAGCGCTGGCCTGATTCTCACGGCAACCAAAGACTGCCTGAGCCTCCGGGAGCGACTCTCAAGTTCTGTGTTGCCGCCGATTTTTGCCCTCTCCTCCGACAAACCAAGCGGCAAAGATTCCCTTTGCTGCCGGTTCATCGACCCCAAAGATTCCCTGGATACACAGCAGACAGCACTCTTGGAAGGCTTTTTGCCCACACCCTGCTCGACGGTTCGCGTCAATCGTTTGGTACTCGAACGTGACACCCATACCACCACCTTCGAGGGACGGATCGTTGACCTTACGCACCTTGAATTCGAGATTCTATGGATGCTTGCTGAACAGGCCGGGCGTGTCGTCTCCTCGACCCGCCTGCTCTCTCAGGTTTGGGGTCTGCAGCACGACCCCCAGTCCAACCGCGTCGCCGTCTACGTGAAACGACTGCGGACAAAGCTTCCCGAGGGACTCATTCAGACCCAGCGTGGAAAAGGCTATCGACTCCAGGTCTGAAGCGATGCACTCAGTGCATCGATCTCAGGCAGGCGTCACAGGTCAAACCCTGCCGACAGCGCGAGGACACTCAACCGATCGTTGAGACGAACCTCGATGCCCTCGAGAGTGAGGCCGACATGACGAAACTCAGTGGCCCAGTCCACGCGCAGAAAGACAGGACGTCCATCGACCTCCACCATGCCCAATGGGGTGTCGATACTCAAGCCGAGGTGTGTGTCTACGGGGGTTGGGGCAAAGGTTTCCGCCACCAGCACGGAGAGGTCTACGGGGCCCAAACGAGAACTGGCACCGGCACCCACCCGAACTCCCGTCAGGTTCTGTCCAATCTGGTTGGCACCCGTCCGATCCGGGTTGTACTTGAACGACAGCATATCCGTACGGTGAAACCAGAGTCCTCCCTCGACGCGAAGCGCGACAGGCCCGGCTTCAACAGGGTGACGGTAGCGAGCACCGGCAAGCACATGGGTCAAGCTGTGCTTTCTCGTGACCTCTCCCGTCTGCAGACCGTACCGTCCCCAACGACCGTCCACCTCCACATGAAGGGCATCCTCCATCAGTCGTGCACGGAGGTGGGCATTCAGGCCAACGACACCAAGAGGCAGCCCACGGCTGTATTCTGCCTCCGGTGGGATGGAATCCGCCGCTCCATCATGGGTCTGTGAAAACTCAATTCCTACGGTGCTGAGCCCCGCTCGCGCCTGAAGAAAAGGCGTTTCCTCTTGATCCACATAGGCGCTTCCAGTCGCTGCAGTAGGCGACACCCCGAAAGGCGAGGGGCTTGCTGTCGGAACCCTCGGCGCGTCAGGAACCGCGGCAGGAACATCCTGCACTGGAGAACTCACCGGAGGGAGGGCCGCGGGATTCGAGGAAGGCGGTGGGGCAACCACCACCGGGCTGACTGCAGGCGTCTCACGAACAACACTGACGGGCATTCCTGCTCTCCAGCGGTCGACCGCAGCACGCTCCCAAGGAGAACCCAATCGAACCGGCTTCTGCTGGGTCGTGAGCGTGGGCAGAATCCACACGACAGCACTTGAACTCAGGGCTCCGGAGCTTGCCTGCAGAACCGCTGGACCTGGATTTGCAGACCCACTTCGAAACTCCACAATCGCCACTCCCGAGTCCCCCGTGTTGCCCTGCGTGGGGAGCTCTACGCCATTGGGGGCTGTGATCCGAAATTCTTGGTTCCTCAACGGTAGACCCATGGCGTCTTCCACCACAACAAAAACAGGCACCATGGAAGCGTTGGCGACGGCCGTACTGGGCAGACCGCTCCAGAGTCGAACGTTGGCCGCTGGAAGGCTGCCCTCCGAGGAGGTCACATAGGGGATCAGAGTCAGAGACCGGGTGTCCCCAGCAACCGAAATCGATTGGGTGTAGCTGCCATCGCCACCATCGCGTACGCGACCTCTTGCAGTGCCTCCGTGGACATAGACGCCGACCTGTTGGCCTGGAAGCGCTGCGCCTTGCTCATCGCGAGCGAGAACCGTCATGGACAAAGTCTGCCCTTGACCAAGGACAGCGGGGTCCGTGGAGGCCGACAGCACTGAAGCAGAGAGCACCGCTTCTAAGCCCATCCGAACACTGTACTCGCCCAAACTGGCGGTGACCTCGAAGGCGCCCGCTGATCGGGGTGTATTCAGTGCAACTTCATACCACCCCTCTCCCAACGGCTTGAGCACAGGGTACCCGGGGCCTGTGATCCGAATGTTCTGAGCATTGGCAATGCCTTCACCCCCAGGGCCCGTGTGGGCCAAGAGCAGGCGAATCGGCCGTCCTACAGGAACCTTCATTCCATCTGGAAGCCCCACAAAGGCCAACTGCGGATCGGCTTCCGACTGAATGATCTGGCTCTCTTGTGTCCGGGCTTGACCTCGTGCAGACCGAAAGACTTCCACGGGGGTGGAACCCGGAAGGAGGTCCATGTCGAATGCTGCAGTTCCTGCAGGCGACACCAGTGCGGGTCCGTATTCCTTGTTGCCGTCCATAACGAGGACGCGCCCGCCTGGGGGGCCCGAGAACGTCTGACTCCGCGTCACACGAATCGGGAGATTTGTTTTTGCACCGACCCGCTCCGGAGCGGTGAGATCCACTGCCGTAATCAGGGCAGACACTGGATTCTTCAGACCTGCCGGAGCGGTGTAGGTCGCGGACCAATTTCCGTTGCCGTTGTGGCGGAGACCGCTGATGTCGCCCACAGAAGCCGAAACAGCGACTTGCCGCGCGTCCTGGGCCAGGTGACCACCCTCCGGAACCCGAATCGATACGGTCGCCTGGGTCTGTCCAGGACGCAGCTGCGCAGGTTCGACCTGGATTCCCAGACTTCCCATTGCTGCAGGTCGAACGCGCACATCGACCTGTTCATCCAGCTTGAGCGCTCCGCGAACGCGAATGGAGAGCGTCATGGTTCCCTGCGCCTGCACGTAGCGAGGAAGCAATCCTACGGTGAGAACGCCGAGCTCATCGAGGTGCTGGGAGACCACCTCGCCCCCTCGTGCCTTGACCTTGACCCGGGCGTTCGGAGACAGCCCGGGCAAGTACAATTGAACGGTCGATTCCGTCTGGCCATCGGCCAACAAGGGGCCACTGGAGATGACCTGGAAAGAGGAGGCCCAGGTCAGCGAGGACCAAAGGCTCAAGAGAAGCACTACAAAAAAACGCACGTCACGCCTCAACTACGGAGAAACAGGGGGAGGGTTTGGCTTGGCAGTTTACGCTACGGGAGTGCGGCTTCAATGTCCGCCGCTGTGATGTGTCCAATCTTGAGGACTTCCGCTCCGGGTCCGAGCAGAATGCTCGCCGGGAGACCACCGGTTCCGAATCGCCAATACAGGGCCGAGTTCGGATCCGCAACGACCGGTGAGGTGATGCCATACTGGTTCGCCCATGAACTCAACTGCTCCGTTGTGGGAAGCACGCGCTGTGCATCTTCACTCCACGCAGAAATCGTCATAAGGCCATCGTCTTTGTAGGTCTGGTAAATCCCTTCCAGGGACTGGGCTTCCGCCACACAGCCGCCTCACCAGAAGGTACCCGTGACCAAAAGAATCGTCTTTTGGCAGAAGTCATAGAGTTCGACGTCCTCACCATACTGGTCGGGCAACGCGAAATCCGCTGTGATCTGGCCCACTGCATCTCCTGTCGGCTGCGGGTCCGCATTGCAGCGTGTCACGTCCCAACCGCCCATGTAGGGATGGTCATCCGCATCCATGGGATCGGTGCCGCCGAAGAACTCATCCCCATCAAAGTGACCGTCTCCGTCTGAGTCGGCCTCTAAGGGGTCTGTTCCGAGTTCTTCTTCTTCATTGGAAAGGAGCCCGTCTTGGTCCTCGTCGAAGGGAATGTCCACCATTGTGGCTTCACACCCTGCAGCGAACACGAAGAGGCTGGCGCTTAGGCATAAATTTCGCATAAAAAGGAAACCTCGTGTGAAAAGGTAGCCCAAAGCACCTCCGATCAAAAGAAAAAAGCACATTCAGAGCCATGCCCTTTCCTCAACTTTTCATTGCCACCTTGCTTGTGATGAGCCCTCTTGCGGGAGCGCATCCGATGGGAGAGAAACCCGCAAGCCACCGCCTGCGGGTTCAGATCCTCCAGGACCAGCTGGTCATCGGCTACCTCGCTGAGATTCCCACCCGGCTCATTGTGGACGAAAGAGAGGCTGCCTCCGAGACGGAATTGGAGCTCTTCAGTCGCTTGCACAGCGAGCTTTCTCAAGGAATTGCTGCGCACTTTCAGAACACACCCCTGAGCCTTTCGAGTAGCGCATTTCAAGCCGAAGATGTTCGGCAAAATCCGCGTTCTGTCGGCTTTGAGCTGCATCTCACAAGCCCGCGACCTGGAGAAAATGGAACCCTCAAGATTACCAACGCCAACCTTTCAGAGCACCACGCGTACTTTTACACCGAACTGATCGCTGAGGACCCAATTGCTGTCACTTCCTCGAGTCTCGTCACCGTGATGGACGGAGCGGAAGAAGTGGACTTCAACGGCCGCTGGAGTGTGCTCGAAAGTCAGCGAGAACTCACCATCAGCCTGTCCGATTGGCGCATGCACGAGGAACGAGGGCCGATGCGAACCGGAGCGGCTCTTCTCAGCCGACAGCCCCGAACCCCTGGCTACGGAAAGCTCTTGAGTCTCCTGGTTGGATCAAGTCTCCTGCTTGCACTCTGGAGAAGGCGAATTCGGCGATTGCGGACCCCCTGACACCGTCATGGTACACCGTGTGTAGCCATGCACCTTCTCACTCTGTTGACTCTCTGCCTCCATCCTTCTCAGGTTCTCGCCAGCGAGATGCCCGAGAACGCTGAGTCCTTTGATCGCGGTGAGGCCACCGACCGAGAGACGAAGACCTTGGAGGAGTGGATGGAAGAACACGGCGAGGCCCTTCCTCCCCAAGAACAACGGCTTCCTCCGCGACCGACCGAGGAACTTGCTCCTCCGCCCCCACCGCCTGCTGAGGCCGCTCCTCCCCCTCCCCAGCCGCCCATCGACGAGCCACTCCCGCCACTGCCTGGAGAGACCGCCTCCGTCCCCCCCACCGGCGAAGAATTCTCGGGCGATCTCCAACCCTTCACGGTCACCCTTGTCGACAAGACCCTCGCACAAGACGTGAACTACTCTGTGACCGGCTGCACACCCAATCAATCCGTCGACCTTCTGGACAATGGCATCGCTCCAGACACCCGTGAAGGCGATGGTGAATACACCGCAATGTCGACTCTGTGCCCCTTCGGTGGCACACCCGTTGCGATTTTCGAAGACGGCACTCCCTTGTGGGAAGAGAACTACCAGCTTCCTGACAATGCAAGCGCCCCCTCGCTGAGGATTCTGCGAACCACCCGGGGCATCTCGATCGACACCCTCTCCGATAGCTCACCGCCACCCTCCATACGGTCACCGACTGCGACACCGACCTTGGAACCGACCCCGTCCAAGCCCGAGGACCTCCCCAAAGCCATCTGGCTGCTGCTCGGCGCCGGCTTGGGTTACGCCGTTCGAGAGCTCCAAGTTCGCTTGCAATCCAAGCGCAGTGCTCCTTCGGAGATCCCCCCAAACGCTGAGCCACAGCAGGATTCACCCCCCGCGGCAACCGTGCCCCATCCAACAGGCTCTGTCGGGAACGTTCTCCTTGAGCAGACCCAGCATCCCACAAGCTTGATGGTGAATGACCGCCTCACCCAACGCTCTTTGACACTCTCCTTAGCGAAGCATTTCGCAAGCGAGGGTCGGGTGCTTCTCCTGCCACACCCGGAGAACCAGGCGTTCTACCCCAAACAGATTCCCAAAAGACGAGATGTCATCTGGTTTCGGGGAGACCCGCCTCGTCTCGAGGAAATTCACGAGGCCCTCTCCTCTCCCAACTCTCCGTTCCTCTGCGTCCTGATCGAGGGACTGGATGCCCTCGATGCTCAAAGGAAACAACGGGATACGATCGCCGAACAACTCGAAAGCTTCGCTGCGAAGCGGCTAATTTTCATCCAACTCGAGGAAGAAGATTCTGTCTTCGAACCCAGCCAATGGAGCTTGATTCAGAATCACCACTGGAAGCGGAACGTGTAGCCCTCAGAGTTCCAGCCCAAAGTAGATCCCCTCGATGCTTCCTGTGCTCATCAGACGCTCTCGATAGGTCACCGACACCCCCACGATGGGAAGTCCGATCTCCAGCCCAACGGCCACCTCCAGCTCATGCGCGTAGTCCCCCAACAGCGGACTGACTGCCGCGCGACGTTCGGGATCCATCAAGTAGGCAGGGGTGATCGTGCCCACCGCCTCAAACCACTTCGGCCCAAGCTTCAGCCGCATCGGGACGTCCACACCTCCAGACTCCACAAAGGCGACCTCTTTCCCGGTAAAGTCATTCCGAAACAGATCGGCACCGATTTCAATGCCCCAGAGTGAACGCCGAACGCCAAGGAAGCTTCCCACACGCGTATCGACTCCCCAGCCCCCAACAACTCCGGCCACCTGACCCGCTATGCGTGTGCGTCCCTCCAAGGGTCCATCTCGTTGTGTGTACTGAAATCCTGCCTCTGAGCCCACCAGAAGAGCCATTTCCGACTCACCGCCAACGCTGTAGCGAGCGAACCCACTGCCGCCGCCGAGGTTGACATAGGGTCGATTCTTCCACCCGCTCCCTGCCTCAGCCGGAGCCAGCGCGAAAGACGACAGAAGCGTCGCGAGACACAAAAGAACAAAGCGAACTGGGTTGCGGGACATGGACTGCTCCTGGGGTGGTTTGGGAGTAGCGTGTTCCGAGGAAAACACATCCTGTGACGTGCTTGGAAAGCAGATATTCATACCCAACCACACAAAGGCAGAACATGAAACCCATCACTGCGTTCCTCGGATTTGTCCTGAGCCTGTCCATGCTTCAGGGGTGTGCCCACGTTTCGGGTCACCACACTCCTGATCGGAACATTCAACTCGAAAGTTTCGACTACGCTTGGTCGAGAATTGGTGAAACTTACTACGACCCCGAGATGAACGGGCTCGACTGGCAAGCCACTCGGGACGAACTGCGCCCCCGAGCAGCCGCTGCTGCGACCAACGACGAGTTGGCGGAAATCATTGAGGAAATGATGGAGCGAATCGGGGAATCTCATTTTCAGATCATTCCTCTTTTTGTGTACGACCCACCCCCCAAACCCGAAGCTTTCTCGGAGGACAACCCGACGACAGAAGGCGCCGATCTGCCCCCTCCAACACCCCATTTGGACTTCAGAGGAAGTCTGGGGATCAAGATACGTCTCATCGGAAAAGAGGTGGTCATCCAGGAAATCCAAGCCGACTCCCATGCCTTTGAAAAGGGAATTCGGGTGGGCTGGCGGATCACCTCGGTGGATGACATCGAGATTCTCGAACTTCTCGACAAACTGGAGGAGACGCTCGATGGACCCCGGGATCTGGAGTTCTACGGCTCTCGGCAGATCCAGGGACTTCTCGAGCCGGAACAGGATGCCCCTGTGGCCTTAGGACTCATCGACCACCACGGCACCCTGAACCTCATCAGTGTTCATCCCAAAGCCTTGGAAGGCAATCTGCAGCCCAACGCCATGCTGCCTCAGAGCCTCACACGATTCGAAGCCCGAATTCTCGACAACACCACCATCGGATACATCCGCTTCAACGAATGGGCTCCTCCCATCGTTGAGCGATTCACGGAGGCCATCCGACACTTCAAAGAAGGGGGTGTACGCGATGGAGTCATCGTCGACCTCCGAGGAAACCCCGGCGGAGTCGCCGCCATGTCCATGGGTGTTGCCAGTCATTTCGTAGAGAAGAAAGGTGAGAGTCTGGGCCTCATGAAGGACCGAAACACCACCCTCAATCTGCGCATCTTTCCCCGACCGCGTTCCCAGAGGTGGAGTGGGCCCGTTGTGCTCTTGATTGATGGCCTCTCCGCATCGACTTCTGAGATTTTCGCAGCGGGAATGCAGGATATCGATGAAGCGACAGTGATCGGGAGCACCACAGCCGGAAAGGCTCTCGCCTCGATTGTCGAACCCCTCCCCAATGGGGACCGCATTCAGTTTGTCATCTGGAACCTCACCCGTACAAATGGTCAGCGGGTTGAGGGAGATGGCGTTAGACCGGATATCGAGGTTCGCCCCACACCCGAGGACTTTCTCGCAGGCGTGGACCCCGTCCTCAACACTGCAATCCAACACCTTCAAACTACGGATTCCCATGCGACCCCTCCTGCTCCTTAGTGCGCTCTCCCTCTCGGCCTGCGGCCCAAAGACGACCTCAACGGAGGCGAATACCGAGCCCGTTCCCGTGGAACTTCCCCAGGCCGATGCGATCTTCCAGGCCCACGTCGATGCCAGCAATCAAGTGGGAGCGATGACCGGCATCGAGACCATGAAGGTCACCGCCGTCATGCGGATCCCCACTGCAGGCATTGAAGGCGAAATTCTGACGCACTGGGCCAAGCCCAATCAGATTCTTGTGGAACAGAACATCCCGGGCATTGGCTCAGGTCAAATGGGCTTTGACGGCGAGAATGGATGGTCCTCTGACAACATGATGGGCCCGCGGCTCATGGAGGGACAGGAGCTCGAAGAGGCCTTGCTGGACTCCGACATGATGTCCGACATCAACTTCCGCGAGTGGTACACCGAACTTGAAACCCTGAGTCAGACCGACTTCAACGGAGTGACGGCATACGAGGTGAAAGCCGTGGCTCGGTTCGGTCGCGAATCCACTCTCTATTTCAGTACCGAGAGTCAACTGCAAGTTGGGGCATCTCACAGCGTGGAGAGCCCGATGGGACCCATGACCATGGAGATCTTCTACAAGGAGTTTCAAGATTTCGGGGGCATGGTCGTTCCCAAACTCAGCCAAGTGAAGACGGGTCCCATGACGATGGAACTCGAGGTTCTTTCCATCGAGACCAATCCCGAGATTCCAGAGGGCTTCTTTGTTCCCCCCGCTGAGATTCAAGAGCTTCTCGCCGAGCAAGCGGAGACCGAGGCTGCCACGGAAGAAAACTCGGAAACGTCGACTGAGGAGCCCTAAGCCCCCGTGCTAAAGCGCCTCTCCTTCGCATTCGCTGTCCTGCTGCTTCTTGCACTGGCTTTAGAGGGCGGTGCTCGACTCTTCGGTCCCGGCATTATGCCCGCGGACCCGGGCCGAGAGAATGAAAATGGACTCCCTACCGATCCCCTTGTGGGGTGGCGTTTGGAGCCTGGAACTCAGCAGAAATTCGGCGTTCCCACCCCCACCCACGTCAACCAATTCGGACTTCGGTCTCCTGAATTCCCCCTGGAGAAAGAAGACGGTGAAGAGCGTATTCTTCTCCTCGGAGACTCCACGGTCTACGGGGTCATGGTCAGCGATGAGCAGAGTTTTGGAGGCGTCCTCCAGCAACTCCTGCGCTCCGACAGTCCTGCAGTTCGCGTGATGAATGCGGTTTGCCCGGGCTACAGCTCCTGGCTGGCGCTTCAAATCCTCAAAGAGCGACTCCTGAGACTCCGTCCCGACGTGGTGGTGATCGCCACACTTTGGAGTGACGCACAAGGCTCAGAGGCCCCGGACTCTGCGCGTCATGGAGAAGGAGAGGGTCGCTCACTGCTCACCCACTCCGCCTTCTACGTGTGGCTCCGAGCGAAAATTCGTCGGATGCGCTGGCAGGAGGAGTCGGGTGAGACCATCGAATTCAGGTTTCAGCCCCCCAGAGGCTCCTCGTCAGGTCCTCCGCCACCCGGGCTTCCACCACTTGAAGGACCCACCAAACTTGCCCCGACGCACCGCGTGCCCCTCGGACAATACCGAAGAAACCTCCAAGAAATGGCCCAACTCTCACGATCTTCTGGAGCCCAGCCCATTTTCCTCATTCTCCCTTGCTTCAAGGACCCCTCTCTCGGAAAGGTTGGCGACTTTCGAGACGCGTATCGAGAGGCCATGCGAGAGGTTGCAGAGGACATGGGGGCCCCCCTTGTTGATTCTTCAAGCCTCTTTTTCGGGGGGCAGGTGAATGACCTGTTCTACGATGACGTCCACCCCACCCCAAAAGGTCATTCACTCATTGCGAACGCTCTGCATGGGCACTTAAAGCGCTGATGGCTTGACCTCGAAAGCACCCTTTCTGTAGCCTCTGTCTACTTTTAATTGAGGAGAGACCCATGAGAACGTCCATTGCCCTTTCTGTACTGGCTCTGTGCAGCGCCTGCGCCCCCAAAGGACCCGGTCCCGCACCCGCGGCCGCACCCGCACCTGCACCCGCAGCCGCACCTGCACCGAATCAGGAAATTCGCCAAGATCGCCAAGAGATCGCTGACTCGCAGCAAGAAGTCCAAGACAGCAAGGTGGATCTCCGCCAGCTCAATGACATTGTGGAGGACTGGCACCGCGGCTGGAAGAACCAGAATCCTGAGGTGAAGAAACGCGCCGATCAACGTCTGCAGCGCTGGATCCGTTCCGAACTGCGTGAGGCCAATGAAGAGGTTCAAGAGAACGCACAAGAGGTTCAAGACAGCCGCCAAGAACTGCGAACCGATGCTCCGGGTGGCGGTGAACGAGCGGACGACCAGCGTGACCTCCAAGACGACCGTCGCGACCTTGCCGATTCCCAGCGCGACCGAGCACGACTCCGAGAGATTGCTCGCGAACTCCGGCAAATCCAGGGCAAGTTCGACAGCGGCGAAGCACGTCGTCCTCTCCACGAGAAGAAGTCACAGCTCTTGCGAGAGCTCCAGCAGCTTGCACGCGGTGAGGTTCGAGACAGCCAGCAAGAGCTGCAAGAGGACCGCCGGGAGCTTCAAGAAGACCGGCGCTGATCCCCGTTTCAGCCGTGCACGTAGGCTCCGATTCGACGAGCCCTCTCCATCTCTTCAGGTGTGAGGGGGCCATCGGTCAGGGCCTTTCGTGCTTCGAGAAGCTCTTGTTCATTTTTCGGTCCCGTCATGCAGGCATCGATGTGGGGGGAGCTCAGTGCAAACCGATAGCACTCCGAGCCACGCATTGCTTGCTCTCCTTTTGGCATCCGGTCGGGATCCAGTAGGCGGCCCCAACACGTCGCTGTGTAGGCCATCAATCCTCGGGGGTTGTCGGGAATATGCGGGAAAATGTCCTGCTCGGCGCCGGGGTGGGCCGCGTTGTAGCGGGTCATCACCACATCAAAAGGCGACTCTTGGCGCGCCATTAACTCCCCCTGATAGGGACGATGGTGCCCCGAAATGGCGATGTAGCGAACGAGACCCGCCTCCTTCAGAGCCAGAGCCTGGTCGACAATGCGCCTCGGCGGATCCGCATTGTACCACCCCAAAAGCAACAGGTCGGCATGGTCAATTTGGAGATCTCGCAGTCCCTTTTTGTGGAAAAAGGGCATCATGACACCGGAGCGGTCGTAGCTCTGCAGAACAACAACCAAATCATCCCGCTGAGCCTTGAGATTGCGGATTGCACGCTTCATCCCCGCCCGTCGAACGGATCCCCAATACAGAAGATTGATGCCCTGCTCATGGTAGGCCGCCTCAATCGCTGAAGCACCAATGCCATAGCTCGATCCGATTCCCAAAGGACTCACTGACAGGTCGGTTTGCCCCAACGTTCTTCGTCCTTCAAAACTCATGACGACTCCAATGCAGATTCCACGGCCCCCTTCAGATCCGAAAATCGAAAGGGTTTCTTGAGAAAACCGGAGATGTTTCGCCCCCTGAACTGACTCAGCGTGCGCCGCTCTGAAGCTCCCGACATCACCACCACCGGCAGGTCAGGGTAACGATTCCTCACCGCGTCAAAAGCCGCGACTCCTGACATCCCCACCAGGTTGGCATCGAGAAGCATGAGTGTGCAGGGGTGTTCGTCGAGACACAGGTGGTCCACAGCATCCTGGCCTGAGGCCACTTCCACAACCTGGTAGCCCAACTGATTCAAGAGGCTGCCCACCGTAACGCGGACGGCGAATTCATCGTCGACAAGCAGAATGGGTGCATCGTTTCGCTCGATCGCCGCATCGCTGTCAGGGAAGAGAGGAAAGAACAAACTGACGCGGTTGCCCTCCTCACCTGAGGCCGCCATGAGGGTACCGCCGTAGCTCCGAACAATTCCAAGAACAGCCGCAATCCCCATGCCGGTTCCAGCAGATCGATGGGGGCTGTAGGGGTCGAAGAAATGGGTGACTTCCTCCTCCGTCAAACGCCTGCCCTGATCCGCCACCTCAAGTGCTGCATAGACCCCGGGTTCAAGCCCCAAACGAAAGGCGCATGCATTGAGCTCTGCGTTTCCGAGGCTCACGGAGCGGGTGCGGATGGAAATGGTGCCCGACTCACCGCCGAGATTGCTGGAGGCCTGCTGAATCAGATGCATCAAAACCTGTTGGATCTGACCCAGATCACCAAGAGTCTGAGGAAGGTTGGGATCGCAACACAAATCCAACGTTCTCCCTTCTTTGAGACCCACCTCGATCAGAGCCGTCAACTCCTTGACACATTGTGAAAGATTCAAGCGCTCGGTTTTTACGCGAGCAAAACCGGAGTAGGTCAGCAGCTGATTTGTCAGTTCAGCGGCGTGAAGGGTAGCGGTCTCGAGATGCTGGATAGCCTCTCGTGCCGGGGAGTCTCTGGGAAGCAACATTTGTGCGAGCCCCGCATTTCCCAAAATCACGGAGAGGAGGTTGTTGTACTCATGAGCCACCCCACTTGCGAGGTTTGCAAGCCCTTCAAGCCTGCCGAAATTCACCATCTGCTGTTCCAGTCGAAACCGGCGCTCGGACTCCTCGGCCAGAGTCGCGCTTTGCATCGAAATTTCAGCTTCCAGATCCCGCTTTTCTCGCTCAAGACGCTGCTGGTTGTCTTTCAACTTGCTGATGTCCGATGAAACCAGAACGTAGCCGTCGAACTGCTCCTCCTGCCAAACGGGGAACAGACGGACTTGCAGCCACACCCCTTGCTGCATCTGGATTTCAACCGGATCCACGTCCCCGCCATCTTTTGCTTGAGCCATCGCCTCTCGAAACTGACCGTGGCTCGACGCAGTCAGAGAATCAAAGAAAGAGTCGCCCAGCGAGATGCTTGGATCCCCGTGCTCCGAGAAAATCTGATTGATGTAGGTGACCCGAGCCTCTTCATCGAGACAAACCAAGAAGTCAGGACTGGTATGGAAGATACTGCCGATGAGGCCCAAATCGAGGACGGGGACCGTTCCGGAACCGGAGACGACCTCGGGCGACTTGCTTCCTGAGTGTGTCGAATCCGTCATGTCCAACTCCTCAAGCTGCTTTTCGGTAGAACAGCATCAACAACGGTGGAAGAACCAAGAGATCGCAGAAGAGTGCCGAGAGTATCACTAGTCCACCCAGGCCTCCCAAAGCTTGGGTGTACGGGAAACTGCTGAGCACGTTCACAAAGAAACCGCAGGCCAGCACGATTGTGGTCACCGTGACCGCACGACCACACCGAAGCACCGCTTCCTCGATGGCCTCTGCCACCTGGAGTCCCTTGTTCAGTTCCTCTCGAAATCGGGCCATCATGTGGATGGAATCGTCCACCGCAATCCCCAAGGCCACGGTGAACACCACGCCTGTTGTCGGCTCCAGAGGCCACCCCATGAAGCCCATGAAGCCGTAGCCAAAGAGCAAGGGCAAAGCATTCGCGGGAAGGAACAAGATACCGACCCGAAGAGATCGAAACAGAAGGGTCACCAGAAGAGTCACCGCAGCAAAAGCGGTCAGGAGGGAGGTCCTCAAATCGGCGGTAATTCTGTTGATCCCTGCATAGGCTACATAGGGCGTTCCTGTGGCAAAGACCTCCACGCCATAGTCCACCAGAGCCGCCTCTACCTGCGGCGTAATTTCGTCTACCAGGCTTTGAAAGGCATTGGCCCCCACATCCCGAACTTGAACGATGATCTGTGCGCGGTCGTACTCGCTGCTGAGGATACGCTGGGAGGCTTCCCCCTCCGGGTCCAGGTTCAACACTCTCCGGATGTTGGAGGCGTTGGGAATGGCATAGGGGCCACCCAACACCGTTGCCCCATAGGCGATCAACGATGCCGGGCTGTGGACCTCTCTCACCGTTTCCAAGACCTCCAAATCCGACTCCAACTCCAACAGGTTGGAGAGCAGTCCTGGATCGACCATGACCCCTTTTTCCCCAAAAAGGTCAAAACGCACCCCAATGACCCCGCCCATCTTTTCGTCCACCAGAACATTGGCCTGGTGCGTCGGAGAATCGTGGGGGAGAACTCCGGTCAAATGATTGTCGACCACGACACTCGAGCCCTGCCAAATGCTCAGACCGATCAAAAGCGAGGTGCCCCCAAGACAAGCCCAGGGACGCCGAGTAGTGACCCGACCACACAACCGGAGGACCGAATCCATCGGACTGGAGGGATTTTGAGCCCCTTTCTCGAGTCGAGGTTGCGTCACAGAAAGCGCCACGGGAATGAAACAGAGGACGCTCACATAGGCCAAGGCAATTCCGACAGCCGCGTAGAGCCCAAAAGTCCTCAAAACCGGCATTTCAGCCGTCATCAAGGAGCAAAATCCCACCACGGTCGTCATGGTCGTCAACAAGCAGGCTGCCCCAATGTGCGTCAAGGCCTCTTTGATGGCCCCGTCTCTCAAGGAAGCATCCGGGGGCTCACCCCGATCCAGACCCCGTTGAAACTCCTCTCGAAAGCGGCTGACAAGGTGTATTGCATCTGCAATGGCAATGACGGGAATCAAGGTGAAGTAGGCCTGGTTGAGAAGCCCAATTGGCTCGCCCATCCACCCCATGATCCCAAAGACCAACAGACACGGTGTCAGCGCGGAGACCAGTGGAATCACCACGCCATAGAATCTGCGAAACAGCAGGAACATCAGCGAAGCCATCAGAAAGCCCGCGATGGCGACAAAAAGGATCTGCTCTTGGAGAATCATGTCGCCGATGTCTGATCGAACGGCAGGGACCCCTGAGAGCACCACCGTCAGTCCTTCTTCCCCATCAAAATCAGAGAGCACGCCGCGGACCGTGGCCGTTCGCTGTCTCACGGCAACCACATCATCCACATCGCCCGAGAGCTGGAGAACAATCGACGCCAAACTGCCGTCCTCGGACAACAACCCGGGCACCAGAAAGGGATTGGACACCAAGCCCTCACGCCAGCGGTCAATTGCCTCGTCAGTTTTCGGCACATCCGTGAGAAATCCCCAGGGAACAGGATTTCCAAACTGCACACGAAACTTGGGAATGTCTGTGATCGAACTGACCTGATCGACCGCATCCGTCGCCCGGATCGCCTCCGTCAGCTCTTTGAGTTTGGAGAGTCTCGGGGCCGTAAGCAGAGTGTCTTCCCCTCCATCCACCAAGACCACAGCCAGCTTGTCATCGGTACCCCAGAACTCCCGAAACCGATCCAGAGTCTGCCGATCTTCGCCTTCCCCTGCAAAAAATGCGGTGGCGCTGAAGTCCACCACCACATTGCGAACCCCAGAGAACAACAACGCCGAACCCAACAAAAGGGCCAGTGCCGTGACGAAACGATGTCCAAGAATCCATACCGCCAGCTTGCGAAAGATCATGGGCCACCTTCCTCGGACTCGACCAAGTCCACCGTCCCGCTTCGGTCATAGGCCTGCAGCAGAGCGTCAGCGAAACGCTCTCCCACCAACAGAGAGCCTTCTTGGGACAAATGCATCAGGTCCGTCCAGGTCAGCGTGGGTTCATGCGCCATCCATCGGGCAAATCCTCCTTCACCGCCCATGACCTCTCGAGCGTCCCAGAATGCACATCCTGCCGCATCCGCAGCGGCCCGCTGAATCCCGATCATCCGAGGACTATCCTTCTTCGACTCCACCCGACCGCGGACCCGAATCCCTTGGTCGAGGGGTCCAACCAACAAGCAGGAAGCCTCAGGTGCACCTGAGCGAAGTCGTCCCAACACGTTCAAATATTGCTCCAAGAAGGCCTCTCCGTCGCCCTCCTTAAAGCTGTCGTAGCCCAGGGCATTCCCTCCCGTCTGATAGACCAGGAGACTCGGGGATCGTGCGGCGATCTCCGACTGGAGGTGCTCAGGATTCTGCCGACGCATCGAACCAATGGATGACCCCGCAACGCCGAGGGTCTCCCAAGTCACCCCCGTCGTTCCCCGATCCAAGGCCACTCCGTAGAAGGAAACCGGTCCATTGCCCTGCGACTCGATCGCTACAGTCTGAAAACCCGACGATGCCGTCAAGGTTTCCCGATGGTCCTGTACCTGTTCCGACCGCGTCGCGATCTCCACAGGCTCCCCGGAGTCCAATCGGATCCGAACCGTTCCTCCTCCCGGCTGCTTTTGGAGGTGCAGTGTCGCCTGAGTGAGGGGTGGCGAGGCGGGTTCGAGCCCCTTCCAAACCAGTTCCATTCCCCCTCGGCCTGTGAGCCGAGAGGGGCTTCCTCCGAGGCCATATCTGCGGTGAGGAGCCCCACCTTGGGTCAGATTCCAGGTTTCCCATTCTCCCGAGGTCAACCGAGAGACACCCGGACGATAAACCCAGCGTGTGTCCACATGAAGCGGAAGAAACCCGGGTCCACGGTCTCCAAATCGTGCTTGCAAACGCCGCCGAATGGCCCCGGGAATTCCGTCTGCGGCGATGGTGGAGTCGCCGAAGTGAAGCACACGTACGGTCCGGTCCTTGCCTTCCTCAATCTCACGGAGGCCCTGAAAAAAGAAACCCAGTCGCTCCGCATGCTCGAGAGCCACATAGACGGCCGGCGTTCTTTCAGGAATCTCCGAATTGGAATGAGCAAGCTGTTCCTGGGGCTCCGAATCCATAAGACCCACCAGAGGCAGACGCTCGCCCTCGACCCAGGGTCGTACCGATGCCGTCTGAGGAAGAAGAAAGGTCTCGGCTGCCAACGCCCCAAAAAGCAGCAAAAAGAACCCCAGATCTCTCAGTTCTCGACGGTGGGTGGGAGGAGAAGTCAGCACGGTTCAACCGGGATGAACTAGAATTGGTAGTACTCGAAAGCAAGCGCCTGCTCGCTACCGAAGAGAATACAAACGACAGCCACTGCGGACAAACCAAGGGTCCAAAGACCTGGACCGCCTCGGCGAAAGACATCGCTCAGGCGACGATCCCAACGCAGGGGACTGAAGTGCAACAAGAAGCCCAAGGCAAGCAGCCCCATTGCGAGCGGCGAGAACCGCGGTGCCAGGGTGTAGGCGCCTGTAAGGCCCTCAAGAACCTCACCGACCATCGCCATGTTCTCGGAGCGAAACAGGATGCGTGCGAGCACAATGAAATGGAAGGTGAGAAGGAAGCGCCAACCCCACCCCCACACACTCGACAAGGAGGCTCCGGGTCGACGGCCGGAGCGTTTTCGACGGTAACGATTGATTCCAAGAGCCACCCCGTGGAGCGCTCCGTAGAGCACAAGGGTCCACGAGGCCTTGTGCCAAAGTCCGATGACCACCATGGTCAAAATGAGATTGCGGTACACCTTCCACTCGCGATCGGTTCGTGCCCCACCAAGGCCGAAATACACATAGTCCCGCACCCAATTGGAGAGTGTGATGTGCCATCGACGCCAAAACTCCGCCACGGAAGTGGCCTGATAAGGACGATCAAAGTTCTCCGGAAGCCGAAAGCCGAAGAGCCGACCGGAACCAATCGCGATGTCCATGTAGCCTGAGAAATCGCAGTAGATCTGGAGGGTGTAGGCGTACAGTGCGATGGCGATTTCAATCCCCGTAAACTGACTGGGGTCGGTGAAGACTGGAGACACAATGCCCAGACGCAGACTGTCGGCAAAGACCAGTTTCTTGGTGACCCCCATTCCAATTCTGTACAGCGCTTCACCCACATCCCCCGGCTGCAGCCAGGGCTGCGCCTTGAGCTGCGGAAGAAGTTCCTGAACCCGAACAATAGGACCTGAGATGAGCTGGGGGAAAAAGCTCAGAAAGGAGGCGAAGTGAACGGGATTTCGCTCCGCATCGCGACCTCGACGGATGTCCACCACATACGCAATGGCCTGGAAGGTGAAGAAAGAGATGCCCAAGGGCAGCTCCGCATCAATTCGTCCCAGTCGAACAGGAAGCACCTGTTCCAGACTTGCAGCCACCCAGTTGGCGTACTTGAAGAGAAACAGGGGAAGCAGCAGGCCAAGGACCACCCATGAGAGGCCCACACCGCCTGAGCGCCGAAGTTTCGCCATCCACAGGCCGCCCATCCATGCAAAGGCAATGGTTGCCACAAGCAAGGGCAAATACACCCAGTTCCAGGAGGCATAGAAACCCAAGGAAGCCAGGGCAAGCCAAGACAAGCGACTCGAACGAGGCAGGCCCCAATAGACCAACACCACCAAAGGCAGAAAAATCAGGTAGTCGATCGAGGCAAAATGCACCGCTGCCTCTTAACGCCCATCAACGGAAGTCGATGCGCTTTTCAGCTGCTTTCCACCCACCGCAGAAAGGCTTCCGGACGAGCCTGGATCTGGGTCAGAAGCGCGTCCGAAAGAACCCCTCCGCGAAGCTTTACCGTCTCCGACGAAAGCCCCCAGTGTTGCGCAAGACGCTCCAGAGCCTCCTCCGACAACTGCCGCTCCCCGCGCTCTACTCGCGACAAGAGCGAAGTGGACACCCCGATGGCGTCAGCGATGCGCTGTTGACTCTCACCTCGCAGGCTGCGCTGTTGCCGAAACCAGGACTCCTTTGGGCTCGAGGCGGAGGGTGTGTGCCGCGCTGGAGCCGACGACGGCTCGGGCTCGGAGGGCCAAGTAATGACGCCAAAGGCCTGGTGTTTGTGAATGGTCTCGAGATTGTCTGCACGAACGTTGAGCCAAGTCACACCGGGCAGCCCGCGCAAGGCAAGGACCACCTCCCGAACCAGATCTTCCACGAATCGGGGATTTTCATACGCCGTCTCGGTCACAAACTTCTCATCTTCTCGCTTCAAGAGGGCAAAAAGCGGAGCCGAAGCACAGCCTTCCACCGCCTCCACGACCTCCTCAATCCACACCATCTCCTGAAAGCGCAACTCCACCTGAACAAGGCTCCGCTGCGAGTGGGCTCCATAGCGGCTGATGGCCTTGGAGCAGGGACACAGGGTGGTGACCGGTACCTCGACACACAACACGAAATCAAGATCCTCACCGCTTCGCGTTGCCTTGAACTTGCAGCAGTACTCCATCAACGACTCCGCACCGGATACCGGTGCTTTTCGATTCATGAAGTAGGGAAACGCCACCTCAATATGCGCCACTTCAGACTCGAGATGCCTCTGCACGGCAGCCAAAAGATCCGGCGTAGTGGCCAGAGAGAGTTCACCTCGAAACTCGCCCAAAACCTCCACAAAACGACTCATGTGGGTGCCTTTGAATTGCGAGGGCAACGCCACAGCAAGTTGAATCTCCGCTACGGTATGCTGGAGCTTGCCCGAGCGATCCCAAACGGAGATGGGATAGGACAAACCGCTGATACCGACTTCTTGGATTGGAAGCGAGCGCAAATCTTTTTCGGATGCACAGTCCGGGAGCGCCTCCCGAACCGATGACTGATGAAGGACGTCCGTCTCGGCTGAACTCATGCCTCACTCCCCGTAGTTGACGAAATTGTAAATATCACTTTGACGGATATGACACAAGACTGTCGGTCGGAAGGGCTTTTGACATTGAGGAGGGAGGATCCAAGAATGGAGACGGCATGGCTGCTGAGAGGCTCCTGGCACAAGGACTGGCATGAATCGTCTGAGAATCGTCTCCTATGCCCTCAACGGGCGATGGATGGGACCGCTGATGCGGCAGCTGGCGCTCCTGCGCTGGATCCGACGCTATTGCAGCTACCTTGGAGTCCGATGCGAGGCCTGGGTCATCACTTCATCGGAAGCGGATCCCCTCGCACAGCGGGAGGGCCTCTGTGCCATCAGCTTCCCCTCGAGAGAGCGTCTGCGTGAGGCAGGACTCGAGGAAGTTCGGTACATGACCACGGCAAAGGTCTGGATTCAATCCTTGATGTCGAGCTTGTCTCCCGACATCCTCATTGTCGACGGTCACCCCGAGGGAAGCATGCGAGAGCTCGGCAAGGCCCTTCAGTACGCCAAGAAAAAAATCCTGATTCAATCCGAAGAGGAACTGTCACTGAGCGACGTCGCCGTCCCTACCGAGGGCAACCTCATTTCTCAGTACAATCGACGAATTCAGGCGGCGAGCAACTCTCCCATACTGATTCGGGAGCGAGAGGAACTCCTGAGTCGAAAGAAGGCAAGAAAAGCGCTTGGAATCGAATCCGAACGAGCCGTCTATGTGACTCTTCGCGGTCGTGAGAGTGACGGGGGTACCCAGGAGCTCCTCAAGGTGGTTCAGCGCCTCAAGTCGGAAGGCTGGCACGTCGTCATCGGTGCAGGACCCGGCTACGAGGGCCCTCCCATCCACGAGCCAGGAATTAGCTATGCGGACCACTTCTTGCCGATGGAACTGCTTCCCGGTCTGGATGCTGCTGTCAGCGCGGGCGGCTACCACAGCTTCTATGAGCTGATGTACGTCGGAGTACCCACCATCTTTCTCCCCGAAGTCCGCCAGCGCGATCCCCGCATTGACCGTGTCCGGAGAGCGGAGATGGCCGGGGCTGGCCGACTGGCTCGAAGCCTGAGGGAGATTCCTCGGCTGCTCGAGGACCCAGGAAGCCCTCGCGCCGCCCGTGTCCTTGCACCGAGAAATGGAGCCCGTGAAACGGCGGGTCAGATTCTCCAAACGGTGCTGCCAGAAGGCGATGTTCAGGCAGCCATGGACGCCATCTCACCAACCCTTCTTGGAACCTTCAAGCGGCATGACGTCACGCCGGAACAGCACTGGCGACTGCTTGAAGTGCTGGGAGGGGAAAGCCCGCAAAAGTGGAAAGAAAAACGCGATGCAATCGAGGACCTTCGGGCACTCGGAATCAACATCGCCGAGCTCGATGAGCACCCCCCGCGCCCTCATGGCCTTGTCCAACGCTTCCTGAGTCTCTGTCAGACCTTGGATCTCCCGCTGGAAACCGCAATCCGACTGACTCAGCTGCTTCAATTGCGCTTTCCACTGGCTCACTCCGAGACCACCGTTCGAGCGATGGAGGCTCTGCTACCCGCTCTCTCCCCTTTCGATGATTGGGAGGGCGTGGCTCGATTTCTCCACAGCCTCCCGCGGGAACCCAGTGCGCCGATCGATGAATTCGGGAGGGATTTTGCAGCCTGGCTGCAGACGCAGATTAGCCTGGAAGAGGCGGTGTCGGCTTTCCGGGAGATTCATGGAAAAAGCAAACGTCCTCTCCGGCAGGTCCTCCAAGCGCTGCGTTTCGGCACCTCCGCCGAAGCCCTCGACGCCGCTGATCTTCCAATCTAAAAACACACGTAGATCCTGCTCTTTGGAAAGAAATCTTCACGGGCTTCACAGAGAAAACCGGTGTGGACAAAAGATTTTTCTTTAGGTTTCACGAGACGAGCCGTTGAGTTCCACACAAGCCACCCCGATCTTTCCGTTTGACCCGATGTAGATGAGCTGGACCAAGGACATCCTCCAAGGAAGCTCTGACTGCTGATCGACCTGATGCAGTTCTACGTCACTGGAGTGGTTCATGTCCCTGTTCTCAGCACTCTCCATTGGGGCCTCCGGCCTCGGTGCGAGCTCCGTCGCGATCTCTGTCATTGGTGACAACGTCGCCAACATCAACACCACCGGCTTCAAGTCGGCACGTCCCACCTTTGCGGTGCAGTTCCCTCACCCGCAGGGCACCTTGGGCGGCGTGGCCCAGATGGGTC
>JAYXVV010000004.1:0-10642 GCA_036021505.1 Myxococcota bacterium | reverse complement strand
CCACCCATGCGATTCCTGCACCCAGCAAGACCAAGAGGCCGCCTCGGGCGATCTGTTCAGAGAGTGGCTGGGGTCGCCAGGCGTTGTTCCACTCCACACGCTCCATACGGCTTTGTTCTGCTGGGCGCCTCGGAGAGAGGATGTCGGGTGTTCCCGGTGGGGGTGGGGCGACCGGTAAGCTCCGCGGCGGTGCTGGAATGATCACCTCGGGCTGATCCCATGGGAGATCCAGGCGCTCGTCCTGAGCGACCTCACTCTGCTCCTGCTCCAACAGTTCCGTGAGCACCTCGCGTCCGGGCAACTCGAGTTCCTCAACAGGGGGAAGCTTGATCCGAGCCGGTGCAGGAGCGGGTATCGGGGGAAGCTCATCGAGAACGGGAGGCTCCAAGACCGCTTCCACTGGCCCATTGAACTGCACCTCGGCAGCCGTCTCTTTCTCCTCCAGAGACGCAGGAGCCTCCAGTTTTGGTGCCACGATCTGCTCAGCAGTCAGCTCCACGGGCGCTTGGATCTCTGAATCCTCGGTCTCGGACCCCTCCGGGAGGTCCACCTCTTCGGGCTCCTCCGACTCCTCCTCTGCGGCACCCAGACTGCCCACCAGATTGCTGGCCTCCAGCAGAGGCCAAGCCTCTTCATCCATCGGATCCAGATCCCGAACTGCATCGTCCAACGAGCGCATCACAGGCTCCGGCAGTGCCACTGGCTTCTCCACATCCTCCTCGGAGTGACCCGATGGGCGCTCGCTCAGCCTTGGCTCCGGCAACTCGGTCTGCGCTCCGTCCCGAGCCACCCACCAGCTGCCACGCTCCACCGGGTCCGCCCCCTCACAGGCAGAAAAAGCTGCAATCTCCCATTCCGAGAGACCATAGCCCAATGGCCCCACCAGCCCCTCTTGCGTTTCAGGGTTCTCCAGGGGTTCCGCAGGGGTCGTCTGCCGAGGAGCGATCTCGACCCGCTCGAGTTGGGGCGGTCCCTCCTGAATTGCCTCGTTAGGCTCCGAATCCGAGACGTCTTCCGCAGGCAAAGCAGCGAGCGAGGAATCCGCCTCAGTCTCCTCCTGCTCAGCATCCCAAGCCTCTGACTGAGCCTGCTGCTCTTCCTCAGTGTCAGCTGCCGCTTCGGAGGATTCGGAAGCAACGTCTTCTGCGTCCTCCTCATCACGCTCAGTCGAGCGGGTCGGCTCCACAGGCATCGCGGGATCGGATGGAACCTCTGCAATCGGCTCCGGTGCCTGGACGGGCGTGTGGGTCTCGATCTCCACCAAGCAACTCTGCAGCGCGAACGCCATCTCGTCATGACTGACATAGCCCGAGGCCCCTTGGTGGCGGAGCGCGGGATGCAGAGCCTTCGCCAGCGCTGGCGAGAAGTCCTCAAGTACCGCGAGCGCCTCGGTGTTGTTGGCATCCAAGGCCAACCGAAACGCTTTGCTCCAATCTCCGGGATAGAGGGGTCGACCCAAGACCAACTCAAACAAAACGACGGCTGTGTGCCACTGATCCGTGTGGAGACCGATGTCTCCCTCTCCCGTCATCTCAGGCGCCATGTAGCGCGGCTGAACCCTGTCCAGCTTTGACCCCATTCCGTAGAGTACCGCGCGTCCATCTGGCCGGAACCGAATCTGTCGGGGCAGAAGAGCGCCATGGACTTCTCCGAGATTGGACAAGGCATCCAAAATGCTCAGACCCACCCCTACAGCCTCTTCGACGGAAGCAACCTCTCCCTGCAAGACCGCTCTTTCGATCCGCTCGTCGAGCCCCGCCTCACCGACCCACTCCAGCACATAGGCCTTCTCGTCCTCGAAGACCGCAAGGACTTCCGGGAGACTGCTCTTGATTCCCGCCCTCTGCAGTGCATCCAGTTCCTCTTGCCACCGAGCGATGGAGAAAGCGTCGTTGGGATCCACGACCAAGCGAACAGCGACCACCTGACCGTCGTGCTCGGCACGCCACAATTGAACAGCACTGCCCGACTCGAGGCATTCAACAAGGGCATAAGGCCCTACTTTGGCGGACAGGTTCGACATTCTCTTCTTCTATCAGAGGTTGCGCCGGTAGCGACCACCAACTCGATACAATCGGGTTGTAATCTGTCCAAGAGTGGCCACACGAACCGTATTCATCAGCTCCGCAAAGATGTTGCCACCCTCAAGCGCCACCTGCTCCAAACGATCGAGAGCTTCGGGCGATTCATCCTTGTGGGACTCCTGAAACTTTCGAACTGAAGCGATCTGGGCATCCTTCTCTGCCGGAGAGGCTCGACGCAGCTCCACCGTGGGCGGAGTCCAGTCCTCGCCGAGTGTCTCGGGGTCCTCAAATGTGTTGATGCCGATGATAGGCAGCTCGCCACTGTGCTTGAGATGCTCGTAGTACAGGGATTCTTCCTGAATCTGCCCACGCTGGTACTGGGTTTCCATGGCACCAAGAACTCCGCCACGCTGATCGATGCGATCGAACTCTTGGAGAACCGCCTCCTCGACCAGATCCGTCAGCTCCTCCACCACAAAACTCCCTTGGAGGGCGTTCTCGTTCTTCAGCAAACCAAACTCTTTGGCGAGGATCAGTTGGATCGCCATCGCTCGTCGTACAGACTCCTCCGTTGGGGTCGTTATCGCCTCGTCATAGGCATTGGTATGGAGCGAATTGCAGTTGTCTTGGAGCGCCAAGAGCGCTTGGAGTGTGGTCCTCACGTCATTGAACTGAATCTCTCGAGCATGAAGGGATCGCCCAGAGGTCTGGATGTGGTATTTGAGCTTTTGGCTTCGCTCACTGGCACCGTAGCGCTCTCTCATGGTGACCGACCAGATCCTTCGCGCTACACGACCAATCACCGTGTACTCCGGATCGAGTCCGTTGGAGAAGAAGAAGGAGAGGTTTGGCGCAAAGTCGTCAATGTCCATTCCCCGAGCCAGGTAGTTCTCGACGTAGGTGAAGCCATTCGCGAGCGTGAAGGCGAGCTGTGAGATGGGGTTCGCTCCTGCTTCCGCGATGTGGTAGCCGGAGATGGACACGGAATAGTAGTTCTTCACCTTCTGCTCGATGAAGTACTCTTGGATGTCCGCCATCATCTTGAGAGCAAAGCCGGTGGAGAAAATGCAGGTGTTCTGTGCCTGATCCTCTTTGAGAATGTCGGCTTGCACCGTGCCACGGACCACTGAGATGGCCTGCTGTCGAATTTTCAGCGCTTCTTCTGCATTGGGAATCCGACCATTCTGGGTCTCGAATTGTTCCACCTGTTGATCGATCGCCGTGTTCATGAACATGGCCAGAAGTATGGGCGCCGGGCCATTGATGGTCATCGAAACACTGGTGGTCTTGGCACAGAGGTCAAAGCCACCGTAGAGGATCTTCATGTCGTCCAAATGAGGGACACTGACACCCGACTCTCCAATCTTTCCGTAAATATCAGGCCGTTCGTGCGGATCCTCTCCGTAGAGCGTGACCGAATCAAAGGCTGTTGAGAGTCGATGAACGGGCTCTCCCTCGCAGAGCAAGTGGAAGCGATGGTTGGTCCTCGCCGGCCCTCCCTCGCCAGCAAACATCCGCTTGGGAAGCTCCGAGATTCGCTTCAGAGGAAACACACCGGCTGTGAACGGAAACCGACCCGGGACATTCTCCCGCCGAGCCCAGCGCAGACGCTCCCCATCGTCTCGATAGCGTGGGAAGACAACGCGCGGAATCTGAAGCTTTGAGAGGCTCTCGGTGTAGAGGGGCTGCCGAATCTCACGACCGCGAACGGTGTAGACAAACTCTTGGCCTCGGTAGCGCTGGGCATCGGCTTCCCAGTCATCCAAAATGCTGCGATCCGAATCGGACAGTTCAGACCGATAGACTGAACTCTTCTGGCGCAGGATATCGGCGGGCTCTCCATCCAGTTCCTCAGCGGCCGCAAGGAGCTGCTGGGCGCGCCGGGCGCTCTCCGCGAGCTTCTCCGACCGGTCGTGATAGCTCCGGATGGTCTCAGCAATGTCGCCCAGGTAACGAACTCGCTTTGCTGGGATGACGGCCTCCGCTCTCCCGGTCGCCCGGCTTTCTGGAACGGACAACCTCGAGCCCCAAGTTTTTTCCGAGTGATTGGCCAAGCAGTCCAGCAAATGGAGATAGGCCGCATTGACCCCCGCGTCATTAAAATGAGCGGCGCTGGTGCCAAAGACCGGCAGCGCCTCATCGGGTCCAGAGAAGATCTTGCGGTTTCTTCGAACCTGTTTTCGAACGTCTCGAAACGCGTCTTCGGCCCCTCGTCGCTCAAACTTGTTGAGCACGACCAAGTCCGCGTAGTCGAGCATGTCGATTTTCTCGAGTTGAGATGGAGCGCCGTACTCGGGGGTCATGACGTAGATGGCGAGGTCCGAAACCTCCATCACTGCTGAGTTTCCTTGGCCGATGCCGGAGGTCTCCAAAAGGATCAACTCCGCACCAGCGGCCTTGACCACTGCCAGTGCATTGTGGATCGATGCAGTCAATTCCGTTCCTGAGGCTCGAGTGGCCAAGGAACGCATGAAACAGCCCTCGCCATAGACCGCATTCATTCGGATTCGATCCCCGAGCAGTGCCCCTCCCGTGCGCTTCCGAGTGGGATCTACGGAGAGCACGACAAGCTTGAGGTCGGGGTGGTCCGCTCGAATCCGAAGCACGAGTTCATCCGTAAATGACGACTTTCCCGCACCCCCGGTTCCCGTAATCCCAACAATGGGGGCGGTGGAGTTCATGGCCTGCTCATGCAGCTCAGACTTGAGCTCTTCCGGGAGAGTTCCTGGCTTCTCCACCTCGGCCTCAGCCAGGCTTATCGCCCGAGCCACAGCCACCACATTGCCGGCAACCACGTCTTCCAGAACGGGGAGATCCTGCGCGAGGAGATCCACATCACACTGGCTGAGCAGATCCGCGATCATGCCCTCGAGTCCCATTCTTCGCCCATCTTCCGGATGGTAGATGCGGTTGATTCCCGCCGCGTGCAGCGCTTCGGCCTCTTCCGGCACAATGACGCCGCCACCACCGCCGAAGATTCGAATGTGCGAAGCGCCTCGTTCATTGAGAAGTTCACGGAGGTACGTGAAGAACTCCATGTGCCCCCCCTGGTAGGAGGTGATGGCCACTGCATGCACGTCCTCCTGGATGGCCGCGTCGACAATGTCGGAAACGGAGCGGTTGTGTCCAAGATGAATGACTTCGCAGCCCGCATCCTGAATCAGACGACGCATGAGGTTGATGGCTGCATCGTGGCCATCAAAAAGTGCCGCTGCTGTCACGATTCGAATGGGTCCATTCGGGTTCTTTGGCGGTGCCGACATGCCTCCTCCCCGAGCCCGAGATGCGAGCCCCTGCTCCTTGGTCCTAACCCGATGCTCCTGCCTTGGCCTCAGGCGCCCACCCCGAGAAAGTCCGACAAGGCGGCATTAAAGCGGTCTATGGCCTCGACTTGGGGGGAGTGACCCACGTCCTTCAAGCGGACCAGAGTCGCGTTTGGAAGGCCTGATGCAAGCTGCTCTGCGGCACGAATGGGAGTGAGCCGGTCTTCTTCTCCATGCAGAATCAAAACGGGCTTTTCAATCGATGCCAGGTGCTCCCGGAAGTCAAAATGACAGATGGCCTCCCACTGCATGCTCAATCCCCTCGGGTCAGTGGGTCGACGGAGCCGGCCTTTTGCAAAGGCCTCGAGCCGCCTTCGGTTCGCTTGGACATAGGCAGGACCGAAGAGAAGCGGAACCAACTCCTTCATAAACCGCTCAACCGTCATGCCTCCCATCCCAGTGAGCACCGAGCCACCCGTGGGGTCGGCGGGTGCTGCGGTACCGGCACAGAGAGTCAGACTTCGAACCCGTTCCGGGTGATGCAGCGTGAGAACCTGGAGGAGTCGACTTCCAAATGAGATTCCCACGAAGTCGGCTGAGTCCACCCCTTCCTCATCCAGAATCTCGATCAGGTCCTCAACGTAGGTTTCCATGCGGGCGGGGCCTTCCCGATAGGCACTTCGTCCATTGCCGCGGTGATCAAAGGTCAGCGTCTGATGGGAGTCTGCAAAAGCGCGGACCTGGTAAAACCACGACTCCTGCAGCCCCCCCAATCCATTGGCAAAGACCAGCAGTGGACCACCCTCTTTGCCAGAAACTGTGTACGCCAGGCCGTTTTTTGATCGCTTGATCGGCACCATTTCCTCCCAATTCGGGGTTCGCGCCACGACCTCCTATCGCACGTTCGAAAAAAATCTCGGTTCTTTTTTGGGTGCGTAAATACTTACACAGCAGTGCGAACTTAACCGCGAAAAATTTCGAAAAATAACTCCAACGGCACTTTTTTGCCTCGAATCGGCGCGAAAGCCAATTCGCACATTTATGAATTCATATTCATTTAGTTTTATTGAGGTTTTTTTTCTTTGCCGTTGACTTGACAAGGCTTTTGAGAGGTCTAAAACTGAACATGAAAGTGCTTGTGTGTAGGTACTTTCTTCAGACTCGTAAAAGGAGTAAATAAACATGAAGCGTATTCTCGGAATCACTGGTTTGGCACTGGCTTTCACCGGATCAGCTGCCGCTGCAGATATCGGCCTTTCCTATGACCTCTCCAATCTGCTCGCCCCCACTGGCAACTCGAGCAACTTGGGCGTGTCCTATTACCTGGATGACAGCACGGAGTTGGTTGTGGGGCTCGATGCCTCAATGATGGGCGATTTCGCACTGAACTCGGTCGACCTCAGCTACTTGATGCATGGCGATGGTGATGGCATTCACTCCATCATCGGCGGTGGTGTGAGCGTAACGGACGTTACCGGAGACTTGGGCTTGGCGGCCGGAGGTGGCATCGGATTCCAATCGGACCTGGGCTTCTTTGACAACGCCAGCGTACGCGCATGGACCGGGCTCATGATCAACGTTGTGGGCACCAACCCAACGACTGGAATGAGCGACTTCGGATTCATGACCATGAGCAGCAACCTTGAGTTGCATTACAAGTTCGGCCTCTAAAAACCGAACAAACGATTCCTCGGGGTCTGTGCATGCACAGGCCCCGTTGTCGTTTTTTTGACTCCAATCCTTCGGTTTTCTTTCCTTTGCAAACCGAACGATCTCAATTAGGGATCGCGCTCGGCACACGAGGACCTGCATGGCACCGCGAAAGAAGCGAAGATCAAAACTCGACCCCTACCTCAGCCAAGTGGGAAAGGTCCCGGATCGGGAAATTGCCGAAAGGGCTGGAGTTTCCCCGGATGCTGTGCGCATGTTCCGCCAGCGCCACAAGATTCCCTCCTACCGGACCTACCTCAAAAGCCAAGGCCCAACCCCGAGGCCTGCTCCGGCGCCACCATCCGCCAAGCCCCTCAAGAAAGCTGCCGGAGGCCAAAGGGCATTCCTTCTGACCCTGAAGAGCGCTAAGAAGGAAAGTGAATGGGTCATTCTCGCCAGCGACATCATCGACGCCGCGTCTCAAGCCGAGGCCTCAGGTCAAGGCGAGGTAATTGCGCTGCGCTATCTTGGGGAAGTGCTCTCCTAATCGCCTGTGGGTCGTCCACGGACCCGGATGCGTCCCCCGACCTAGCGGCACAACCCCATCCTTCCAGGCAGCTTCCTGCCGAACTCGCCGCTCCGCTTCTGGACCGCGAACCCGGGCCTTGGACCCAGTCCTCAGCACCGTGTCCTCCAGGAATGGTGTTTATTTCGGGCGGCCAGTACACCACCGGCATGGAGGAACCGCTTCCCTACGGCATCATCGACACGACGAAAATGACCGTTGTGGATCGACCGGAGCAAGGCTGTGGGGAAGCAATTTCCGAGACACTGGGCGCAGACGCCTGCTGGGTTCAAACGGATCTCAACGATCCGATCGTGACGGCCCACGAGGTCACCGTGGACGCCTTCTGCATCGAGCAGCAGCCGTTCCCCGGGGAAGGCCCGAATCCCCCCGACGGCATGACCACCTGGGATGCTGCCCAATTCGACCGAATGCTCGCCACCGGCCACTACGGTCCACGACGACTCTGCGACTACACCGAATACGAACTCGCTGTGGCCGGCCCTACCGCCAACCACCGCTATGTGTACGGCGACAACGCCAATCCCAGCCGCTGTGCAAGCGATGAGGCCACCCCCATCGGGAGCATGGACTCCTGCATGAACCCCGAGACCGGCCTGCGAGACTACGGAGCGGTGATCAGCCAGTGGGTACGCCTCGACGAGCAACTGGTCGCCTGGGCTTGTGCAGAAGGCCGAGCGTGTCGAGCCAGCGGAAACGCCAGACTCGATGCCCGAGAGCCAAGCGGAGAATTCTCTGTACGCTACGTGGTCGCGGGAGGAACCCATCGTGTTCAGACGCGCCAAGCTCCTTACACTCCGCATACCTTCCATGATCATGGACAGGTCATCGACTCCAGCGGCTGCGACAGCTGGGGATGGGACGATGGGCCCGCAGTCTGTGCAACCCCAGATTCGAGAACCCTGGAGTGCGCCGACAGCCCCGACCGGGAAGACTGCAAACAGTTGGCGATCGAGGAAGCCCGGTGGGAGGCACTGCTCAACGCTTGCCGTGGGCAACGAATGACTGACTGCCTCAACCGCGGTCTCTCTGCCGCAGAAGGCCGAATCATAGACGTTTGTCCGGAGAGCGATGGAACACTTGGCGCTGGGCAAGGCCGATGACACTCGAGCGCTTTCAAAAGCCACTGCTTTTGCTGATGATGGCCACGGCCTGGGTGATCTGGGGTCTCGAGCAAGAAGCAGCCTTCGCCAGTCACCAAAGCATGTGGAGCCAAGATCTGGCCTTCTTTCACCAGATTCTCTTTCATGCGAGCCAAGGAGATGCCTGGACATCCCCCATCCTCCTGGAGCCCACCGGCTTCTTCAGCATGGTGCACTTCCACCCCATCCTCGCGCTAATTCTCCCAATCTACATGCTGGCTCCAAGTGCATCGACCCTGCTCTGGATCAACGCTGGAGCCGTTGCTGCCACAGCCTGGCCGCTCGCCAAAATCGGAGAAAAAGCCACAGGAAGCCTCCTCTTTGGACTGGCAGCCGGAGCTGCTTGGCTGGTCTGGCTGCCCGCCCGCTCCGCCGCCATTGCCGATTTTCGGCCCATGGTCTTCCTCATCCCAGCGCTGGCCTGGGTGGTGTGGGGTGTTTTTGCACAGAGACGAGCCGCCTGGATTGCTGGCGCCCTCCTGTGCTGCGCCGCCCGAGAAGAGAGCGCCTACCTGCTGCCCTCCATCGGACTCCTCTTGGCCATGGGCCTCCCCCTCGGCGGAAAACGACGCTCCGAGGGACTCTGGATCCTCGGTATCGGAGTGTTCTGGCTGGGTTTCCTGTTGCTCTTCAAAGACAATTTTTTCTTCCACTTCAACCCCATCAACCTCCTCAGCGGCGAGGGCGGTCCGTCCCCTTCCGGTGAGCTCACTGGCGACCGGCTCGAATTTTGGGGCCAGTCGCTTGCAGGCGGCTACGCCGCAGCCGTCCTTCAGCCTGCCGCACTCCTCTTTGGAGCAGGCCCACTCCACTGGCTGATGACCGACGCTCAGAGGGAATGGCACGCGGTGTTCGGTACTGTGGTCTACCTGAAGAACCCCATGCTTCCGCTGATTGCGAGTGCAGGCACTTTGGGAGCCGCCTGGGTGATCCGGAAAAAAGAGAAGGCTCTGCCCGCTGTGTGTGTGCTGCTGGTCCTGGGCAACCTCCTCGGCTTCCGAGCCGAGCGCAACCAGTTCAACCAGCGTCGATCCGACAACCGTGCGATGCAGAATGAAGGAGAAGTCCCAGCACTCCAAACGTTGATCGATGCCGTGGATTCAGAGGCCCGGGTCGTGACCGACTACCGCCTGATCGCCCTGCTCTCCGGCCGAGAGGTGCTGTGGAATCGGGCCCACCTCTACCTGGCCGACAGCGACAAGCCACCCCATTGGAAGGAAACCTGGCCCCTCAGTTTCGAGGTGGCCGACACCGTGCTTCTGCCCGAGGACGACCCCCTCACAGTCCACCTCGACGACGATTGGACATCGGCTCAACAAGCTGGCGGCTACGGACTGTGGATCCGAAAAGCAAAGGGGGCAGGAGTAGATCCCGCCCCTCTGACCCATTAGACCAAGAGGGATCAACCCGGAGAAGACCGCCTCATGTCTCGATTTTGGATGCTTTTTGTCGCCCTGTTCGCACTCGCACAGGTGCCTGCTTATGCCCAGGAAGAGGTCGCTGAGCCCACCGCTTCTGACGAGGCTCCCACCGAGCTGCCTGCTGAGGAATCAAGCCAAGACGGGGAGACCGGAGAGGAATCCGACGAGGCTTTTGAAACCGAAGAACAAAACGAAGAGGCTCCCGCAGTCGAGCCCACCGCTGCAGTCCAAGTTCCCAAGTCCTCCCATTCCTTCACTCTTGACCTTCTCGAGAACCCTGCCGACTGGACCCTTGAACTGACCGCCGTTCCGGCAGAAATTGCCGATCGCGACGAGGATGGGATTGCAGACAGCCTGGATGCCTGTCCGGATGAAAAAGAGGATGATGACGGCGTACAGGATGGAGACGGCTGCCCCGAGGAGGACGCGGACAACGACGGCATCTCAGATGACGAGGATCTCTGTCCAGAAGACGCGAACAACAACGGTATTCCCGATGCAGAAGAGGGAGCGAGCGGCGACTCGAAGGAGTGCCCACTTCCCTACACGGATCCCG
>JAYXVV010000003.1:0-6175 GCA_036021505.1 Myxococcota bacterium | reverse complement strand
AACTCCGACAAACGCAAAATGGCCTCATCCCCCATTTCGTGAGCCTCCACCCAATGGAGCCACTCCCTCAGCCCCCCCAACGTGCGACGAAGGGAAACCCCATCCACCCGGTCCAGCCGGAGCCGTTCAAAGAATTGATTCAGCTGCTCCGGAGATGCGCCGTGTGTAACCAGGGCGAGTTGCACCACGATCGAGCCTGGTGTCTCCATGGAAGCGACCGTTTCATTCACCCACCTCAGTCGAGCCACGACCTCAGGCCCACAGAGAGCCCTGCAGTCCGGGAAGAGTTGCTGCAGCAGACCCAGTCTCACCAAGAGGTCCCAGCCTCTCCCCGGAAAAGGACCGGTGAGGGTCCTGTGGATTTCCCCCCAGATTCGCTCACCTGGAAGATCCGACAACACCTGAGAGCGACACAGATGCTGCGCCTCGTCGTCCATCACAAAACCAAGAGTTGCCGCAAAACGGGGACCGCGAAGGGCCCTGAGGGGATCTTCACCAAAGCGCGAAGAACTCACAATCCTGAGACGGCCTGCCTCAATGTCGTCGACACCGCCCACCCGGTCCATGACCCGGTCGGTCAGCGGGTCGTACAGGAGTGCATTGCAGGTGAAGTCCCTTCGCTCCGTGGCGTTCTCAATGCTGTCCTCCAGTTTCCAATCTGGCTCCGACTCGACAAGGTGAATGTCAAAGCACTTCCCTGCAATGGCCCATTTGTACACTCCAAACGAACGCCCCACCCTCGATGCGGACCCCTCTTGATTCAAGAGCTGCATCAACCGATCGGGTCGGGTGAGGTGAACCTCACAGTCCACATCCCCAGGCGCCCTCTCAAGGTACATGTCGCGAACCCACCCTCCGACAACAAAGAGCCGACCCCCATCGGATGCCAAAGCTGCCGACAATTCCCTTAGCTTTTGATGCAACTTCACCGCTTGATCCTTGAAGTGCAGCCGTCCGGCAGCTACCCTCTTCATTCTATCCCGCTAAGAACGAGATGAATGTGATCGCCTTTCTTCCCTTATTGATTGGTCTCTCCAGCAGCCCCCTCGACGTACAGGTGGGCGAACCCGCCCGACTCTTCTCGCTTCCCGCGATCAACGAGGCTGCGGCAAGAGCATTGGTGAGCAGCAACCACGTCAGTCTGACCGACCTTACCGAAGGCGCAGATGAAAACACCCGTGGGGTTGTGATTTTCTTCTTCACGAAGGACAAAGGTGGTGGCGATCTTCCCGCACTCAATCGCCTCGCCAAAAAATACCTTCGAGCAGGCGTTCGATTCCTCGCAATCTCCGTGGACCAGGGTGACCTGGGAGCCATGTCGGACTGGGTAGAATCTGCAAACTTGGAGTTTCCTGTCCTCCGGGACAACCACCGTGTGGTGGCCACTCGCTACCAAGTCAAGCAGCTTCCCATGACCTACGTGGTGGATGATTCGGGTGGACTGCTCTCCATCGGCGCCCCCACAGGCGATCGTCTCGAGCCAGAAATCGAGGCTCAAATTGCTCCACTGGTCAACTAATCTCCTCCTTCTTGGCAGCTTCGCAGCAGATACCGGCGGTTGGCCCCAGCCTCTCCACGTCGCTACCGCTGTGAGTGAAGAAGCGGGCCTGGATCCCAGCATCTCTCAAAAGACGAGTACGGGAGTCCAAACCTTCGTGAATCAGAGCCGCTCCTATGCGCTCCTGTCAGACGAACAAGCTCGTCGTCGCCTGGGCTCCAGCACCACCCAGCTGGTTGAGCAGTGTGGTTCCGACCACCGATGTTGGCAACAGGCGCGCCAGCGCTTGGGTGTGGATCTCCTCCTGCACCTTGCGGTGAGTTCAAATCAAGGCGGTGAGCACGCCACTCTTCACCTCTACACGGATGAGGGAAATTCGATCACCGAACCCCACACGCTTCCAAGAGGGGGAGGAGCCCCGTTGGAGCTTCTCGAAGAGCTGCTTCTTGCCCCTGGTACCGTAAACATTGCACTCGAAAACGGAAGCACTCACCTCCAAATCAATGGAGAAGCCCGACTCCTCAGCCCGAACCGAACCGTCAAAGTCTCCAGCGTACCCCCAGGCAATCACAAGTTGATCGTCGAGGGCTTGGGTTTGCCTCAGCGCCTCGAGGTTGTCCGTGTACTTCCAGGACAAACTATTGAAATTCAATTGAATTCTTACCCCACTACCGGCAATGAGGGGCACTATCGATGGTGGGGCGCCTGGGCCAGTGGTGCCCTCCTTCTCGGCGGTGGAATTGCCATTCTTTCAGGCAGCGGAAGAGACGGAATCGGCTGGCGATGAGGCTGCTCCCACAAACACCCTTTTGCCTATGCTATGGTGCGATCGGCTGTGCGTCGTAACGGCACCGGAGTTCTCCGTCGCATGCAAAAGCTCTTGCACCTCATTCTCGTTCTCTTTTGTTTTCTTCCTACCGCTCAGGCGGAAGAACGCACCGGTACACTCTCCGTGACCTCGACCGTTGAGGGTGCGATCGTCTGGGTCAACAACCGCGAAGTGGGCAAAACGCCCTACCTCGGGGTTTTGCCTGTCGGAACACACTCCCTGCGTGTCGCCGCTCGGTACTACGACCCTTGGGTCTCTCGAATCCAAATCAGGGAGGGCCAGAAGACGAAAAAGGAAGTCGAACTCTTCGAGGGGGGTGGAACGGTCGAGTTCATCGTCACCCCCCGCAGAGCTGAAGTGGTGATTGATGGAAAGCCGGCCGGTTTGGCCCCAATCCGTCTGACAGACCTTCCTCCCGGAGAGCACCGCTACATCATCTCGGCAGAGGTCCACGAAGGCACCACCGGTACCTTCCGCTTCCAACAAGGCGACAACCTGGTCATCGTGGAAGACTTGGAACCCTCTGCTGGCAAGTGGGAAGTGCGCTCGACTCCGGAAGGCGCCGAGGTCTACATTGATGACGAGCTTGCAGGTACGACACCGCTGAGCCTCCGCGGGATCTCCAGCGACGTTCATCGCGTTCGGGTCTCCAAAGCAGGCTACGGTACGGTCTTCCGGGAGGTCGATACCAGCAGTGGGGGACGTGGCGAACTCACTGTCAACCTTCCTCAAAGCAGTGGCCGCTTGCGCGTCAACACCCGCAGTGAGACAGCGGTGGTTCGGGTCAATGGAAACTTGATTGGCTCCGGCAAGAAGGTCTCTCTCCCGATCCAGCGGGGGGTGTACACCCTCCGCGTCGAAGAGGAAGGCTTCAAAGCTGCTGAAGCTCGTCTGAACATGCCTCGTGGAGGCACGATTCTCTACAAAGCCCGCCTCGTTGACGAATCCAACTCGGCCAACTCCGTCTTGGCGCTGAGCACACCGCTGACCTCCTCTTGGGTATTTTGGTCCACCGTCGGCGGAATCGGTGCTGGAGCCGGCATTGCCACCGCTGTGGTCGTCATTGGAAATCAACCCGAGCCACCGCCTGACGGCGACGTGAAGGTGACCCTTCCATGAAGTCCTTTCTGAGCACGCTTCCCCTTCTGCTTTTGGGCTGCTCCGAGCCCGAAACCCGGACCTCCATGATTGTCCAAGTGGAGGCCGATGATCCCCAGGTCCTCCTCCAACTGGCCAACCGTCTCGCGCTGATCATCGATCCCAGCAGCCCCTTCACCAACTCGGCGGGGGACACCATCACCGAGGGTGTGTTCGGCCAACTGGAATTCGCCAACTGGATCGAAGACGACGAGGAGCTCGAGGCGCGCTACACCGCTCCGCTGACGGGTTCAGACATCCCGAGCATCGAACTGCTTCCGGGAAGCACTTCTCCCGATCTGACTTTCTTGGCCCAGGCCTGGAACGACGTCACCCTCCTCGCCGAGTCCCCACTCTCCGGCCCCTACGCTTTCACCCCCGAAGAGGTCACTGAACTGACGGTTTCGGGTCTCGCGCTTCTGGACACCCCCGTCCACCCCTGCAACGACGGCGTCGACAACGACACCGATGGATGGATCGATCTGGACGACCCCGATTGTGGAGTCGGTGTTGAGGAGCTCGGCTTCGGCAGTGGGGAATGCAACGACGGCATCGACAACGACTCCGATGGGCTGACCGATGCCGAAGACACGGAGTGCGAAACCGCATCCTCCGAGACAGAATGGCACACCTGCTCCAACGGACTCGATGATGATGGCGACGGGTGGGTAGACGAGGGCGATCCCAACTGCGTGCAGGACGGAGTTGAGGAAGGTGGTGCAACGGAAGAAGAGTGTCACGACAAGCTCGACAACGATGCCGATGGCTTCACTGACGCCGACGACCCCGAGTGCGAGGACGCCTGGTCCACCGAGTTTCCTCCTCAGTGCACCGACAATGAGGACAACGACAACGACGGGTGGATTGACTCGCAAGATCCCGACTGCATCTCTGGTGAGGAGGAAGTTGGACTCGGAACCACCCAGTGCAACGACGGCGACGACAACGACGGCGACAGCTTCATTGACTCATCCGATCCCAGCTGCGAGAGCGCCGAGGATGACTCGGAACTCAACGAGTGCGAGGATGGCCTCGACAACGATGGAGACGGTTGGACCGACGTCGCCGACTTGGGCTGCTTTGGCGACCAGTACGGTGAGTCGGAGGGCGCTGGCTTTGAGGCAACTCACGAATGCAACGACGGCATCGACAACGACTCCGATGGAAGCATTGATGCGTTCGACGTCAACTGCGACTCCGCCGGCGACGACACCGAAGCCCCGGACTGCGAAGACAGCCTGGACAATGACTCCGATGGCTGGACGGACTCCGATGACCCCGACTGCATCAACGGCGAGACCACCGAGCTCGGCTACGGCTCCACGGCGTGCAACGACGGTGTGGACAACGACTCGGACGGAGACATCGACGCATCGGATGTGGACTGTGACAACGCACTCGACGAGGCCGAGGACGACTTCTGTGCCGATGGCTTGGACAACGATGCGGATGGCTGGATCGACGCCGACGACCCCGACTGCACCTCGGGCAGCGAAGAGATTGGATTTGGAAGCACAGCCTGCAACGACGGCGTCGACAACGACGGGGACTTTTCGATCGATTTCGGAGACAGCATCTGTACCGCTGCCGCCGACACCTCGGAGGCGGGGGGCTGCGAAGATGGCATCGACAACGACTCGGACGGGTGGACCGATGAGGCCGATCCGGAGTGCACCTCGTCAACCAGCACAGAAACCAGCCTGTCCGGAACCCAGTGCAACGATGGAGCCGACAACGACAGCGACGGCTTGATCGATGCTGCTGACCCTGACTGCGACGATGCCAACGACCTCTACGAGAAGCAATACGACTGCTCCGACAACACCGACAACGACGGCGATGGCTGGGTTGACTTGGATGATCCCGGGTGCAGCTCCGACAGCGACAACTCGGAGGGACCGAGCACCTCCAGTGCCGCCTGCAACGATGGTTCGGACAACGACGGCGATGGTTACACCGATTCCGAGGATCCAGGATGCGACGATGGATCGGACACGGATGAGACCGATCCCACCACAGACTGCAACGACGCGGTCGACAACGACTCGGACGGCTGGATCGACAGCGACGACCCGAACTGCGACGACAGCGACACCGAGACGGGTCTCGGCGGCACGGAATGCAACGACGGTGTTGACAACGACTCCGACAGCGATGTCGACGCCGCAGACGCGGACTGCACCGATGCACTGGACGATGTGGAGGAATCCGCGTCCACCTCTTGTGATGACGGTGCGGACAACGACGGCGATGGGTGGCGTGATGGCCTCGACCCCGACTGCGCGTCGAGTTCGAGTGAATCGGGCTACGGCAGCACCGAATGCAACGATGGATTCGACAACGATGGCGATGGGGACACCGATGCGGAAGATGCCGCTTGCTCCTCAGGCACCGGCAGCACCGAGGTGGAAGGCACCTGCCAAGGCAACGGCATCGACGATGATGGCGACGGCTACATCGATGGCGATGACCCGGACTGCGAGTCTTCCACCGACGATGAGCTGGGCTACGGAACAGCCCAGTGCAACGATGGAATCGACAACGACGGCAACTTCTACATCGACTCTGCGGACCCCGGTTGCGAGGACGCACACGATACCGTGGAGGATGCCGACGCGGACGACTGTGAAAACGGCTCCGATGACGACGGGGATGGATGGCTCGATGGAGACGATCTCGACTGCCTGACCGATGGGGACGAACTCGGCACA
>JAYXVV010000002.1:0-3956 GCA_036021505.1 Myxococcota bacterium | reverse complement strand
CGCCATTGGGCTGCTTTTGGTGTTCAAAGTTGGTGTCATGCGTCCGCCTGAGGCGGACGAGGAAGCAGCAGCGGGATAGGGGGCCTCAAGGAGAATCACCATGGCCAATGCCCTTTCTGGACAAGTTTCCCAAGCCCTCAAAGAAGCCATGCTGGCCAAAGACAAGGCCCGCACCGGAGCGCTGAGGATGATTCGTGCAGCGCTTTTGGAGGCTGAGAAAAGCGGAAAGGACGTCAATGAGGCGGCTGCGCAGGCCATCCTTCGGCGGCTGGTGAAACAGAGGCAAGATGCGGCAGATCAGTATGCGCAGGCGGGTCGTCAGGAACTGGCTGATGCGGAGCTTGCCGAGATTGTTGTCATTGAGGAGTTTCTGCCCAAACTCGCCGACGAAGACACCACTCGCCAGTGGGTTCAGGATGCAATCGCCAAGACGGGCGCGACGGAGATGAAGGAGTTGGGTCGCGTCATGGGTGCGCTCATGGGGGCTCACAAAGGGGAGATGGACGGGGCTTTGGCTCGGCGTTTGGTTCAAGAGGCCTTGTCAGCCTGATGTTTCGGAGAGTCCTGATTGCCAATCGTGGGGAAGTGGCCGTGCGGGTGCTCAAGACCTGCAAACGGCTGGGGATCACTGCGGTAGCCGCCTACACCGACGATGAGCGCGACCTGTCATGGCTGGAGGATGCGGATGAGACCGTTTGCATTGGTCCTGTTCGTTCGTATTTGGACCAGGATGCACTGCTCCAAGCGGCGCGTCAGACGGGGTGTTCGGCACTCCATCCGGGGTGGGGATTCCTCTCTGAAAATGCGACCTTTGCAGCCCGTTGTGAGGCGATCGGCGTCCGATTCATTGGCCCGCCAGCTCATCTGATTCGATCCATGGGGGACAAGATCGAGGCCCGACGCAGCATGAAGGCCCTGGGACTGGACCCGATACCGGGGACGGACGAGCCCATCTCTGGTGTAGAGGTTGCTCGAAGCTTGGCAAAAAGCATAGGGTATCCGGTTCTGCTCAAGGCAGCCTCCGGGGGCGGCGGTCGAGGCATGAGGCGCGTTTATGCAGAGGCTGAACTGGCCGAGGCATTTGCCGAAGCCAGCTCTGAGGCTCTGGCGAGCTTCGGTGATGGTCGCCTCTACATGGAGAAGCTGATTGAGGCGGGGCGCCACATTGAGTTTCAGGTCCTCGGCGACTGCACCGGAAGGGTTCTGGTTCTGGGTGAGCGAGAGTGCTCCATTCAGCGACGCCATCAAAAGCTTTTGGAGGAGAGTCCCTCGCCAGTGTTGAGCCCACAACAGCGTGAAGAGGTGAGTCAGAAAATCGCCGCTGCACTCTCTGCCGCAGGCTACATGTCGGCTGGAACCGTGGAGATGCTGCGGGATCCCAGCGGAGAGCTGTACTTCATGGAGTTGAACACCCGTCTTCAGGTGGAGCACCGGGTTACCGAGATGACGACCGGAATCGACCTGGTCGAATGGCAACTGCGTGTCGCAGCAACCCAGCGACTCCCGGAGACCTGGAGAGCGGCTCGAGGGCATGCCATTGAACTCCGAATCAATGCAGAGGACCCCGATAGGAATTTTCTCCCCACTCCCGGACGTCTTGAGCGGTTCAGTTTTCCAGTGGGGGAGGGGATTCGGGTAGAGACCCATCTTCGAGCAGGGGACAGCGTTTCCCCTCACTACGACTCAATGATTGCGAAATTAGTCGTTCACGGCGATTCCCGAGAGGACGCCATCAAGGCCTTGGAGACTGCAATCGCTGGCTGTGAGATTGTGGGCGTCCACACCACCTTGGGCCTCCATTCCGAAATTCTTGCTCACTCGGGTTTCCGTGCTGGGGATTACGACACGCAGACTCTCGCCAAAATGCAGGAGGCGTAGGACAGTGGCACGTCTTTGGCTCAAAAAGTTGGGTTCCGCGCTCTCCGACGCCATCGGGACCGAGGATGCGGAACGAAATCGGGAAACCCTCTCTCGCTTGAACGCAGGCGTCGCGGAAAAAATTGCGCTGGCCAAGGCAGGATGGGGAGAGTCGTACAAAAAGCGCGTTCATGCCAAGGGGAAATGGACAACTTGGGAACGAATCGATGCCTTAAAGGACGAGGGGAGTCGTGTTTTTCCCATGGGCTCCTTGGTCAACTGGGGCCGGGATTTTCCGGGCTCCAAGCGTGAGGCGCCGGGGGCCGGCGTGGTTACTGCCTTTGTTCGAGTGCATGGACGTTGGACGATTGTGGTGGCCAACGACAACACCGTGGCCTCCGGAGCGTGGTGGCCACTGACGCCTGAGAAAATTCAGAGAGCGCAGGAAGTGGCTCTACGATTGAGGCTTCCAGTGGCGTACTTGGTGGACTGCTCCGGTCTCTTCCTTCCGGAGCAATCGCGTTCGTTCTCCGGTGCGCGGGGTGCTGGGCACATTTTCAAAAAGAATGCCGAGTTGTCGGCTGCTGGAGTCCCCCAAATCGCGGGGGTTTTCGGGGACTGCATTGCGGGTGGTGGGTACATGCCCATCATTTCAGACAGGGTGTACATGACCGAGGGCGCCTATATGGTGATCGCTGGAGCGGCCTTGATCAAGGGCGCAAAGGACCTCAAGCTCACCTCTTTGGACATTGGTGGTCCTGAAGTCCATGTGAATCGATCGGGATGTGCGGATGTGAGGGTTCCGGACGATGCGGCGTGCATTGCCTCGATTCGGGATGAAATCGCAGGACTGCCCTCAAGTTCGGAGTCCTTCTACCGTCACGGTGTGGCCCCCGAACCTCCGCTCGAGCCGACGCGTGAGCTCAACGCGCTCTTTCCTGCCGACCACCGGCAAGTCTACGACATTCGACAGGTCCTCTCTCGTTTGGTGGATGGCTCGCTCTTTCACGAGGTCCTTCCGAACGTCGGAAAGGAAGTTGTTGTGGGCGTGGGTCGTGTCAACGGCCTTTGGACAGCTTTCGCCGCCAACAATGCCGAGCTCACTGAACATCCGGAAAAACCAGGGGAGTTGCGCCCGGGTGGGATCCTCTACAAAGAGGGCATCGCCAAATTGGCGGCCTTCACGCGAGCCTGCGATGCAGACGGCATTCCCTTGGTGTGGCTGCAAGACATCGCGGGCTTCGACATCGGTGTTGAGGCGGAGGCTACAGGTCTGCTGAGCTACGGTTCGTCACTCATCTACAGCATTTCGACCAACCGCACACCGATGTTCACGGTGCTTCTGCGCCGCTGTTCGGGGGCGGGGTACTACGCAATGGCCGGGATGCCCTACGACCCGGTCTTGCAGCTTGCGACCCCCATCTCTCGGCTTGCGGTGATGGAAGGGCGCACCTTGGCCATCGCCGCCTACAATTCCAAGTTGGATGCCAACTTCGAGATCGCAACGGCGGATCCCGAAGAGCGAGCTGCAATCGAAGAGGGCATGCAGAGAACCGCCTCCCGCATTGAAGAAGACATGGACCCCGTAGCAGCAGCATCACGCATGGACGTCGACGAGTTGGTCCCACCCGATGAAATTCGGGCATGGCTGGAGGTCTTGGTGGGGGCTTCTTATCAGAGCACCGGCTACCGGAGGGTCAAGAACCCCAGAATCTGGTCCCTGCATGATCTTGAGGTGCTGGGAAGATGAAGGACTGGATTGCAAGCTTTACCGACGCCGCGGTGCGCTCACCCGGAATTGGGATCTGGATCCCGAGCTGTGAGGTGGGTGAGATGATCGTTGGCGGTCAGATTGTCGGTCACATTGATCGTGCCGGTCTACGCCATACCGTTCGAGCACCGCAAGGAGAGGCGGTTCGGGCGGCTGAGATCTGCCCCGCTCACACTCCTGTTGAGTATGGCAGCGTGCTGTATCGTTGCGGTGAGGTTCAGGAGGGGCGAGGCGCTACGGCAACGCCTGGATTGAGTCTTCCGGCCGGATTTCTTGAGGTTTGTGCGCCGATGGCGGGTACGCTCTACCAGCAGGCCTCGCCAGGTGC
>JAYXVV010000001.1:0-62994 GCA_036021505.1 Myxococcota bacterium | reverse complement strand
CAGGCGAGGCTGGCGACGGTACCGTCGAAGATCGATTCAATGGGGCTTGGTTCGCCAAGTTCATCGACTACCTGGCTGCCGGAGACATCGACTGGGCCTACTGGGCGGTCAACGGCACCATGGCTCGAGCAGACGACCGAGAGTACGGTGCACTCGACTGGTTTGGAGTTTTGGGACCCACTTGGACCGAGCCATCGAGTGAGAGTCTTCTGAATGCACTCCAATCCATTCAAGAGCCGTGGGCGTTTCCCTGATTCTGGCCCACACCGACGTCGGAGCTTGCTCTCTGCAGCTGCCCGACTTCGGTTCAACAAGGAGACAAATGTGTCTTCACAAGGCCTCTCGGGACACCGGTCCAAGCGGACCTGCTGACGCCAACAGAAAGCAAGCAAGACGGTAAAAAGCGAGCCTCTTTCCTGCACGGCACCAGAAACTGCGATAGGGACGCCCCAATTCCATCACGGGAGATGCCATGAAAGCCTCAGCTCTGCTCATCCTGCTTACTCTCGTAGCCTGTAAATCAGACTCCACCTCGGATACCGGCACCGGAAACGATACCGGCTCAGACAGTCCCTCCGATACCGGCGACTCGGTGGACCCGGACAGCGTCACCGAATGCGGCAATGACCTCGGAGAGATCGAAACCGGTGTGTGCGATGTGAGTGCCGGCAGCAATGGAGCTCTTCTTCTTCGAGGCACGCTTTTGGTCCCGGACGACATTCTCCAAGATGGGGAGTTGCTCATCGATGCCTCCGGTGAAATCCTCTGCGCCTCCTGCGACTGTTCGGAAGAAGCCGACTACCTGGCCGCCACAGTCGTGACCTGTCCAGACGGTGTGGTCTCTCCGGGCCTGATCAATCCACACGACCACATCGGCTACACGGAGGGCGCCCCAATTGACCACGGGGCCACCCGTTACGATCACCGTCATGACTGGCGGGGAAGCCTCTCTACACCCCAGAACAGCAGCAGCCTGGGTCGAGAGCTGGGCGAACTTCGGATGATCATTGGTGGCACCACCTCAATGGTCGGAAGCGGCTACGCGGACGGCATGGTGCGCAACCTGGATGAATCGGCCAACGAGGGTCTCAACATCCAGAAAGCCGACAACCAGACCTTCCCGCTCGGAGACAGCAACGAAGACTACAAGTCCAACTGCAACTGGAACTACAGAGACAGCGAGCTCGAGATCGCGCAAGAGAACGCCTACATTCCTCATATTGCTGAGGGCATCGATTCCTACGCTCAGGAGGAGTTCCGCTGCAGTTCCACCTCTTTTGACGGCGCTCAAGACTACACCGAGAAGAATGCTGCTCACGTCCACAGCATCGGCTTGTCCACCGAAGACTACTACCGCATGGCCATCAACGGCACCCAGTTGGTCTGGTCCCCGCGCTCCAACATCAGCCTCTACGGCCACACCGCCCAGGTGACGACCTTCCATCGATTTGGTGGAATCCTCTCCTTGGGGACCGACTGGACCTACAGCGGCAGCATCCACACCGGCCGCGAATTGGCCTGCGCAGACCAACTCAACCGCGATCACTACGACAACTACTTCAGCGACCGCGAACTTTGGGAAATGGCGACGGTCAATGGAGCGATCTCGACGGGCACCGAGGAGCGAATCGGTTCCTTGCGTGAGGGTCTACTTGCTGACATTGCTGTCTTTGATGGGAGCGCTCATGAGCCCTACCGCTCCATTATCGATGCGCGAGCCGATGGCGTTGTGCTGGTTCTCCGGGCCGGCGAGGCCCTCTACGGTGAGTCTGAAACGCTTCTTGGACTCGGTGAGGACTGTGAGTCCGTAGATGTCTGTGGAGCGTCCATGGCGGTCTGTGCGCAAAAGGAATTTGGCGCCAGCTACCAGACGGTGATCGATCAGGCTGCGGGAGACTATGCGGCCTTCTTCTGCGGAGAGACCCCCGACGATGAGCCGACCTGCGTTCCTTCTCGCCCCGGGGAGTTCACTGGCATCTCCACGGCAGACGACACCGACGGCGATGGCATCGCCAACGACTTGGACAACTGTCCCCAGGTCTTCAACCCCATTCGTCCCATTGATGGCGGCATTCAGCCCGACCACGATGGCGACGGCGAGGGAGACGCTTGCGATGCCAGTCCTTTGCTCTCCGACATGGACAGCGACGGGGTGGAAAACGAGGAGGACAACTGCCCCTTCGATGCAAACAGCAGCCAGATGGACGACGATGAAGACGCCAAAGGCGATGAGTGTGATGCCTGTCCTGAGCAAGCCAATCCCGAGAGCGTCTGTTTGCTCGAGGCCGACACCACCACCATCGTGGACATCCAGACGGGGACGGTGTCGACCGGAGACTATGTGCGCATCACCGAGGTGGTCGTCACTGCCGTGACAGACAGCGGCTTCAACGTGCAAGACCCCTCACAACTCGCAAACCCCGGCTACTCCGGTGTTTATGTGTACACAAGCTCCAATCCCAACGTCACTCGAGGCGATGTCGTCGAGGTGGAGGGAGAGGTGGGCGAATACTACGATTGGACCCAGCTGCAGGCGGGTTCTGTCACCGTACTCGAGTCTGCGAACACGGGAACCTGTGATGAGGAAACCGGTCCACGCTTGGTGGAGCCCACCCCGGTGACCGTCTCCATGGCAGCCAGCGAGGAGTACGAGGGCGTGTTGGTGACGCTCACCGACGCCGTCGTCACGACGTTGAATTACGACTGCAGTGTCGACGGGAGCAGCTGCAACGATGAGGGCCTGTGGGAAGTTCAAGGCTCTGGAAGCTCCAACGCAACCCTTCTGGTCTATGACGATGCCTACGAGTGCAGCGACTGGCTGGACACCATCGGCGAGCTTCCTGTGACAGGCGTCATGATGTACCGCTGGAACAGAAGGCGGCTGATGCCAAGCACCACGTACGACTTCAATTAGTCGGCACGCGCTCGACCCAAAAAGGTCCAAAGTCGATCATTTTTCCTTGCACGGAAAGGAGTTCTTCAATATCTGGTCAAAACCTAACAGATGATAGGTTTTGCGAGTGCAAGAAGCACTCACAGGAGACTGAAAATGAAGTCAATGAACTCCTTTCTTATTTTGATCGGGTCCACTGCTCTGTTCACAGGCTGCAACAATGATCTCCAACGGGAGACCATGGGACCCCTGCAGAGTACCGAATCCTTCAACACCGACCGCGAGAGCACAACGCCTCGCTACGAGGGCGATGCCGCGGAAGACAACGCTCTTTGTGCGGGCTCCATTGTCTCGTGGGAAGGCGCCGAGCAGATCCTCGAACTGACCAACGTGGGTGACAACGAGGACGAATACTCCACTTTCGAGCGCATCGATGGTGTGGCATCGGTGTTTGAGGCCTGCGGAGATCCCTGGGGTCTCTTTCCGACGACCTACCGCCACATCACCCGGCGGATCATACAGGCCATCGAGAACCGCGAGATCGACGACCAGGAGTGGGGCCGCGACATCGTGGTGGACTTTGCAGGACGCTACCTCGCAAATCTCCGTTCAGCGCTCATGGGTGAGGAGCCGTCTTACGCATGGCGCCAGTACTACTACTTGGCAGACCGCGGAGACGTGTCCCGAACGCGTGCCGTTGTTGTTGCCATGGTGGCTCACCTGACTCTCGATCTCCCCTACTCCTTGGTGGCCATTGACAGCACCGAGGATCACAAGAATGACTACTTCGTTCTCGGCGAGCTCATGATCGAAATCACCCCCGATTTCATTCAGGACCTGCGCGACATCTACCACACCGATGCAGAGGCCCTTCTCAATGGCTTCTTCTTCGGCGACTGGATCGATGGCGCCTTTGGTCGAGACACCACAATCACACTCTCCTACCAGACCATTCGCACGAAGTCCTGGAACAACCGATGGCTTCTCGAGCAGTGGTGGGGAGAGGAGATCGCCGAGGGTGAGATCTACACCGCTTTCTGGACGATCGATGGCGTTCTCGCAGGGCTCGACGCTTCCGGGAGCATCTGAGTTCTGGCGTGAACCCGCCTAATGGGTGTGGCTGTGCCCCCCGTGGGAGTGCGTCTTCCCTTCAGTTTGCACCGCGTCGTTCGGCCCCGATCCGGCCTCAGACTCCGACTCTTTCAAGTCTGGAGCTGGCGCCGGTTCTTGCGTGGGCGAGCGGTCTTTTTCCTGAGAGACCTCTTCCTCGGCGACCGCGGTTGGAAGCTCAGAATGCTCCCCTGAACTTGCTGCTCCATGCCCATGGGGATCCCCATGGTCCGCGTGAGGATTGGGGGAGCTCTCTGAGCCCTCGTGAGGATGCCCCTCATGGAGATAGCCCCGAATTTGATAGACAAAAAGCGCCAGGCCTGCGGCAATCAACGCCTGGTTGGCCCGTCGCCCAAAGGCGGCAAAGGCAGCCGTCTTGCGCCAGGTCGCCAGGAATCCAAGCATCACCGCTAAGGCAGCCACTTGCCCCAGTTCCACACCGAGGTTGAACGCAAGGATGCTGGAAACCAGCGTCTCCTCATCCAACGCCAGCTCCTGCAGTCGGGTGGAGAGCCCAAAGCCGTGCACCAGCCCAAAGAAGAACACCATGAACACGAGATTGGGGACGCGCTCCCCCCAATAGGAACGCAGCACTCCCAGGTTTTCGAGACCCTTGTAGACCACCGTCAGGGCGATGAATGCATCCACGAGAAAAGCATTCGCAGACACTCCAGCCATGGTGGCCCCGAGCAGTGTAATGCAATGTCCCACCGTAAAGGCTGTGATGAAGGTGAGGATGTCTCGAAATCCTCGCAGGAAAAACACCACCCCAAAGAGAAAGAGAAGATGATCGAAGCCACCGATCATGTGCTCCGCACCCAGCCCAACAAAATCAGCAAAGCCCCCCTCAGCGACGACCTGTTTCGAGGACTCGGAGAGGCCATGAGCCATCGCGGAACCACTGAAGACCAAGAGACCGACAGCCAAAAGCCCTCGAGCACGGCCCACAGCAGCCCAGCGTTCTTTCGACACGCTCGACTGCGCGGGGTCAACGGCGTTGGCTCGATCGAATTCCACGCTTCCTACTTTGAAAACACAAGTGACAAGTTGTCGGCGTACCCGTCGTTGTAGCCACTGCTGTGCAGCATCTGGAGGGTCGCCTCGACAAGGCGTGTCCCTTGAGGAACCACCCCTGTTGTTTCTCTTTCGAGAAGACCAGTGGATCCACCGCGATCCACAGCCCTCACTGGCCCCACGCGAGCGTTTCCGAGTTCCTCCCCGTTCTCCCCAAGAAACCGCACACTGAGCACGGCACGATCGCCTTGGTCAGCGTAGCCACCAAGATGGGCCCCGAGGGTGTAGTTCACACCCGAATCGATCTCAAACCCCAGGTTTGAGACATCCACACGCTGGCTCATTTGGGTGTCTGAGCTCACCCCTCCCCCGGCAAAGAAGCCGTCCCCTCGGTCTTCTGGTCCTGCATCCGAGCTTCGGGGAAACCCGTCGGGCGCATCGTAGCGAATCACGGTCAGGTAGCCCGGATCATTCCAACCCGGAATCGAGGCATCGGGAACGCCCACATAATTCGAGTACCCTCGCTCAAACTCCGCGTCCCCATTGAAGAGAAGGTTTTTTCGCAGCTCAGCAAATGGCCGGGCAGAACTCTCCTTGCCCAAGACCCGCCCGTCGAGGTCCCAGTGCTGGAACTGCTGCAGGTCCACTCCCAAGTGGTCGAGCACCGTCGGAACAACGTCTGCCGCCTTGGGCGGCGGCCAAATTTCCCCTGCGACCACCGAGTCCCCTCCGATGATCAGCGGCATCTCTCGATGGCTGGGAATGTTGGCTCCGTGATGCAGTGTAGGCTCTCCTGCGTGGTCACCGGTGAGCACGATCAACCAGTCCTCCTGCTCTCGGGTTGACCGCCCCTCAATGGCCTGCAGCACATTCATGAGAAACCCGTCTACCTCGCTGATCTCCTCCTGATAGGTGGGATACTCCGCTCCGTACCCGTAGCCATGCCCCACCCCATCGGGGTCTCCAAACATCAGGACAAAAAGGCCGGCATCGCTCTCCGCCGCCCACTTCGCGACATCCTCGCTGCAGTACCGATCCGGACTCTGCTCATCGAAGTAGTCGTCGCTGTATTCGTAGTAATCATAAAAGCTGTGATGCTCAGGAAGAGACGGTTCCACCAAACCCACTTCGATGGGCTCCCAACTCTGGCATCCGGCCAACTCCACTCCGGGCAGAGCCTCTCGAGCCAGAACGAAAACGTGAGGGTAGGTCTCGAAATTTGTGCCGGCAAAGGCATTGTCCGGGACTCCATGCTTGTCCCAGTGCACTCCCGTCAGGAACGTGGCCCACCCCGATCCGCTGATCGTCGTGCTCTCCGCACGAGCTTTCATGCTCCAGGCGGAGTCCACCAGCAGCTGATCCATCGCGGGCGTCTGCGTAAGGGAAATCACTTCCGGAATAAAGCCATCGATCATCACCATGAGGACCTTCGGAGTCCGTTCATCGGTCGACCCTGTCTCCCGACCGGAGTCCGATGCCTCTCCGCCCGAGGTATCACTCCCCGTCTCAGAAAGACCGGATTCCATCGAAATCGAATCCTTTCCGCTCCCACAGGCCATGCAAAGGCTGGCCGCAACCGCAACGCTACTGTGTCTCCAAAGCCGCATCATGCCTCCAACCGCAAGGCTTCTCTCGGAAAACAGTAGCACCCGCACCCTCGAGAAAGCGACCCTCTTTCTAAAATCCAACCGAGCCCTTCCCTCCATTGCACACCCAATCCAGGCCTTTGCTCAAAGTCGTGATGAGACCCCAGCCGCTGTCTTGCGCCAGCAAGCCCCGACTCCATCGATGGGGGTGGATGGGGTCAGGGATGCCGCGGTAAGCGCGATCATCGTTGAGCGCCGACTTCCAGGCCCCCGACAGGTGGAACTGAAGCTGTCTCCCACCGAGCGGAGCGTGGAGAGCTGCAGGAGGGGCGCTCCAAGGTAAGTGCCCATGATCCCGCCCTTCAAAAGTCGAACCTTGGGAGGCATTCTGGGGCTACGGAGTCGATTCGAAGAACCAAGGTGAAACCCAGTAGCGCTGCGATTTGCCCTCTTGATCAAAGCGGATGCGGGTGTAGAACACCTCCCCGGCGTCCGCCTCGAGTCGAACATCGAGAGAACTCGTGGTGGTGGACGCCGCTATTGAGTTGTCTGGCCGAACCAACTCGATGGCCTCAAGCTCTCCATCCGGCCAGTGCGGAACCTGAACGATCACCCTCACCTCGCCCGGCTCCAAGACCGCGCCCGGGGCGTGAAGCCCATCCTCATCATCCACCAAGACGACCTGTACATTCAGCATTGGGCCCGACGTCACCAGGGTACTTCGTGCTTTCAAGCCCTTGAACAGATCCTCTTTGGTCTTGTTGAAGACCACCACACCCGTCAGCGCACCGTCGTAGGGGTGGGTATGCACTCCGCCCGCTGCACCACGATTCGTACCGCCGCCATCGGCTAGACTGCCCGGGCGCGAATCGTGGGAATCGGTGCCCCCCACAAAACCCAAGCGCAGCCCCTCCATCAACGCATACTGAACCGATCCGTAGGAAAAATGGCCGCGGTGTTCGGAGTAGCCGAAATCGCAATTGTCCAGCCATGAATCAAAGCACTCGGAAGAGCCGTGCTCCGAATGAATCTCGACGACGGTCTCGTATCGAGCATCGACAGCGGCGTTGTCGACCTGCCTCCAGTCATGACCCTGGGGAACATACAGTCCAGGGTGATGCCCAAAAACCAGAACTTCCTGTGCACCGTGGGTGGCTGCGGCAGAATCGAGAAGGGCATAGAGGTCCTGGGGAGTCGGGCCGATGTTCAGATTGGCTCCGGTGTACGCCTCGCCACTCTGCTCATAGACCTCGTCCTGTTTGAAGGTGGCTGAAACGCGCCAGTCGGGATGCGAGAACGAGTTCTCCAACACCACCGTCTTGTGCCCTTTGGTGTAGTGACCGTTCTCATCCGTTGTGGACGTTCCCGACCCACTGGTCCATTCGTACCCCAAGAGCGCAATGAAGCCGTTCGCTTCCGCATCCGACACGCGATCCGCCTGAGTCGCCCAGATCGAACGTGCTTCCCCAAGAGTCACCGGCGTCTCCCAGTACTCCAGCTCAGCATGGTCCGTCAGGGCGGCGAAATCCAGTCCGTTGGCGATGGCCTCATCAAAAAACGTCAACGCCGGCTCTTCCTCACGGGTCTCGCAGACCATATCCACGGCCTCGCACCCATCTTGCGAGAGACTGCTGTGCCCATGAAGGTCTCCCCAGAGGATCTGTCCGCCAAGAGAAATCACACGATGCGTATCCACCGTCAGGAAGCTCTCCGAGAGCTGTGGTCGGCCGTCCTCTCCAACCGGTGCATAGGCCACCGCGACCTCCCACCAACGCGCCTCTTCCGAGGTGAGGAAAACAGGAGGAATGCCATTTTCGATCGCAGGTGCCGTGGCTGACCGGCAATTCTCGAGTCGACCCGACAGAAGGCATTCGCGGTCCACGGGCTCAAATTCTCCTGAGGAACCCATCAAACCAAACCAAACTCCGATGCCAGGGCTGGGCTGACCCATGCCCACCAACATGCCTTCGTCATTCCAGTACGCGAGCCCGTCGGACCACGAGTGCACCAGCTCCAAGGCCCGAGGCCTCAGCCACTGTCCGGGCGCTCCATCACTCAAAAATCGAAACCGATCTCCAAGCTGAAGACCCGGCACAATCCAATGGTACTCGCCCGACACCTCTGCCTTGTTTGGCGTAAGACGCTCAATCACGCCCCGATATCGCTCTACCTCGAGATCGAGTTTGCCACCGGACTCGGCATGGATCCATCCGGACGACTCGCCCACCAAGGCCTGCCTCAAGATAAATCCCGGCGCCGAAGGCCCCTGCGAAGATGACTCCATCCCACAACCCGCGAGCCCTGTGGCAAAACCGGCGAACAAAAGGCGGTAGTCTGACAAGCCCAACACGGTCGAAAATCCCACTTGAAGGCAGTGAATTGAAGCTCGGATCTTACACAGGTACCTTGGAATTCTACAAGTGCAGCGAGGCAACTAACTCAACGGCAAGCCACACAGAACCGCAGTCGTTTACTCGGGCAAGAAAGTGCTCGGATCCAAGGCAAAGGCGTAGGGGTACAGATCCGTCCAACTGGGTCCACAAAGCAGATTTTCTCCGAATCGCTTCTGAAAATAGCGAGCGCCTGATTCTGAGGCTGTCCAGACAAGGCCCTCGGGCGACAAGGCGAGATCCTCAAAACCTGCGGGTCCGCTGAGCACCTTCGTGGCCGAGGTGCTTCCCGGCGTCCAGATGTACAGAGCACTGTCGCTGTTGCCATAGCTCTGGGAAAGCAGCAGTCTGCCATCTTCCAGTGCCAGCACACCCTGAACTTTGGCAATGGGCAACGTCCATGTCCCCGCGGTTTCCTGCAGGTCCCCATTCGAGTCAAGCTCTACCGCGCAGACCTCTGCGCCAGACGACGTGCTGAACTGACCCAACCAGAGTCGGTTTTGCCCCCGCTCGAAGCTCATGTAGGAACTCCCACAGCCCTCCGGGACCTCATGGGTCACAACCGCCTCCGCTCGCCAGGGCATACCGGACGGCAACAGATCCTCGCTCACCGGGTAGGAGACAGGCTCCCTCACTGTCGGAGGTTCGAGGGAGTACTTGGCCAGAACCGTCCCAGAAGTCGACGAATGAGTGGTCCAAGCCCAGTTGCGCACCACCGCCATCCCCCCCACATGAGCCTTGTTGATGGTCCCATCGGGTCCATACAACATCAGCACTCGAGTCAACTCCGAATCACAAGGGTCAAATCCAACAATCAAACTGTTGACGGTGTAGGGCTCCTCGCTGCAGGTCGAGTGCAGATCCTTTGCACCGTAGTACATCGAGAGAAAGACCTCGCCACTCGAATGACTCCCCACACCTTGCACCACAAATCGATCATCCTGAAACGGCAGGCGATAGCGGGCCGCCGTAGCCTCCAGAAGCGCCGGATGGGGCTCGATCGAGTCATCCATTCTCTGTGCAACCCCATCGCTTCCGCTCAGGTAGTCGTGATAGCTCGGCGTATCGAAGTAGCGAGAGCCGTCCCGGAGGACCCGATCGGCGAGCCAACCCTCACTGAGTACGAAATCGTGAACAACCACCCCGTAGATCTCGCCCGAGAAATGATCGGTGAACGTGTACACCCCACCGTCCTCATTGGGCTCTGCCCCCACCGAGGGGCCGATGCTGCTGTCCTTTGGTGAGCGGGTGTCCGAACGAAGGACACACTCCTTTTCTCCATCCAGCCACAAACAAAGTTGGTACCCATCACTTCGCCGATCCACTGTAAATACCGCGTGATGCCACCGGTCATCGCTCACGCCGATACTCCCGATGTGCTCCAGAGAATCCCAGGAGCTGCCGTCCTTGACACGGAAGAGTCCCCGAAGCTGCCCATCCTTGATCTTCAAACTGAATCCGCCGCCCTCCGTATTGCTGAAGAGGGTCTGCCATCCGGTGCTCTGCCCCGTTCGAAACCACGCCTCTATGCTGAGATCCTCAGCCTCAATGTCCTCCGAGGCCAACCAATAGTCGCCACCCGAAAAGACGGTTACGGGCCGGTTTCGGAAGGGGGTGATTCCGTCCACACCCGGGCCGCGCTCCGCGTAGTTGAGGGAGGATCCATCTGCGAGATTCAAGGAAGTGCTCTTCAGGTCGCTCACCCATGAGGGGGTCGAACCGCTGTACGTACGGAATCGAAACACGGCTCCGCCCGAAGGCGCATCACTGCTCGCCTGAAGATTCTGCCGTGGAACGGTCTCGCAAAGGGGTTCTGGCTCCTTGTCGGCGGTGTCCATTTCCGAGTCCGTGTGGGTGTCGGTATCCATGCCCGACTCCGTTCCTGAATCTGTCGACGAATCGCTGTCCTGACTCGTGTCCTGGTCCGCGGTACTGTCCACAGGTTTGTGTTGCGATGCACCCCCACAGCCCAAGAGGAGTCCAAGTGCTGACCCTCCCAGCAACGACGCCTGCAAAACGGCCCGCAGGATTGGCCCTGAGCTCATGACAGTGTTCATGCCCTCACTGTACCCCATCCCCAAGTTCCGCTACGGAAAGACGCCCGGAAGTGTCGCGAAATCCGTTAGTTTTGAAAGATGAAGTCCACTTCGTTTCTGCGCCCAGCCCCTGTCCTTCCGAACGGCTGCAGGACTGTCGTGGACGCCGATTCTCCGAGAGCCTGTGCAGAGACCTTGTGGGGCGGAGAGCGGCTGCTCCTCCGCTGCGATTACCGCAAAGGCGCCGCCATCCTGAGCCAGCTCGAGAAACAGCACCCCGCCCCAAAGCAGGCTGATTTTGCCACCCGAACTGCCCACCTCCGCCAGCTTCGAACCGCTCAACTGAGGCTTTTGGCTCCCATCAGAAATCACCGTGTGGCGCTCCACAACGCCCGAAAAATCGGGTTTCTCAAAGAGCTCTACCCCGACACCGATGCGTTCGTGCTTCCCTTTCCCGAGATCCAAGCCCTCCATGGGGCCTGGACTGCATACAAAGACGGAAAGCACCTGGCCGTCTTGGGTCACAAAATTCATCCCTTCTTTGGCACCTACGCTCCCCGAAGAACCTCTCACCTGGAGCTGTTCGCAACCTGGCTAAGCGGCTACAGCGGACCCCGCATTTCGGCGACCGATGTCGGGACAGGCTGCGGCGTCTTGGGCTTCATGCTGAGCAAAGCGGGGTTCCACTCCGTGATGGCAACCGACTGCAACCCCAATGCCTTGGAGAGCTTTCGTCGGGATCTCCAGAGACACACTCAAAAGCCGAACGTTTCGTTGATGGAAACCGATCTCCTTGCAGGGACTCCGAAAGAGGTCGACCTCATCGTTTTCAATCCCCCATGGATTCACGGGCACGTCGAGAGCTTCCTCGATCGGGCCCTCACTTTCGACGACGATCTCTTCGACCGGTTTTTCACGCAGGCGGTTGAAAAACTCGCACCTCACGGACGAGTCGTCCTGATCTTCTCCAACATCCTGCAGCTGCTGCAGCCTGAAGTCGACCACCCCATTCTCCAAGAGTTGGAGAAAGGTCGATTCCGCTTGGTCAACAAACTGCAGCGCAGAGTCCAATCCGACTCGAACCGAAAGGCTCCCCACAGACGCACCAAAGAACGAGTCGAGGTCTGGGAGCTGATGCAGACCGCTTCACCTGAATCGTCTCAGGACTGCACCTGACGTTCTCAACGCGTCGCCCACTCTTCTGGCGGAGGCTTCCAGGTCCCAGCAATCGGCTCGAGCCCCTGTCTCATGATGGACAGCCGTCAGTCCCTGAAACGCGTTTTTTCGAGGGAAAGCAGCTGCTCATAAGCCTCTTTCTTCGAGCATCCCCAGCGCTCCGCCAGTGCTGCTGCCACTTCTTTCAGTCGCGATCCCACAGGCCCCTCTTCTGCCTCCATTCGAGCCGGCTCCCCGGGGCCAATGACCAAGACCACCTCCCCGCGGATTCGTTCCCTCGCCTGGAGGTTCTTCACCAATTCCGCGACAGGCAGCAGCAACACCTCTTCATGAAGCTTGGTGAGCTCACGGCAGAAGCAAACCTGGCGATCGGGCAAAACAGCCGCGAGTTGCTCCACAAAGCGGAGTGTGCGCTGGGGGCTCTCGAGGACCACCAAACTCCCCGATAGGCCTCCTGCCCCCTGCAGCCACTGCACCAACGGGCCTGTCTTGCGGGGTGGAAAGCCCAAAAAATGGTGCGGTGTTGCCGGAAGACCGGAGACAGACAGCGCACTCGCCACAGACGATGGACCGGGGATCACTTCCACCTTGTGACCCTCTTGGTGGCACGCTCGGACGAGAACCTCACCCGGGTCCGAGATGCAGGGGGTTCCCGCATCCGAAACAAGCACCACCTTCTCTCCCGCTGAGAGCCGCTCCAAAATGGTTGCGAGGAGCCGCTCTTCCGTGTGGCTGCTGTAGCGCAACAGCTTGGACGGCGACTTCAATTCAAGGGCGCTCAGAAGCTTCCGAGTCACCCGAGTGTCTTCTGACGCCACGCAGTCTGCGCGACAAAGTACCTCTTTCGCTCGTTCAGACAAGTCCGATAGATTTCCGATCGGCGTGGCGACAACATAGAGCGGCATGACTCTCTCCTAACCCCGGTGATCGAAAAACTCGATCTCCCAAGAATGCGCCCCGCGATGGACATAGGCCACGGTCACACAGGCCTCTGCGTAGTTGTCAAATCCAGTCATGTAGACCTCAGCTGCCCGAGAGACACGAGCAAGTTTTCGGTCGTCGACTGTTTCCAGTCCGACGGGATCGTTTTTTGCACGCAGCTTGACCTCCAAAAAACGAAGGCGTCCTTCTTTCAAAGCGATGAGATCCACCTCTGCACCTGCCCCCCTCCAGCGATGCTCAAGCACCGTCCACCCCTCTGAACGCAAAAAAGCCCCGACTGCTTTTTCAGCGTCGAGGCCTGCGCGGTACGAATCCCGCCGATCTGCCAAAGGAATCAGCCTTTGCGGCCTTGACGAATCTCCACAAGACGGGCTTTCTTGCCGCGGAGCTGGCGGAGGTAGTAGAGCTTCGCACGACGAACGCGGTGACGGCTCTTGATTTCAATCTTTTCGACGACAGGCGAGTGAATCGGGAAGATACGCTCGACGCCCACACCATTGGAAATCTTGCGGACCGTGATGGTGGCTCGAATCCCTGCGTTCTTCATGGCAATCACAGTGCCCTCGAAGACCTGAATACGGGTCTTGGCTCCCTCCTTGATGCGCACATGCACGCGAACGGTATCGCCAGGGTGGATGTCCTGCTGGTCTTTTCCAGCGAGGAGTTCTTTTTCGATTTCAGCAAGGTTTGACATGGTGAGAATCCTTGTACGGGGCCGATGAATACCGGGTGTTTCAGGGCCAGCCTGTTTGAGCCCGCTCTACTAACGTCAGGTCCGAATTTCAGCAAGGCTAATCATGCGACTCGTCGGCGTTTTCTGCCGGATCAGGCACGAGGTCCGGCCGGAGCTCAGCGGTTCTGCGCTCAGCCGCTTCCTTGCGCCAAGCCGCAATCGCTCCATGGTTACCGCCCCTCAACACCTCAGGGACCTCGGAACCTCGAAACTCCACAGGCCGCGTGTACTGAGGATGCTCCAACCCCCCCGCCGAAAAAGACTCCTCAACCGCCGATTCCGAGTTTCCCAGCACACCGGGAAGCAACCTGGCCACCGAATCCACGACGGCAACCGCTGGAAGTTCTCCTCCCGTCAACACAAAGTCCCCCAATGAAATTTCCCCGTCAACATGCTCAAGTACCCGAGCATCGACTCCCTCGTAATGCCCGCAAACGAGCACCAAGTGTTCCTCCTGTGCGAGCTCCTTGACGAAGTCCTGATCCAGAGTCCGTCCTCCAGGACTCATCAGGAACACCTTGCTTTCTGGACGCCGAACCGCCTCGATGGCCTCCACCACAACATCCACCCGCATGACCATTCCAGCCCCTCCGCCGTAAGGGCTGTCGTCCACAGTCTTGTGACGCCCGAGGCCATGATCTCGAATGTCGTACACGGACGCCCTAAAAAGACCGGTGCGCTGAGCACGACCAAGAATGGAGCCCTCGAGTGGCCCCTTCACCAGATCCGGATGCAGAGTCAGGAGATGGAACTCCATCCAGCCTCCACAACGACTCGCCCCTCTACGAGATCAACTTCCACGATCACCTCTTCCAGGGCCGGTACAAAATCCTCATTCTTTCCGTTGCGAATCATCCAGATGTCGACCGGACCCGAGGACTGAATCTCGGCCAAGGTTCCCAAGACCTCTCCCGACTCGGTCTCGACACGAAGGCCCAGCAACTCGTGGTGGTAGAACTCCCCTTCCTCCAACTCGGGAAGGCGATCTTTCGAAACGATGAGTTCCCAACCCATCAAGGAGCGCGCCTCGTCACGATCATGGAGACCCTTGACTCGGCCCAGAACCCTGTTCTTGGCACCGGGGCGCGTCGTGACAAAAGCAGTTCGTCGGTCCCCGTCGGGATGAACCAAGTCGACCTGCTGCCCCCCCTCAAAAAATTCGGAATCCCGGTTGTGGAGATGCAGTCGGACCTCTCCCCCGGTTCCATGAATGCCCACGACCCAGCCGAGCGATACCTCGGCGTCGGTGGCGCTACTCTTCTTGCGCGGTCCCGACATCCTCGTCGGCGCCCAGCAGTTCAATCACTGCCTGCTTGCGCCCCGATGCGGCATTGGCCACCGCTCGGAGGCTCTTTAGGAGTCGTGAGTCGTCTTTTTTCAGACGGGCTTGGTCCTCAGGAGCTACCCCGACTTCCACGAGCACGGAAGAGTCTCCATCCAAAACCTGAACGGTCAGCGCATCCGAGTTGGAGACGAGACCTTTCAGGATGTAGGAAACCAGCTCCTGCATCGTCATCTTCGCTTAGGAGGCTTCAGCGTTGCGTGCGCGTTTGATCAAGCTCGCGACTGTCTCGGAGGGCTGGGCCCCGGTTCCAATCCAGTAGTCCACGCGCTCCAGATCCATCTTGAGCTCATTGGGCTCAGTCATGGGGTTGTAGTACCCAAGCTGCTCAATGATGCGGCCATCACGGGCCTTGCGGGAATCTGCCGCTACGATGCGGTAAAACGGCCGCTTGCGAGTACCTCGACGGGTCAGGCGAATACGAACCATGGTGTGTACCTCTTTGAGAGAGTGATTGTTCTGTATGAACGACGGGCGCAGATATCCGGTGCCCGTCAGCACGTCAAGCGATCAGAGCGGGATGTTTCCGTGCTTCTTGGGTGGGTTGGAGTCCCGCTTGTTTTCCAGCGAGTCAAAGGCATCGATGAGTCGAGCACGAGTTTCCTCGGGTCGGAGCACCTCGTCGATGAATCCAAGCGAGGCGGCCTGGTAGGGATTGGCAAAGGCCGTTCGGTACTCGTCCACCAACTCCGCCTTCTTCGCAACGGGATCCTCGGCTGCCGCCAGCTCGCGTCGGTAGATGATGTTCACAGCACCGTCCGGACCCATCACCGCCACCTCAGCAGTCGGCCAGGCGAAGTTGAGATCGGCACGAATGTGTTTGGAATTCATCACACAATAGGCTCCACCGTAGGCCTTTCGGGTAATGAGCGTCACCTTTGGTACGGTCGCCTCGGCGAAGGCGTAGAGGAGCTTGGCTCCGTGCTTGATGATGCCCCCGTGCTCCTGCGCCGTTCCTGGCAGAAACCCCGGAACATCTTCGAGCACCAGAAGCGGCACGTTGAAGGCATCGCAGAAACGCACAAAACGTGCGGCTTTCAGCGAGGCATCAATGTCGAGCACACCCGCAAGGTGCGCTGGCTGATTGGCCACAACACCCACCGACCGTCCACCCAGCCGGCAGAACCCCACCACAACATTCGCTGCGTAGAGCCCTTGGACCTCCAGGAAGTAGCCATCGTCAGCTACCGCCTCGATTGCTTCTTTAATGTCATAGGGTTTGTTCGGATTTTCGGGCACCAGACCCACCAGAGAATCGCAAGCCCGATCCACGGGGTCATCGGTTCCCTTTCGAGGCGCTTCCTCGAGGTTGTTCTGAGGAAGGAAGGACAAAAGTTCCCGAAGAAGGGCAATGCAGGCCGGCTCATCTGGCGTCAAGAAGTGCGCCACTCCGCTGGTTTCGTTGTGCGCCTTGGCTCCCCCCAAATCCTCTTTCGTCACGTCCTCGTGGGTCACTGTCTTGATGACATCCGGGCCGGTCACGAACATGTAGGAGGATTGGTCCACCATCGCGATAAAGTCCGTAATCGCAGGCGAATAAACCGCCCCGCCGGCGCAGGGTCCCATAATTGCAGACAACTGGGGGACGACACCGCTGGCCATCGTGTTCCGCAGGAAAATGTCGGCGTAGCCGCCAAGTGAAGCCACTCCCTCTTGAATTCGAGCCCCCCCCGAGTCATTCAGACCGATCACCGGCGCACCATTTCGGACCGCCAGATCCATCACCTTGCAGATCTTTTCCGCGTAGGCGGAGGACAGTGAACCGCCAAAAACAGTGAAGTCTTGAGCGAATACGTACACCAGTCGTCCGTCGATGCGACCGTGCCCTGTCACTACGCCATCGCCGGGGATTTTTTTCTGTTCCATCCCAAAGTCCGTACAGCGGTGAGTCACGAAGCGGTCGAGCTCACGAAAGCTGCCTGGGTCGAGGAGCAGGTCGACTCGCTCGCGTGCGGTCATGAGGCCTTTTTCATGTCTCTTGTCGATGCGTTCCTGACCGCCACCTGCCTTGGCAGCAGCATCCATGGCGTCCAGACGGCTCAGCAATTCGTCACGGGTGGGCATGTTCCCTCCAAAATCAACCCCTCCCTCATAGCACGCCCAAGCCGTATGGCCTCATGAGTGTTTTCTTTGGGTGGCGGGCCCTGAAACAGACGGCTACGGTGGGGGACGCCCACAGAAGGAATACCCATGCTCTCTCTCCGTCTTCTTGCTCTTACAACCACTGTTCTTGCCCTCGGCTGCGGGGGTGGAAAAGATGCCCTCAACGACGATGGATTGGACACAGGGTCTGGCCCTGATGACACCGGAGACACCACTCCGAAGTACGAAGAAGGCTGCATCCTCGTCGATGGAGCTGGAGGCTACAAGTGGTTGGAGGACGCTCTGGAGGTGGCCGGTGAGGGGTCGACTGTCTCTCTCTGCGAGGGAGAGATGGACATGTCCATTGAGATTTCTGGGAGCGTCAACCTGATTGGGCCAGGAGCCGATCTCCTCCACTGGACAGCAGAAACCAACAAACCTGCCATCAAGGTTACCGGTGGAGCTGAGGTGACCCTCGCTGGATTCACGGTTTCCTCCACCCGAAACGGGATTGAGATCGCCAATTCATCGGACGTCACCGTCTCAGAGGTCACATTCGTCGACGTCCTCGGTACAGGCGTGCGGAGCATCGACTCGACAGGCACAGTCGTCGACACCTGTACCTTCCAGCAGCCACCGAGTGAGGGCGGCGGCGACACTGGCAGTCCAGTCGACACCGGCAGTTCAGACGACACGGCGGCGCCTGTTGACTCCGGCGCAGACACCGGGGGCGCGGTAGCCGAACTGTGGGATACCGGCGCACCTGCCGATCCAATTCCCTACACCGACAACCCCATCGGCTACGGGGGGGTTGAGGTGTCTGGGGGCGATGCGAGTGTGAACAACTCGACGTTTATCCAGATGGTCGGATTCGCCGTGAATGCCATCAACAGCGGCTCAGTAAGCGTCTCCGACAGCGCCATCTATTACACCGTCTACGGTGAGCCCGATGCCGACGGAAACGTCGCGGACGGCTTCTCCCTCTGGGTGCAAGACGGCTCCATCCTCACCACGTCGAACAACCTGCTCGCCAACAATTTTGTAGGCGTATTCGCCGATGAGGGCGACCTCAACCTTTCCGGAGACTTTATTGCGGGGGGCGCCTACGGCGTTTTCGCAGTCAACGGTGCATTCAGCATCGATGGCGTTCGTGTCGAGAATCCCTTTCAGACCGGCATGCGGCTCGTGAGCGCCACAGAGCCCGTATCCGTCAGCAACACCACCGTCTGGGGTGACCCCGATGTTGTCGCCCCGGGCGACTCGATGGACGGCATGTCCACCGGTGTTTTGATCGCGGCCGCAGAGATCGACGTTTCGGACAGCACCATTCACGGTTGGAACTACATGGGCCTGCAGTTGATTCCCTACGACAACGACGTCAGTGCGAGCCTCAACAACGTGACCATCGAGAACGCCGCCACAAACGGCCTCTACGGCGGCGAGGGTGATTTCGACCTCGTGGACGTGGAGGTGATCGATTTTCGTACGCCTTACGATCCCTACACCGATGACGGGGCGAGCATCAACAGCGGCTTTGCCTCCAGCTTTTGGTACTCGGACGTGACCTGGAGCGGCGGGGGCGTAAAGAACTCGGAGTTCATCGGTACACTGGCGGCCTTCTCTTCACTGGCAATCGATGGCATCGAGGTGGATGGAAACGCCCACAATGGCCTCTGGATCTACGACTCCACAGCCGCCATCTCGGGCTCAACCTTCACGAACTCCTCGGCCTACGGTGGTGTGGTCTCCAGCTCCGGGGATGTCACCCTCAGCGGCAACACCTTTGCCGACAACCTCGAAGACTCCTACAGCGAATACGACTCCGGAACTGTGGTCTACGGCTACTTGTACTCCTACCAGTCCCAGGACATCACATCGTACTCCGGAAGCCGGCTGGACGTGCTCAACAACACCTTCACCAACGGCTCAGAGGGCATTCGGGTTGTCGGGGGAACCAACACGTCCATCGAGGACAACGTTTGGACGGACTACAACCGCAACGCCATCTACGTCTACGCCACCGACGACACCGTCAAGGTCAAGAACAACACCGTCAACAACATCGGTTCCTACTTCATCTACTGCTCCAGCAACGACATTGAAATCAGTGAAACCACCATTGATGGGGTTGTGGGGTACAACTACAAGACCACCTACTTTCAGGATGGCGTCCAGACGAGCACCTACGAGGCGACCTGGTACGACCCTGCGATCTACGCCAGCAGCTGTGGATTCTATGGAGAGTCGCTGGACATTCGAAACTCCAAGGACCAGAGCGTCAGCTTTTACGACTCTGCCGTGGAACTCTACGACTCGGTGTTCGAGAACTCTGCGAGTGAGGGATACTCGGAGTATGGGACCATCGATTTTCGTTGGTCCAGCACCAGCCCCAGCCTGATTGCAAACAACCTTGACATTCGAAATGTCGACGCCGGTCACGGCATTCGCTTGCAGAACACATCGGGCCTCACGGGCAGCGTAAGCATGAGCAACATCGGGATCGACAACGCCTACAAGAGCGGCATCCGACTCGATGGACTCACAAGTGACACTGTGAGTCTCACAGGCATTACGGCCACCAACAATGGCTATGCTGGAATCGAGAGCACCAATGTAAGCGGCAGCCTCTCGCAGCTCACTGCGACGGGGAACTCCCTGGGCATGACCTGTGATTCACTCACCAGCTTTGACCCCTGCGAGCTGCTCACCCTGACCTCCAACTCCGCTGGAGAGCACGAGGGCTGTGCCTCAGCTTGTCTGGCGCTTGCTGGCAGTGGCGGTGACACCGGCGATACAGGCTCTTCAACCGATACGGCCTCTCCGAGCGACACCGGCGATACGGGCAACTAAGAGCTCCATTCGAGTGTGCATCAAGAGGGGCCCCATCAAATGAGGCCTGTCCACACCATTTGCTTGCCCCGATGAATGGTGACTCTTGATTCAAGAGGGAGAACAGCCTCCCAACCCAGCCACTGAGTCTGCCCTTTTTCTCGGTACTCATGCTCCACCACACGAGCGGAATCCCACTCCACCCGGTCGCCCGGGAGGGTCTTTACCCAAACCCGTTCCCCTACCCGCTGTGGACTGTTCAGAGGATGTCCCTTGAACCGCGTGCTGGGGATTGCAAAATCCACGCTGCCTAAGGGTGCCGTCTCCACCGTCTCTACAGCGGGAGGTTGGCGAAACAGAAAGGAAGCTTCGCCCAATTCTCGCTCCAGCCCACTTGCAGCAATCTTCCAGGGACCCAGTGCACCTTCACCCTGACCGATCACCTTGTAAATGAAGCGAACCTCGTGCGCGTTGACATCATCATCCGGCCAGACGTCCTCCACGGTCCGAATATGAAGTCCAGGAAAACTTCGATCCTCCGACAGGGTCAGTTCGACGGGACTGCCGGGACGGTTCAGGAAACGAAACACAACACTCCAGTTCGATCCTAAAAAATAGGACAACCCATCGCTCTCCACATCGGCTGGAAGCGCTTTTTCTGGAAGCAAGCCCGCATAGTCGGCCTGTTCTCGGAGTGGATCCAAGTCGGACTCAGCGGCCGCAAGCAGGCGAAAACTTCCTCCAGCATCGAGGGCCACCTGAAGATCGGCAGCCGCCTCACGAAAGCGTCCTGAGCGACTCGCGAAGCAAGCCCGATCGAAATGAGCCTCTGGCCATCCAGGCCTGAAGCGAAGGGCTTGTGTCGCCGCATTCACTGCTTCATCAAAGCGATCTTCATCCGCGAGAAGATGAGCCTGACTCAGCCAGAGCTCGGGCGAATCCTCACGAACCTCAAGGGCCCTTCCGAGGGCCTCGAGCGCTTGCCGCACCTCACCCTTCTGCCTCAGGTCCACTGCCTCCTGCCAGGCCGAAAGGCTTGAGCGAGCCTCCTCCAGCTCCGGAGACAACTCAGGACCCGTGGAGCATGCCAAAAGGAGCATCAGCACGGCCTTCTCCGACCAATTACCGCAGCCATTCTTCCCGTACGCGTTCCCTCCCGTCGGTGGGAGAAAAAGCGTTCATCACTCAGGCTGCAATGCGGCAAGACCTCGATTTTGGACACCCCCGCGTTTTCTAAAATGGCTCGATTGGCTGCCTTGAGGTCCACATGCGGCCTGTCTGTCCCCCTCCGCACGAACACCTCCTCGGGCAATATGGCTCCGATGCCCGAGACAACTTCCTCGCCAACCTCGTAGGCATCCAAGCCGATACATGGACCGATCGCGGCGAAGATTTCATCCCGACTGCAACCCGTTTCCTCGACCAAGCGCTCTACTGCCGCTGCTGCAATGCCTTTCGCCGTTCCCCGCCAACCCGCATGCACCGCCGCTACGCCGTTGGGTGCGGCGAGAAGTATAGGAACACAATCCGCCGTCCGAACCGCGACCAGCTCCCCTGGACGCGTGGTGATCACCGCATCGGCATCGGCTTGGGGGACAAGCGGGTCTCCTCCCTGCTCGGCCAGCACCACCGCCTTTCCATGAACTTGATGCACCACCGCCACAGGGCAATCGGGGAGCCCAAGCGCCTCTCGCACCCGATTCCAGTTGGACCGAGTTCTCTCGATGTCACCCCGATCCCAGGCGAGGTTGAGGCTGTCATAGGGGGGGGTGGAGAGCCCTCCGTGCCGCGTGGTGAACCCATGGACCAGTCCATCCACCGAACTCAGCAAGGAAGAAGTCAGCAACATTCTCTCTCCGACTTGAGCAGTTGACAGCCCCGAATAGCGACTCTACCCTCGCTTTGAAGGGAGACTCATGAGAGACGCTATTCGCTCTACCCCACTATCGCGCCTGGCGGCGGCTGGCGCGCTTTCTCTTCTGTCGGGTTGCGGACCCGACTATGATCTCTCTCTCAAGCCACTCGTTCCCCAAAACCAAACTCCGTTCTCGACCACTGACCGAATCGACGTCGTTCTGGAACACGCCGATGGCTCCAATCAGCGCTTCAGTCTCGACAGCACCCAAGGAAGTCCAAGCATCGAGCGAATGGGTCTGCTCGATGGCACCCGCATCCGGCTCGACGCGACACGAAACAACCAGCTTGTGGCAACGGGCCGAACCGGGAGACTGGACCTCGAGAGCGGTTCGGTCTCCCAGAACATTTTCGTTTCCGAGATCAACCAGATGGGTTGGCTGGAGGACCATGAGCACGGACTTTTTGGAACCTCACTGGTCGCCCTCGGAGAGGGGCGTTTTCTCGCCTTTGGCGGGATTGACCTGAAGAGCCCCACCACCCCTGGAAAGAAAGGAAAGAGCATCCTCGAACTCTCCCTCGGCGATCCGCTGGAGCCCATCACCTTCGAGGAGATCGGAGAGATGCCGCCCTACACCGGGGCCGGAGAGGGCTCACCCGGTGAGGTGACCGCTCGACATGGCGCATCGGCCACCCTGCTGACTTCTGGACCTCATTCCGGACAGGTACTCGTTGCGGGCGGCTCACCCCGACGCTTGCAGTCCGAGGACATCACCTCGTCCGCTTTTGTGTACCATCCGGATACCGGGGCCATCTCGGTACTTCCGGCCACAAGTGAAATGGATACCGGGCACTATCAGCATCAGGCCGTTCGAGATGCCACCGGGAACGTCGTCATTCTCGGCGGCTGGGAGCCTGCAGAACCGGGTTTCGTCGCCGTCAACAACCGGTTTGAATTCTTCGATGCGAGCGCCGGCGAGTTCGACCAACGCCTTTCGGACCGAACCCTCCGAGGAGCAGGAATGAACGGAATGGCAGCCGCACTCGGAACCGCTGGTGTCGTCCATTGTGGTGGGGCAACCATTCAATTCGGCACAGAATGGGAGAGTCGACCCGAGTGCACATTGATCACCACATCGGGGTCTGTATCTGACGAGATCCCCGACCTGCCCGTCGCCCTTTCCCATGGCAGCATGATCGCCCTATCTGACTTTGAACTGCTCGTCGTTGGAGGCATCAACGCCGTGAACGAGCAAGCGGCCTCCGGCACGGTGGAAGCAGAGAACATTGTCATCTACTACAACCACCGGACCCAGAAGTGGCGTGAGCTCGACGGATTGCAACTCGCCCGAGCCAATGCAGGCCTCGGTCTCTTGCCAGACGGCCGGGTTCTCGTCGTGGGCGGTCGCCAGAATCTTCACCTCTTCGACTACGGGGAGACTGAGAGCAGCGAGGTTCTGGCGTGCGTGGAACTCTACGACCCCGTAGTAGCGCTCAACCAGCCCACCCGGGACGCCTCCACCCTTCAAAACGGCTGCACCGTCAATCAAGAGACCAGCGACCTTCCGACCCGGATGCACAGTGTGGCGATAGCCCAGGACAACGCCCACGGAATCCTTGCGACAGGGGGTTTGAATGCCGACGGAACTTCACCTGCCGTACTTCACTGGCGCTTCGCGCCCAGCGACTAAACCCCCAAGTAGCTGAAGAAGGCTGCAGCATCCGCCTGAAGGTTGCTCACCAGAAGGTCCGGCTCAGCCGCCTCCAGTTCCTCTCGACTGCAGCCCCCGGTCAACACGGCCACAACCTCAGCATTGTCCGCCCGCGCACAAGCCACATCAGCAGGGGTGTCGCCGATCACAATGACGCGGTCCACATCAATACCCCGCTCCTTCGCGCGTCGCCGAAGGACCGGCACGAGGTCATTGCGAACCACACCGTCTCCACCAAATGCTCCCCAGCTGAAGTGGCGGTCCAAATCCGCAGCCTCGAGCTTGGCAAACGCCCCTTCCCTCCAGTTTCCTGTGAGGAGTGCGTTGTGGGCAACGGGTGCACAGCGGAGCACTGCTTGGAGGGCCCCTGGATGCACCGTCATGCTTGCTGAACGAGCCGACAGCTCTTCTCGTAGCCGACGGAGGTAGGTTTGCTTGAGAAGTGCTGCATCTGCAGAATCAAAGGCCCTCCCTGCGACGTCAAAGGCTTCCTGAATGAGGCTGGGATCAATCCGTCCACGAAAGTCGACCTTCAAAAACACGTCCGCTACACCAAAGCATTCGTCGAAGGCACCATTGAGGGCATTGCGGCCTGCACCGCCTGATGTAAGCAACGTCCCATCGATGTCCCAGGCGAGCAGAGGCTTCATGCTTGGTCTCCGTAGTACTTTCCAATCGCGTCCATTACGGCCGCTGGAACCAGTTCCTGCACCGACTCACCGGCACTCAGTCGTTCCCGAATAACTGTTGAGGAGACTTCCGGAAACACGGGAGAGCCCGGAACTGTTCTGTAGCCCGCACGAGAGAGAAGAATTGGAGCGTAGTGCTCCACGATGGCATCCCAGCGATGCCAGGCATGCACCTGATCGAGGATGTCACTCCCGACCACCAATCGAAAACGGTGTTGGGGGTGGGCCGCGGAGAGCGCCTCCAAGCTGTTGAACGTGTAGCTTGGACGGGGCAGAGAGGACTCAATCTCCGTGACCCTCACCCGACCCGGAAACAACCCCGCCAAGGCCTCACAGGCCCCTACCCGTTGAGAAAAGGGAATCATTTCCTTGTCAAAGGGGTGCTCAAATGAGGGCATCAACCACACCTCCTCGACCTGCTCTGTCCAGAGCAACCAAGAGACCACCATGGCATGCCCCACATGCGGTGGATTGAAGCTGCCGCCGAAAAGCCCGACGTCCACTAGAAATCTCCCCTTCAAATCGGTTAAACCTGCTCTCCACTAACCTCCCAGCCCATGCCTCAGTCTCCAGAAAATCAACCCATTGGTGTTTTTGACTCCGGAATCGGTGGCCTCACTGTCCTTGCTGCCATCGAGGAGCTTCTTCCGAACGAGTCTCTCCTCTACCTCGGGGACACCGCTCGCGTTCCTTACGGCACCCGTTCCCCAGAAACCATTCGGCGCTATGCAGAGAGGGTCGCCAGTCACCTCTGGAAGCAGGGAATGAAGGCACTCGTCATCGCCTGCAATACGGCTTCTACGTATGCCCTGGAGCCTCTCGCCGCCGCGGGAGCGGAACTCGGTATTCCGGTTCTTGGAGTCATCGAACCCGGGGTAAAAGAGGCTCTCGCGCAAAGCAAGACAGGCCGGATCGCCATTTTAGGAACCGAGGGAACCGTTCGAGGAGGTCGGTACCAAGCCCTGCTCTCTGAGGGCGGTGCGGAGGTCGAGGCTCTTCCCTGTCCTCTGTTTGTTGCGCTTGCCGAGGAGGGCTGGACACACGGTCCCATCGCAGAAGCCGTTGCCAAACGGTACCTCAGCGAGTTGAAGTCCGACCCCGACACAGTGATACTCGGCTGTACGCACTACCCCTTACTCGCGCAGACCATCCAGAGCGTTCTCCCCAACGTGACCCTCATTGACTCCGCAAAAGCCACTGCTCGTTCCTTGGAAGAGGCACTCGAGATTCGCAAGTTGCTGAATCAACGGGCCTCCGCCCAGAAACGATTCTTGGTGACCGACAACGTGGAGCGGTTCACGAGTACGGGAACAGCCTTCCTAAAAAAAGCGCCCCACCCGGTTGAATTGATTGACTTGAGTGTTGCGGATGGCCCCTTTGCGGAGACTGATTCATGATCCGGCTCTACCACATCCACAAAACCTATGGGCAGCGTGATGCGCTCCACGATGTCAACCTCCACGTCCAGAAAGGCGACTTCGTCTACGTGACCGGTCCATCTGGAGCAGGCAAGACAACGCTGCTGAAGATGCTCTATGGGGCGGTTACCCCCACAAGTGGAAAACTCCTTGTTGGAGGGGTGGATGCCTCCAAACTCAGTCCGAAACAACTGCCCTTTCTGAGGCGCAACCTTGGGGTGGTGTTCCAGGACTTCAAGCTGATTCCCAACCGGACCGTGGGCGACAACGTCGGACTTGCCTTGGAGGTCTTGGGCATGCCTCGAGAAGACATCTCGCGGAGAGCCCGAGCGGTTCTGAACACCGTCGGCCTCCGAGGACGGGAAGATGCTTACCCCCTTGATCTGTCCGGTGGTGAGCAACAACGCGTCGCAGTCGCTCGGGCCATCGTCAATGATCCGGCCATCCTGCTGGCCGACGAGCCCACGGGGAACCTCGACGGCGCGATGGCTGTCGAGGTGATGGAGATCCTGCTCGCTGTGAATCTCCGAGGAACGACGGTGATGGTCGCTACCCACGATACAGGACTGATGAACCGTTTCCCCAACCGCAAGCTCCGCTTTGAAAGCGGGCGCCTGGTGAGCTCCTGATGCAGAGTACCTCCTCCCACGTTCTTCGACGCAGCATCCGTTCCCTATGGGAAAATCTGTCGCTCAACGGCATGGTGGCCGGGGTCATCGCGGCAGCCTTGCTGCTCGCCGGCGCCTACCTTCAGGTCTTGATCAACCTCGACCGCATGATGGGCACCTGGGACCGTGATGTCCACATCTCTGCCTATTTCTACTCGGACGTTCCGGAAGATCGAAGATTCAGCATCAAAGACGACTTGGCAAAGCTTCAGGAGGTGGAAAACATCCTCTACATCTCGGAGGGAGAGGCCGGCGCTTATCTGGTCGACAAGGTCCCCGACGTGAAGCCCATTCTCGATGAATTCGGCCCTGAGGTCTTGCCGGCGTCGCTCGAGATCACGCTGCGGTCGGCATTCACCACGCCGACAGAGATCGAGGCCTTCGTGGATCGAATTCAATCCTTTGACTTCGAAGAAATTGACTACGGTCAGGAGTGGGTCCAGCGATTCGAGTCCTTTGTCTCGCTCATCCAGACACTTGGGGTCGTCATCGGCTTGTTGATTGCAACGGCTGCCATCTTCCTTGTCGCCAACACGATGCACCTGGTGGTGTATGCCAGGCGATCGGAGTTGGAGACCATGAAACTGGTCGGAGCGACCTTTGCCTTTGTCTCGAGTCCATTTTTGCTCGAGGGAGCCATCCTTGGAATGGTTGGGGCAAGCATCGCCACACTCGGGATGCTCGCACTCCACAACCTTCTTCTTCTGCGCCTGGAAACCTATCTCCAGCTCGCCATCGGCAATGAATCCCTTGTCTTTCTTCCCATCGGGGCGATCGTTGCACTCTTCCTGATCGGCATGCTCCTGGGAATGGCGGGCTGTCTGACTGCAGTGCGTCGATTCTGGAAGGCAGCGTCGTGAGGTCCTTTGGCTCTGCAGCGTCTGCCCTCGCTGGCCTGGTGGCGCTGGCTTTCTTGGTTTTGGTGTCCTCTGCGCTCTACGCCCAAGACAACGTTCGCCATGAATACGCCAAGGCCAAGCGAGACCAGCGGGAACTGCTCGACAACATTCTCGAGATTGAACGCAAGCTGGTGGCTGTGGAACAAGACCTGCTCAAGCTCCAGGAAACCGCTGATGAACACGAGCAGTCGCGCATCCGACACTCGGACGAGCTCGCTGCGGCGCAGGCCAGCCTGGATCGTCTTCAGGAGGACATCGGAGCTCGTGCCCGCGCCCTCTACCGTATCAATCGACGAGGCTTCGCCCGAATTGTCTTCAGTGCTGAGGACCCTGGCGACCTCCGAAAGACAGGTCGCTACCTCGAGGCCCTGCTGAACGAGGACGATGCTCGAACCCAAAAGGTGGTCGAACAGCTCGACATCAAAGAGGCTGCCTTAGAGCGAATTGAGACCGACCGAAGCGCTCTTTCCGCGCTCCAAGCTGAGCTTCGACTCAAGGAGGCCGATCTCGTCGACCAGCAGGCAAAGATGGCCACGGCCAAAGCCGATGTCGAGACTCGGCTGGGCTTGGCAGAAGCAGCGATGCAAGTCCGAGAGAGAGGGCGAACACAGCTCACGGACCGACTTCCTCAACAAAACTCGACCGAGCCCCGTGCAAGTGAACCGCAGGCAAGCAGCCCACAGCCATCCGAGACACCGAGAAAAAGCTTTGCACAGCAGCAAGGCTCCCTTCCTTGGCCGACGACTGGAACCGTCATGAGAGGCTTTGGTCGGTCCGAAAACCCAACCAACGGCACCCGAGAGCAAAACGATGGCATCGACATCAAAGCGGCCTTCGGCACCCCGGTTCGGGCCGTGGCGGACGGCGTCGTCAACCACACGGGTTACGTCGACGGATTTGGACTGGTAGTGGTACTCGAACACGACACCTATGCAACCGTCTACGCTCATCTCGGACGCATTCAAGTCTCGCGAGGTGCAAGCGTCGATCAAGGCGATCCCCTGGGTCTTGTGGGCGAAACCGGAGTGATCGACGGCGGCGGACCACGCCTTCACTTTGAGGTGCGCTACCACCAGAGCCCACAGAACCCGCTTCAATGGCTCCGAAGCCGAGGTGGCAGTCGATGAGGCTCAAGACACCCGTAGCCTTTTTGGTCACTCTCGGTGTTTTGGGTGGGGGCTTGGCGCTTGGAATCGAGTCGACCCTTTTTGCGTTCTCCAAAGGCCGCGGTTCCTACCATGAATTGGAGACCCTGGCGCGAGCTCTTACCCACATCGAAGAGCACTACACGGACGAAATCCCCTTCGATGAATTGGTCTACTCGGCGATTGATGGTGCTGCGAACTCCCTCGACAAGCACAGCCATTTTTTTGACCCCGAAGAATACCAGCGCCTTCGAGAAGACAATGACGGCAACTACTTTGGTGTTGGGATTCAGGTTCGTCCCCACGAGGAGGGAGGGCTCTCGGTTGTCGGCGTTTTTGAGGAGGGCCCCGCCCATGGAGCGGGCGTCGCCGAGGGCGACCGCATCGTCGCTGTGGATGGGAACAACATCGTCGGTGAGGCCACCAACGACATCATCGCACTCATTCGGGGACCTCGTGGTGAGGATGTGACCCTGGGGATCGAGCGCAATGACGAGCGCCTCGAGATTCTCGTGACCCGAGATGCAGTCCACACCTCCCCCATCCATGCGGAGTCCCTTGGACAAGGAATCGCCTACATCCACGTCAGTCAATTCCAAAGAAACACGACCGCTGAGCTCAATGAAGCCATCACCGAACTTGAGGAAGCCACCGGAGCTCGAGTCTCAAAGCTGTTGCTGGATCTCAGACAAAACCCCGGGGGACTCCTCGATGAAGCGGCCAACATGGTGGATCTCTTTGTGGCTGAGGGCACCATCGTCTCGACCATCGGCCGCTCCGAGCATGCCACGGAGTTTTTCGAAGCAGGCCCAGGCATTGACTCGAGCACCTTGGACATCGACGCCGTTGACTCTCAAGAGGACCTCGAACACCTGGTCATCCTGATTGATGGAAACTCGGCCTCTGCTGCAGAAATCGTCGCAGGAGCCCTCCAAGACTTTGGGCGAGCCACATTGGTGGGTCAGACCACCTACGGGAAGGGCTCGGTTCAGTCCATCTTTGAATACCCCGACCAAACTGCACTCAAGTTCACCATCGGGCGCTACCACCTGCCCTCGGGGCGTTCGATCGAGGAAAGCGGTGGAGTGGTTCCCGATGAGGAAGTCCCCTACTCCAAGAACTCTCATGTGGCAGACACCCTCCGGAACGAACTCTTGAGCATTGAAATGGAGTGGAGCCAGTACGAGCAACTCAACGCCCTCATCGACCAGATCCACCCCCAGCATGAAGAACGCCGCCCACACCGCTTCAAGGACCCCGTTTCGGAGCGAACCGAGTGGGACGCACAGCTGGCGAGAGCCCTCGAACTGCTCCAACAGCGCCCATGAAACGCATTGCTACGGGTCTCGCACTTTTCTGCGCCGCCGCCTTCCTCTTCTACAAGGCAAGCTTTGTGCTGTCCGAGAGAATGGTGCGTGGAAACTCTGCCGCTCCGGCCCTCGCTGTGGAATCTTCCACCGTCGAGTTGGAGCGATTGGTCGTCGAGACACTCGTTCCAGCGGTCCTCAAAGATGCCACCTTGCTCGAGGATGCCACCGAGATTCGCAGCGACGACATGGGCGAATGGAACAGCATTCGGATGTCGTGGCAGCTTCCCGAGGGAGAGGACCCGGGTCGTAGCGCCAGCCGACTGATGGCCCTTGCACAGGAAATGGCCCCGCAGGCCACGATCTACCGCAGCCAGCAGGAAGCCCTCGTGGAGAGCCTTCGAATCTACGTCGGTAAGCGCCTGACACACCACATCCAGCTCACCCCCACTCTCTCCGAGCAGCTTCCTCCAAGACGAAACACACCGACCAACTTGGCGGTCGTGGTGTTGGGACTCGGTCAGAATGGCCAAGAGACCCGGACTGTGCTTGAGCGTCGCTTCCCGCTCACCGTTGCCATCGAACCCTATTCTCCTTTTGCACTCCGCCAAGCACGGGATGCGATTCTGAAACACAAAGAGGTCTTGGGGTACTTTGAGGAGCCTCTGCGCTCTGGAGAAGACCTGGTCCGCGGTCTTGCGGCTGTTCCCAACGCCACAGGTATCGCTCTGCATGCCCCGCCCCAGGAGCTCCCACTCAAGAAGATTGTAGACGATGACCTGTATGTGTTGGACTCGAAGGGTGACATTGAGTCAGACGCCCTCCGACGCGCTACGAACTCGGGTGTCTCGGTCCTGAAGCTCGACCACGCCTTTCAAGCTGGGGACCTGCTCAAGGTCCAACACATCGCCCGAGTGAGTACCGGTCTGATCGTTACCGTTTCCGTCGATGCAGAAGAAGAACTCGAGGAACTGCTCAGCTGGGTCGAAAGCGACGCAGGCCGGGAGATTCGTCCTGTGTTCCTCTCAGAGCTTCTCACTCCCTGACAGTCGAACGATTATTTGTTGGGCTGTTCGAGATGAACGGACTCGATCTGTTCGCGACGCAGCTCCGAGTGAAGGCGCCCAAGTTCCCGAAAGGCCTTCACGATGACCTTGAGATCCGCACCCGTCTGCCGCCCCGCATGCCGAGGGTAGTGAGAAACGGGTACCTGCCTCAGGGAGAATCCTTGAGCCCTGGCTCGAACCAAAATTTCAGTGTTCACGAAGGCCCCTACCGAATGAATGGGAACGCGATCGAAAACGGAGCGGTGAAACACCTTGAACGCGCAATCTACATCTCGGATGTTCAACTCGAAGAGAAGGCCCATCAGTTGACCCCAGGCCCAGGCATTGAACCTCCGGGCAAAGGGATCCGAGCGCACTTTCCGGTATCCCGCGATGATGTCGAACTCGCCAGCGGATTGAAGCAACCCCTCCAACTCCTCGAGATCAAACTGGAGATCGGCATCGGTGAAGAAGATGTACTCCTTTCGACTGGCGTGAATGCCTGACTTCAGCGCAGCACCGTACCCACGGTTTCGTTCGTGGCTGAGGATGCGAACCCGAGGATTCTCCAGCGCAGCATTTGTTGCAAGCCTCGCCGTGGCGTCATTGCTCCCATCGTCAACGACCACCACCTCAAAATCGAGCGAGAGACGTTCACAGACTGTGACGGAGCGATGGATCGACTCGCGAATGTTCTCCGCTTCATTGAAAGCTGGGAGCACAATAGAGAGCGAGCGAACCGCCATCAAGCCTCCACGAATTCCGCGACCAGGTCATGCTCGGTTGCTCGAGTGATGCGGAAAGGAAGGATGTCACCGGCTTTGACTCCCTTCGGAGCCGAGGTCAGCAGTACGTGACCATCGACATCGGGGGCCTGGGTTTGAAGCCGACCTTTCAACAACAAATCCGTCTCCTCGGACACACCGTCTACCATCACAGGAAACACCTGGCCCACAAGGGCTTGGTTGCGCTCCAAAGAGATCGAAGCCTGCAGCGCCATCAAGCGGGCTTGACGGTCCAGGCGAACTTCCTCGGGCACCTGCTGGCCGAGGTCAGCCGCCGGGGTCCCGTCCTCCTGACAGTAGGTGAACACACCCACGCGCGAGAAACGCTCCTTTCGCACAAAATCCATCAGAACGTCAAAGTCTTCCTCGGTTTCTCCAGGAAAGCCCACAATAAAGGTGGTTCGAATTGCGATGTCGGGCACTGCCGTTCGAACGCGCTCCAGGATCCTCTCCTGTCCAGCACGTGTCACGCCACGCTTCATGGCCTTCAACATGGGGCCTGATGCATGCTGAAGCGGCATATCCAGGTAGCTGAGGACCTTGGGTTCATTCGCGATGACCTCGAGCAGCTCATCGGGCATTCCGATGGGGTAGGCATAGTGGATGCGTATCCAATCAATCCCCTCAACCTTCGACAGTGCCTTGAGGAGTGCTGCGAGTTGGGGTTTGCCGTAGAGGTCTCGCCCGTAGGCGGTGGAATCTTGGCTGACAAGATTGAGCTCGCGCACCCCTTTGGACGCCAATGCGAGAGCCTCTGCAGCCAAGCTTTCAATGCTGCGAGACCGAAGCTTTCCGCGGAGCTGCGGAATGATGCAAAAGCTGCACCGATGGTTGCAGCCCTCGGAGATCTTCAAATACGCGGAGTGGCGTGCCCAGGAGTTCACACGCGGTGCCATCTCGTCGTGAATGTACATGGGTGTGTCGATGTAGGAACGCGGCGCTTGGCCTGATCGAGCTTCCAGAATTTCATCAATTCGATGGTACTCCCCTGTTCCCAAGAAATGGTCGACCTCAGGAAGCTCCCCTTCCAAACTGGACCCATAGCGCTGGACCATACAGCCTGTAACGATCAGCTTTTGGCAGCGTCCCTCCTCCTTGAACTTGGCCATCTCGAGGACGGTCTCGATCGATTCTTCTGTCGCTGGCTGGATGAAGGAGCAGGTGTTGACAACGATGACATCCGCGTCGTCCGGCTCGTTCACCATTTCCCAAGCCCCCTCCTGGAGCTTGCCGACCATGACCTCGGAGTCCACACGGTTTTTTGGGCAGCCCAGGGAAACCAGGTAAACGCGTTCCATTGAGCGAACTCCGCTTAGAGGGCGTCGGGCTGGATGAGCTCCGCATCTTCCGGAACGTCGAACTTGAACAGGGAATCATCAACGTTGCCGTTGACCTTGACATTGCTGAAGCGCAGTTCCGTTTCGTTGTCAAAACTGTCGATCACAAGGATGCGTTTGAGCGTCAGCTTCCGCTTGTGAACCTCCAAAAGAAGGCTCTTGAAGGGAGCCTCTTCTTTGGGCGTCAGCGCCAGCGAGAAATGCCCGAGGCGTGAAGCTTCTGGATCCTCGACAAGGGCCACGTTGAAGGACTCGTCGAGTTTGTCCATCTCCGAAAGCAGGGAATCAATCCCTCCCGAGGCCGCTGCACCGGAAACATCCTGGTAATGGATGACTTGGTTGTCCACGGGGGAGTGAATCCACATCTGCTGGCCATCTGTCACGAAGAGCCGGCGATCCGGCCGCGTGAAGTCCCAGCGCATCTGCCGGGGACGCTTGAGGACAATGCGACCGCGTTGCTCTTCTTCTGTACCCATGCTGGGAGAGCGGGTGATCTGAACAAAGGCGGCTTCCATCGACTGGACGTTGGCGTAGAAGCCTTCCATCGCCGACACAGCCTCAGCAGTGTTTGTGGGTTCAACGGCAGAGGTCGGCCCCGAAAAGACCAGAAAAGATCCCACCGCGCACCACAATGCTGCTTTTTTTATTCGCTTCAAAATTGCCTCCCCGTGGACCCAATGCACCGTTTTAGCCAACAAGAGCCCCTTCGACAAGCCAGGACACCGTTTCTCCATGCAATGACGCGCAGGCGGGGGCTTCTATTCATTCTCTTATTGTGCAAGTGGTGGAGCCAAAACCTGACGTGGACGAGCACCATCTGCAGGACCAACAACCCCTTCCCGCTCCATCATGTCGATGATGCGTGCGGCACGGTTGTACCCAATCTTCAAATGACGTTGAATCATGGACGTTGAGGCCTTTCCAGCCTCCGTCACGATACGAACGGCCAAGTCGTAACACTCATCGTACTCCTCCTCCTCAAACAGCTCCCCCTGCCCGGATTCGTCCACGACCTTGAGCTCGGCTTCGTACCTGGGCTGACCCTGATCTCGGAGAAAGTCTGCAACCTGCATCACCTCATCATCCGAACAGAACGGCCCATGCACCCGCTGAATAGCACTCACACCAGGGGGCAAGAACAGCATGTCACCCATCCCCAACAGCGTCTCTGCGCCCGCCTGGTCCAGGATCACGCGGCTGTCGATCTTTGTACGGACCTGAAAGGAAATTCGTGAGGGCATGTTGGCCTTGATGAGCCCTGTGATGACATCTGCCGATGGTCGTTGTGTCGCCACAATCAAATGGATGCCTGCAGCACGAGCCTTCTGAGCAATCCGTACGATGGACTCCTCCACCTCTTTTTTCGCCACCATCATCAAATCCGCGAGCTCATCGATCACGACAACGATGTAGGGGAATTTTTCAGGTCGTGGTGGCTCCTGATCCTCCGGCCAACCCTTCGGCGCATATTTGAGCGCTTTCTCGGGGGTCCAATCCTCCAACTCCTTCTCCACCTTCCGGTTGTAGAGAGCGATGTTTCGCGTTCCCCAGCGGGCGAGAACACGGTAGCGATTGTCCATCTCTTCACAGGCCCACTTCAAGGCAGCAGCTGCTAACTTGGGGTTGGTGACTACGGGGTGAAGCAGGTGGGGGATGTCCCGATAGAGTTCGAATTCCAACATCTTTGGATCAATGAGAATCATCCGAAGTTTGTCTGGGGTCATGCTGTAGAGCAACGTCATCAGCATGCAGTTCACGCTCACAGATTTACCTGCACCCGTTGTTCCACCGACCAAGAGGTGGGGCATCTTCGCGAGGTCGGCAATCCGAGCCGTACCATCGACCGTTTTCCCCAAGGCCAAGGGCAGAGCCATCTCCCCGTCTCTGAACTCTTTGGAGACCAAGATGTCCCGAAACCAAACCGTCTGCCGGGATTTGTTGGGAATCTCAATTCCGACCACCCCACGCCCCGGGATGGGCGCAACGATTCGAACCCGAAGCGCTCGCATCGCCATCGCAATGTCATCGGACAAGTTGGAGATTTTGGACACTTTGATCCCCGGGGCCGGCAGGTATTCAAAGACCGTGATGATCGGCCCCGGTCGGATCGCCGTGACCTCACCCTTCACCCCAAAATCGGCCAGTTTCTGCTCTAAACTTTTGGCGAGCTGACGCAGACCTGCCTCATCCAATCGCCCCACCTCTTTGTCGTGCTTGTCCAACAGAGACAGTGTCGGCAGTTCATAGACCGGATCCGGCTCGGCTTGAGCCACCACCACACCCATCGAGGTGTCTCCACCCGATTCCAGAACGCCTGCCTCCACCAGGACCGATTTTCCGTCCTCTGCACCCGAGGCATCGGTTTCTTCGACCCCACTCGATGACGAGGTTTCTGCTGCAGAATCCGTCGTCTGCGGCTGTTCAGCTGAGGACGCCTCCTCCACGAAAGAGGCACTGGCATCGATGGGAGACTCATCGGCAGCTTCGACAGCCTTCGAAGGACGCTCGAGGGCCTCATCGTGAAAATCCACGAACGAGGCCTCCATTTCGGCTAACTTTTCGAAATGCACCCCGGCCGCCCCGATGTCTTCCTCAAGGGCCACCAGACTCACGGGTTCTGGCAGGTCCTCGGGAGCCGGCTGATTCTCGGGATTGGGCGCCTCACTCGCATCTGCGACCCGAATGGGAACCTCATTGAGAGCAGCCTCCTCCATCTCGGCGACCTGACCGCCCTCACCGGGCCAGGTATTGGACTCCTGCTCAAACTCCACCCCCGTCGGCTCGTACTCCACCTCCACCAGCTCGCGTTTCGCAGCCAGTGTGGGAATCTCCGCATCCAGGTGGGCATCCGCATCGAATTCAACACTTGTGTGGCCCGAGTCCAAAGCAACCATTGGTTCCTGAGCAATGGAATCGGGAAGACCGAACTCCGGCTCCATCGCCTCAAGGTCACCACTGCGTCGGGCAAGGGCACTGGAGCGTTCCTGACGCTCCGGTCGAGAAGTCGCCCACTGCCAGGATGACGAGAGAGCTCCTCGAAAAGCAGAACCCGTCGCGGCTGCGATGTGAAGCAGTCGCTGCCAAATCAGGGGAGTGCGACGCTCTACCGACTGCACACCACTTTCGGCAACCGTTTCCCAGTCGATTCCAAACAGCACTGTCGCACTGATGATCAGCATCAAAGCTGTCACGACATAGGCGCCTACAGTGCCGACCTGACTCAGCAGCCAACCGGCAGTTCCCTCACCAAGCATGCCCCCTGCTGGGAAGGATGCGGCTTCATCTTGAAAGAAGAGGAGTCCAAAGAACACCGCAAACCACCAGGTACCCAGGGCTCCCGTTACACCACGAATCCCGCTTCCCCCCGGTCGACGTGCGAAGCGGAGCCAAATCCACCCCATAAGCGGAACCACGCTCCAGGCTGCAAACCCCACGGTTTGGTAGAGCATGTCGGAGAGCACAGCGCCCCAGTATCCACACCAATTGGCGGTGTCTCCCGTAGTCGAAGAGCCCGAAAATCCAGGATCATTGCCGGAGTAGGACAGAAGAGCGAGAACCAAAAATCCACAGAACGCGATGCTGGATAAGAAGCCCAAGGCACGACGAACCTCCGGACTCAACACCGGTGCGGACGGCTTTGCTGCCCTCTTTTTCGCTGCTACAGGCTTGGACGGTTTCTGAGTTTCCGCCTTCTGGGATGCCGCTCGCTTTCGCTGGACTGTCTTCGTTGCCACGTTTACTCCGAGATCGCTGCACTGGGTCCCATTCATCCTACCAAGAAGGCCTTGACACGTCACCTATTGATTCAACGTTTTTAGTGAAGTTCTTCATCTAAGAGTCTAAAAACAATGGGGACTTGCTCTCCGTCGATCCTTTTCGGTTGACAGCGGCTCAGCGGGAAGTGATGACAAATCCGACGGGAGACGCATGTCACGCAGGGTTTTGATCGTTGGTGGTGCGGGCTACATCGGTGCACACTGCGCTCGTGAGCTCGAGGAAAACGGTATTGAGGTCGTCATTTACGACAACCTCTCGACCGGACACCAAGAAGCGGTGCGCTCAGAGCTGGTGGTCGGTGACATCCGTGATCGCGATACCCTTCGGAAGACCTTTGAGGCTCGCCCCTACGACGCAGTCATGCATTTCGCCGCCAAGGCCTTGGTCGGCGAGTCTGTGAAGCACCCCTTGCGGTACTTTGATGTCAATGTCGGAGGAACAGCAACGCTCCTCTCAGAAATGAAGCGTGCGGGTGTGGAAAACTTCGTGTTCTCGTCAACCTGCGCGGTCTACGGCGCTCCCGACTACCTTCCGCTGGACGAGGACCATCCAAAGCGGCCTGTGAGCCCTTATGGCGAGTCGAAACTCATGGTCGAGCAGATGTTGGATGCCGTTCGAGAACGAGAGGGCATTCGTGTGGCCTCACTGCGTTATTTCAACGCCTCCGGTGCCCATCCTGACGGAAGCATGGGAGAATCCCACAACCCTGAGACCCACTTGATTCCCCTTGCGCTCCAAGCGAGGCTGGGACTGCGGGGCCCACTGAGTCTGTTTGGTCGGGACTACGACACACGAGATGGGACCTGCATTCGCGACTACATCCACGTTTGTGACCTCGCTGTCGCCCATCGACTTGCGCTGGGTTCTCTCTGGGACGGCCATCACGGGCGCGCTTGGAACTTGGGAACAGGAACAGGAACGACGGTGCTCGAGGTCCTTGAGTCCATCGAGCGAATTACGGGAAAAGCGGTTCCTTACATCGATGCCCCTCGCAGAGAGGGAGACCCACCGGGTCTCTACGCAGCCGCTCAGCAGGTCAAGTCCGATCTGGGCTGGGTTCCAGCACGCGCTTCCATCGACCAGATTGTTTCTGATGCTTGGTCTTGGATTCAGAACGCCCGCTACTAAAATATACTCTCAGGCAGGATCAACTGATCGTCCGGGCGGAGCACAATGTCCTCCAGCCTGCCCTGTTTCACAGCCTTCAGGTCAATCTCGATGGTGCTGCCTTGGCGGAGTACGTATGCTCCCTTGATCTTGGCCGTCCGGGTGGGCCCACCCGCTTTTGTGAGGGCCTGCCACGCCGTCATTCCCTCGCGCCAAGCCACTGCACCTTCCTCTTTCACTTCCCCCGAGACGAAGACCCGAGCCGCCGGGAGGACATGGATGGTGTCACCCGCCTGGATCTCCACAACCGAGCTTTGTGTCCCGAGACGTACGGCTTCCAGGTTCACCTCGATGCTCTCAACGCCACCGCCAGAGTCTCGAACAATCCGAGCTTGGGTCACTGGCTCTGGGGTACCTCCCGCACGCGCCAAGAGTGTTGGGATATCGGTCTCTCCCCGCAAGTAGTAGACACCTGGCTCATTCACCTCACCCAGGATCTGAACAGGACGAGCGCGATACTCCGCCACACTCACCGTCACCTGCGGTTCAACCAGAAAGCCATCGCGCAGTCGTGATTCGATGTGCAGAGCAATCTGATTGGCTGTCATTGCACTTACTGCCACATTGCCCACATAGGGAAGCACCAGATTTCCCTCTCGGTTTACGGTGTAGGTCTTGCTGAGGTCCTCCTCACCATAGACCCGAACCTCGAGGAGATCGCCGGCACCCACCTCATAGGTCACCTCTCTCGAGAGAACCTCTGCAGGTTCTTCATCCCCCTCCGCAGACGCAACCAAGGGCATGAAAAACAGGGCAAATGTGGTCAGTAGTGTCTTCACAATTCTTCCATTAGGACGGGTTGCCAGGGAAAATAGCACCCGACACGCCCAGCCGCTTCCAAGGGATCGGATCCTGACCTAATAAGTGAAGCTCAGCTCGAAGGCTCCGCCAAAATCATCGTATTCCGCCAGAGGTGAGCTTGGCGACACACGCCGGACCCAGTGGCCCTTCAGCCCCAGCTGCATCCAACTGTTGGCCATAATGGCGAGTCCGCCTCGAGCCTGCACGAGCTGGTCCTCTCTCGCAACCTCGCCCACGTACTTTTCAGCCCGGTAGCCAAATTCGCCTTGGAGACCGACTCGACCTGCCAGCAGTCCCTCATAGCGAAAGAAACCGTAGTGAAAGGCCACGTAGTTGGTGAACCAGGAATCCTGAATGTCCTTGCGGTAGCCGAGCGTCATTGTACTCGCGATGGACGGGGACCACTCCAACTCAGCCACCACCAGCAGGGAATCCGGCAGACCCGTTGCATCTGCGCCGAAACCCACAGACTCCGCATCGACCTCCGGGCTGCCAGCACCGATCTCGCCGATGTTGCCAACATAATCCACAACGCTTGCCTCATCGTAGACAAAGCGAGCGTAGCCACCGCTCAGATTGAGGATGAGACGTTCTGTGAATCGCCCGTAGAGACCGCCCCAAGCCCGATGAGAGGTTCCGTCAGGAACAGCCAACCAGTCTCCGATGTTGTCTACACCCGTATTGTCGCCCTTTGCGATGACGAGGTTCTTGTCCCAGTCGAACTGGCTGTAGGCGTAGTTAAGGATGAAGGCCGTCTTCGGAAAGAAGGTCCACTTGGTCTTGAACGTCGGCCCGAAGTGCGTCTTGCTGTTGAGGTTAGCGTCCTCATTTGCGAGAGAGGCTTCCTGGGGAGTGAAGATGTTCTGGTAAGAAAACTGCCCGCCAAGGTCGATTGCGAGGGCACCGCCGGGACTCAAGCTGAGTGCGCCGCGGGCGTTGTTCTGAAGCAAGGTGGTCAGAGCGCGCTCGGAGTAGCTCGCCTCTGTATTCTGGGTCTGTACGGAGAACGAATCATCGAGCTTCAGTCCGACGATCGAATTCTTGCCCAGATCCAAGTCCAGCCCAATGTCCGCCTCGCTGAAGTCATTGAGGTTCTTGAGGGCCGTGTTGGTGTAGTAGCGGGCCCTGTACTGGCCATCGAGCTCTAAGCTGTTCGAAGGGCCGTCGAGCTTCAGGCTCAAGCCAGGAACAACCTGCAGATTGAGGCCCGAGGTCTCGTTGACCTCAGCCAAGTACACATTCGAGCGCCACTCGGAGAGGAGGCTCACCGTGGGTGTGAACTCGGCCCCACCGACCCTCACATGGTCTCCAGGAGCAGCCTGTGCCGCTGCCGAGGACCCCAGCGCGAGCGTCAGACAAAGTCCGCTCGTCATAAGACGCATGCCTTGGGTTTGAAGTCCTCTCATTGCAGTATCTGATCCCTTGGATTTGGTTGCGTGGTCAGAGGCGTTTTGCCCGTTTCCACTTGGTTACAACGCCTATAAATGCTTCCGTGTCTATTGGAAAGGCGAAGTGTCAGGGGGATCTACACCGAGTAGCCCGGTGCTTCCATCATCGAGGGGCTCGGTGTCGTCTGCGTCATCCAAATTTCCTTGACTGACATCCACAGAGGTGATGCCTGGACTGGTGCCAGCGTCGCCCACGCAGGCTTCACCCTCTGCAGCAAATTCACGTGTTTTCTGTAGGGCTACAGCAATCTTTCGGAACTCGTGTTCCGCACGATCCATTTGGTTTTCGGCAATCGCCGCGTCCATGGCCTCTTTCGCTGCGTTAGCCACCTGGCTCAACGTACGAGCAGATGACAGCTTCTTCGAAAGGCAGTTGAGGCGCACTGCCTCCCGGTCTTTCTCGGCGTCTTCCATGGACTCCGCCAACTGCTTCACAGCACGGTCCATTTCAGCCTGTGCACTTACAGCGAATTCCCGCTTCTCATCGGTGGTTGTACTGCCGGACTGCTCGAGTTGCGCACGGATTCCGTCGTCCTGCGCGAAGGCGCTGGGCAGTTGTGAAACCGCTGCCGCGAGAAACATCGCCGCACTCACAGCTTTGATTTTTTGAAAAGACACCGAAATCTCCTTTGGGAGGGGAAGGTTGAGGTGCCCCTGGTCTGTCTAAGTTTACTGAGAGAGAACGAAGGGATAAATCACGTCGGCTTCGACGCTTTGGTCGAAAGTGAGTCCCTTCACTTTTCTGAGGATGCAGTTGGCCAGTTCGTCGTTGCGCGTCGAGTTGGTCGAAACGAAAGCCTCGAGTACCCGTCCGCGTCCAACGCTGAATTCGATCTCGACTCGCCCAGACAGCTCCGGGTCTTGTCGAAGTGCTTGGTCGTAGCAGAGCTTGATGCGGCCTTTGTAGCGCTTGACCACCTTGGTCACACCGTCTGCCTCGCCCTCGATGGCGTCAATGTCTGCCGAGCCAAGGTCAACTTGACCTTCTACCTCGACCGCAGGCCCCTCGGAGATTGTGGAAGAACCCGCAGACCCCTGGGCAACCTCGCCAATTTCGACACCCTCTCGAGGACCCGAGCCTTCCTCGCGGATTCCGATGGAGGTGCTTGAGTCCATGCTGCGAGCGTTCTTGAGCAGTTCGTCCGCATCTTGACCTTGGAAATCGTAGTTCGCGAAGTGATCTTGCGTGCTCTCGCCCGAGTTGTGAGCGCCGAGGGTACCCAGAAGTTGGGCCACCATGACATCGACCTGTTGGTCTTCTTGCTCCATTCGTTGGGCCTCGCGGATTTCTCGCTGCTCCTGAGTCACCTCTTCCTGTGGAGCTTCCTCGGCAGGAGCGGCTTCCTCTGGGGTTTCCTCCGCTGCTACCTCAGGGCCGTCAGCATCTGGATCGGGCGGGACCTCCTCGACCTCGTCGTTCTCGGGCTCCTCCGGTTTCTCCTTCACGAGCAACTCGGCAAAGCGCTCCGGATTCTCCAGGAAGATATCCTCTGCCGTCACCTCAATGGAGGTGGCGTAGATGCCCAGCGCTGCAGCCAGAGCCGTAAAGAGGGCAAGAAACCCGTAGAAGACCGGGTCATCATCCTCGATGAGCCGGGGCCGAAAGTCCATGTGGACCGCGCGGCCCGCGGGAGCGGGCGGTGCTGGTACAAACTGAAACAGCACCGAAATCCCGTCAATGACAACCTTGCCTCTGCTCGACTCTTGGATTGGCAGAACCCAGGTGCCTCCTCGACGAACGGCGTCCCCACTGGTCCGAAGGTCGTCGAGACTGCGGATAGCACCCCGCAAGGACACCTTCCCCGACATCGTGTCGGTGAACTGGAGGAAGTAGTTGTTGCCCTTTGCCACAAAGAGCGGAAAGCGCTTCGGAAGGGAGCATGGGGGAAGCACAAAGGTGTTCTTCGTCGACTCTCCAACCGTCACATTCTCCGGTTCGCGAATCAACTGCTCTTGGACAATCTGCTCGTCTTGGACGATTCCAATGCGCAGCACTTTGCGGGGATTGTTTGCGGACATTTACTTGCCACTCCTCAACCCGGCGCACACCCAGGAGTTGCGACCGGAAAGGACGCCAACGGAAGTTGGACCGACTTTCTGGACAATGTGAAACATGGGACCGGACATACTCCCGTTAGATCGTGCAAACGACCCCGTGAGTTTAGCAGTGCCCGTCAATAGAATGTCTTGCATGTTCAGTGAGAGAGGCAATCGCCCCGCAGTCCATTGGTTTTGAGTGCCAGTGATTCGGACCTTTCCAAGGATAAACCAACGGTGACGCGGGGCGCAACCGTTGAGGCCACTCTTGCGGCCAGAAAAACACCCTTGCAATCAGGAAGGCTTGCGGACAACAAAGCGGAACTCGCCGTACTGTGCTTGGCCAGCGGTGTACATCACCTGACGAATCACCTCGAAGGGAAGGCTCTCGTCTGCGAGCAGGAGCACACGGCCCTTGAAGCCCAGCTCATCCGAGCCCGTGAGTTCTCCCATCTTCTTCGCTCGCTCAGCAGCGGTCTCGAGCTTGTCTGCGAGCCCCGTGATCAACTGGTTTTCCAAGTCACTGTCAGGGAAGGCCACCGTCAACTGAGGTTCCTCACCCTCCGCGCCCTTGTACTTCACAGGCTCGAGGTAGTCGACAACGGGTTTGTCATCGACGACCAACGCAAAGCAGTTGACTGCCGGGTTGGTGTGCTGTTCCTCGAGGCAGTTCGACACGGTCACTTTGACCGAGATCTCGGGCATGGTGACGGCCGTCGAAAGAGGCAACTGCAACTCGTTGGATGGCTGAACAGCGATTGATTCCGTTGAGTACGACTTGAGCAGGAACACGAGGATGATGGTGAAAATGTCCATCATCGAAGTGATGTTCAAGTTGTCATCCATTTCCGGGCGGCGTGGTTTGACTTTAGCCATTTCTAACTCTCCATTAGGCAGTGACCGAGGTCACTACTCACTCCGCACCATGGCCGTACCACCCGCGATCACAACGTAGGGGAACAGTTCATTAGCGATTTCGATGTTTCCTACACTTCTCTGTCCCATGTCGTCTTGCATGCACACCTTGCGTGCGATGCGAGCACCCGCGCGATCGACGCGGGCATCCGAGGGACGCTCCGGGTTGAAGGACCCAAGTGCCTTGGCGATCATGGCATCATCCATGTCGTTGTCCTTGAGCACCGTCCTCGAACCTGGGGTTGCGCTGTCTGGCTCACGAGGGTTTCCTCGTCGGGACTCTTCGCGAACAGCGTCCATTGCGCGAATCAGTACCGAGTAGGGAATCGCGCCCTCAGGAGCGATGATCGCCGTACGGTCGCATTCCAGTGTTGCCTCATCGAGCCCTGGCTGGCAGGGATCAAAGCTGCCGTAGTCGGCCGAACCTTCCATGTAAGGACAGACTTTTCCGAACTCTTCCTTCACATTCGCCACGTACTCCGTGAGGCCTGCGTAGTTGTAGTTGTCGGTGACACAGGGCTCGCCCTTTGCACGCTTTTCAGCGCACTCACCGCCGACTGCGGAGTTCACACCGAGACAATCCGTGGTGGTGTTGCCATCCTCATCCACGCAAGGAACCTCTGGCCCCTCTGCCTCTTCCTCTTCCGAGTTCGCGCTCGCGGCCTCCTCTTCCTCAGCAGGCGTCTTGTTGTGACGGACAGAGAAGCCCTGATCCGTGATCACAATGTTGAGCTGCAGCGGCGGATCCTCGTCCTCCTCTTCAGTTTCCTCTTGGGGTTGAGGATCACCGATGGCAGGCATGGTGGAATCAATCACGGCAATCTGCATCTGCGAGCTTGCCATGACCAAGAATGGAATCAGAATCGAGACCAGGTTCATCACCGGAACCAGGTTGAGTTCTTCATCCTTGCTGAGACCTCGTCTACCCTTGCCAGGCATTCGCGACTCCCTACGGTTGAGAAGGAGGGGGCCCATCGGGCCCCTTCAAAGGTGGATTGGCAGGAGTGCCGAACCAGGTGCACCAGGCGTTACGCCTTAGCAGCACCCTCGTCAGCAAGCGTTCCGCGTCGGCGAGCACCAAGCAGGTTGATGGTCTTGACCGAGTAGAGGTCCACTTCGTCCAGAATCTTGGTGGTCTTGTTCTGGATGATGGAGGCCAGGATCAGGGTGGGGATAGCCACCATCAGACCCATCATCGTGGTGAACATTGCAACGGCGATACCGGCAGCGAGCATTTCACTCTTCGCAGCAGCGTTGGCGTTGTCCACAGCCTCAAACGCCTGGATAAGACCCTGAATCGTTCCCAAGAGACCGGTCAAGGTTGCAACGTTTGCAAGCATTGCGAGGTATGGAGTTCGCTTGGTGAGGTTCGGATTGACCTCCAGCTGGCTCTCGTTGATGGCGTTCTCAATCTCAACATCGCCACGGTTGGCACGGGTGAGACCGGATTTCAGAACGCGGGGAAGCGCTGCGTTGGGCTCAGCGTTGCAGAGCTTGATTGCGCGGTCGATGTTGTTCGCCATGATCAGCTTCTGGATCTGAGCAAAAAATGCCGTTCCATTTATGTTGGCGCGGAACATGATGTAGTACAGGCGCTCGGCCGCAATGGCCAAGGCGAAAACTGCACAGATCATGATGGGGATGATGAATACACCACCCTCTTTGAACGCTCTGATAATAATATCCATCTCTTCTCCCTCGCTTGGACGCTTTGATTTGGATGGGATTGACTGAAAACCAGTCAGAAGATTTGCCGGGTTGCCCAAGTCGTCGGGACTGACGAATCGGTACCAGGACCGCGAAACTCTACCCGAGTGGACACCACCTGTCACAGAGGGTTTGTGAAGTCGCTGTCACAAAGCACTCTCCTGCATAGGAAGCCTCTAAAATTGTTCAGCTTTTGAACCTTCCAAGAAAGTGCCAAAAAGCCGTCATGGACTGAAAAAAAAGGGGAAAGCACCGCTGCTTTGGCGCCTATTCCACGGTGCTGTCCTTAGAAGGGCTTCTTCTCCACGGATTCAATGATGCGCGGTAGAAAGCTCTCCCTCAAGACCAACTGCTCGTTGGCACTCAAATTTTGGCGCCCCATAAACACAGACAGCTCGGGTTTCTGGACCGACCCCTCAACGGTTTCCTCGCCGAGACGAACGACCTGCCGACCTGACCTGCGGCTTTGAGCACTCACTTGAGCAGACAGCCCAAACACGACTGCGAACAAGACCAGGTTCTTTTTCGTGATCATCCCCATTGGTTGTCCTCATTTTGGTCAGCAGGAGCGGGCTCAGGGGCGGGCTCAGGCTGTGGCTGCTCGGGAGCCGGTGCGGGTGCGGGAGCAGCAGGCTCAGGTTCTGCGGCGGGTGCGGGCGCGGGCGCGGGTGCGGGTGCCGGTGCCGGTGCACTGGGCTCCGACCCGGTGCCCGGGGAGCCAGACCAAGGGGTGCTGGTTTCGCCCGCTTCACCAGAAACCGGACCAGGACCGGGATTAGGCTCCGGATTCGGAGCCGGCTGCTGAGCAGCAGCCTCCTCTTCCAACCGCTGCTGACGTTCTGCCTCTTCCAGCCGCTGCTGACGTTCCAATCGCTCTTTCTCGCGTTGCTCTCGACGAAGCCTTCGTGCTTCCTCTCGCTCGATTCGCTTCTTCTCTTTGAGCGTCGCGGCGATGTAACCCTCGATCCGGTCTGCCTGGGCTCCCTCGTTGTCGCGGTAGGTCTCGTAGTAGGTGACCGCCTCGTCAAACTGCTTGAGGTAGTCGCCCGTGAGAATCGCGAGATTCAGGTAGGGCTCTGGATTCTCCGGCTCGAGCTCCAAAACTTTCTCGTATTCGCGCTTGGATTCCTCGTAGCGCTCCGCACCCCGATAGGCGATGCCCAGATTCAGATGCAGCGCAGCATTTTCCGGTTCAATTCCGGCGGCCCGCTCCAAGAGCGGAATCGCATCACCAAAGTTACGGGAATCCAGGTAAATGGCTGCCAGATACATGGCGCACTGCACCATGTCCGCGTCCAGCTCAAGCGCTTTTTGGTAGGCGTCCGTGGCCTGGAACACCAGCCCTTTCATCTCGAAGACCCGCCCTAAGTTGCACTGAACGCGCGGGTGCTGATCGCCCCCTTCTTTGTTCTTTGCTCGCTGGAGGTAGAACTGCGAGAGCGCAAGCTTGGTGGGAACATCCACTCCGGCTTCTGCCTCCGCCAAGTAGATCATGGCGAGTTCGTTGTAGATCTCCAAGCTGTTGGCATTGATCTCAAGGCCCTTCTTGGCCTGCTCCACTGCCAACGCGTACTTTCCTTGGTCGCGAAGCACACTCACCAGAGCCCCGCGAAGCCGCATGTTCTCCGGGTCGTCTCGGAGACCGGCTCGGTAGTACTGAATGGCGCGAGCGTTATCCCCTTGATTTCGCCGCATGGCTCCTAAGTTCAACCACGCATCCCCCATCCCGGGGTAGAGGTCCGTGCTCCGAAGATAGGCCTTTCGGGCTTCGGCATTCTCATCAAGGCTCTGATAGGCGACACCAAGATTGTAGTAGGCCAACGCGTTGTCCGAAAATTCGACAGTGATCCCCTGAAGGAGCTCAATCGCACGGCGGGTATCGGACTCACGACGGGTGGTGAGGAGTCCAGTGGCCTGCTGGAGATCGCTCTCCGCCTTGGCAAGAAGCTCCTCCTCGGTCGGAGGAGCAGGAGCCACAACGACCGGCTCTGCAGGAACATCCCCCCATGCTGCTTCGGGGCTCGCGTCTTGACTCCCGGCCTCCTCGACCTCCGCGGGCACAACGGGCTCGACAGCAGCATCGGGTTCAACTTTGGGCGCACAGGCGGCCAGCAACAGAAAGAATGGAAGCGTCCTCATTGTTCTTCCCCTCCCTCTTCTTCAGGCGGCAAGGGCTCCGAACGAGGACCAGCGACCGGGACGAACACCGATGTCCCCTGCCCTCGAACCTCTGGTTTTTCCAGTGGATATTCTTTCGGCCTCATGGCATTGAGCGCGACAATCGACTTGCTGACCCATTCCGAGCTTTCTTTCAGTGTTCCGGAGAGCGACAAGACATTCTTGAGCGCCCCCAGGGCCTTTTCCTCTTCCGGGGTCGCACCGGTAATCATTCCCTCGCGAAACCGCTCGGCCTGACGATCATTCAACATCGTGGGCACCGGCGCGTTGTAGTAGAGCTCAGCGAAGGCCAACTGAGCCATCCCACCGCATAGAAAGCTCCCATTGTGGTGATCGGATCGGCGTAGTTGTTGAAGATAAAGTCCGCTTGTGTCGCAATCGCATCCAGCTCTTCACGTTTGGTCACTGTCAACTCGTTGAAGGCCTGTACGAAACTGATCTTGCTGGCATCCGGGTAGTCAATGGAGCGGAATTCCTCCAGCTTCTCCATCAGCTCATCGAGCACGACAGTCGCGGCCAGGTTTCGCCCTCTCCGCCCCGGTTCTTTGCCCTCCGCAAGGAAGGTGTTGCAGGTCTCAACGAGCTCCTGTCGTGCGCTTTCAGCGCGACGATTGCCCGACTTGGTGTAGTACTCCGCGATCCAGTTGAGGGCCTCAAGGGTGTGCCCGGGATGGATTCCACTGCGTGCCCCCAAGTAGCGTTGGTAGAAGGCAAGCGCCTTGTTGTCCCCTGCAAGCTCCCACTGCTGAGCCGCAAGCCAGAGATAGTCCTCGAGGTTTTCATCCTCGGGATACCGCTCGACGTAGTCCTCGAGTGCCTTCGCCGCCCCCGACGAATCCCCCAGCCCTACCTTGAGCAGCGCGGAGTTGATGAGCGCACCGTCCGCGTACTCTCCATCACCGAAGTACCGCAGGATGCGACCGTAGTACTCCAGGGCTTTCTCAAAATCGAGTACGTCCGCCGAGTTCTTGGCGATATCGAAGGTCAAGCCCTCCGCGTCGGGGTGGTCCGGGTAGCGATTGATGAAGTCCTCGTAGAGGTCATTGGCGCGAGTGACCCGACCGGCATTGTTGAAGTACACCGCAGCCGTGTAGAGCGCCTCGTCCACATATTCAGAGTCCGGAAACTCTTCGGTAAAGGACAGGTACGCGTTGGCAGCCGGAAGAACTTTGCCCTCGGCCTTCAGGCGACCAGCGAGCTTATAGACCGTCTGTTCCAGCTGCTCACGGAAGGTCCGCTGTTGCTGCGTAATGGCCTCCGGGTCAGACCCTAGCCGCTCTTCCGAGAACCGCACAAGGAGGTCACGAACGTTGTCGAGATCCCCCTCTTCCAAGAAGGAATTGACCAACAGATTCGCCGAGAAGGCCGCTTCATTCGTCGTCGGAAAGAGTTCAATGACCTCTTCCAGTCTTGGACGGGCCTCTTCAAACCGCCCATACTCGAACAAAATCTGAGCGGGGGTGTAGTGGAGGGCCACTCGATCATCCTCAAGAGCCTTGATGTAGGCCGCATTTTCAGGGATGTCCTCAAAGGTGTCTGAGCGAATGTCGTCCGCGGCTGAGATGAAGGCCTGATGGGCATCGACGAGGGCAAACACTTCACGCTCATTGCCATTCTCGGCAACCACGACCCGCTCGCGAAGCGCCTCAGGTGCACGCACGTTGTCCTTTTGGTAGGCATTGATGAGCATCTTCTGCCAGGACTGCATGATGTGGTAGCGAGCACCGTCCACGTAGGGATGCCCCGATTTACTGGCCAGAGAGGTGTACTGCTCGACAGCCTCCTCGTAGCGCCCCGCCTTGAAGAGGGTATCCGCGAGGTACCACTGGTTTTTCTCTTGGTCCGACACGAAAGGGTCGCTTTACAGGTAGTCCCTGTAGCGATCCGCAGCCACGGAGTAGGCCACCTTTACCGCAGCGGTTCGCCCTTCCAGCTTCTCTCGCTCAATCGCACTCATGTGCAGTTCTTGCGCCACCTGAGAGAGGGAATCCTGGATGTAGCCCCGAGCCGCCGCGAGGGCATTGGGGTTGGAACGGTTCGCGTTCCACCATTCCGTGTCCTCCCCGTAGTTGTCAGCCAAGTCCGCCAGTGCTCGAGCCGGAGCAGATGCGCCTTCCTCGGGGAGCTTGTTCTTGTAGAGCCAGGCTACCTTCTGCTGCCGGTCCGGGTTCTCCGGATCCAGCGGCCACCGCTTTTGGATCTCCAGAAGTGTCTCGAGCGCCCACTTGGGTCGATCGTACTCTTCCAGCTTATCGGCAAGAGCCTGGTAGACGTCTTTCTCCCACTCCCGGGTTCCCACTGTATCAAACCAGTTTCGTGCCGTCTGAAGGGGGTGCCCATCGAAATCGATTGCAATCTCGGAGAAGGTCAACGCCATGTAGGCGATGGCCTCCTTGGGATAGTCGCTCGCGGCACCCGACTCCAGGAAGGTCTCCCTGTCCCAGTCCAGCAGCATGGTGAAGTACTTCAGAGCCGTCTCTCGCTCGCCCAACCGGTAATGTGACCAGGCCAGCATGTAGAGACCGTCGTCGTATTGGGAGTCCCCTGCTCCTGCAGCGACCACCCGGCGGAAGTTCTCAATGGCTTTCATGAGTTGGCGGTCTTCAAAGTAGCGCCCGCCCAGTCGCAGACTTGCATCGACTGTGGCGTCGCTTCCGGGGAATTCCTGCACAAGCCGCAGGAGAGAAGCCACCGCCTTGTCGTCGTCCAACTGCTTGGAGTTCGCCTCGGAGTAGCAGTAGCCGAGCATGTAGAGTGCGCCATCGACGAACTTGTAGGCGGGAAAATCTCGGACGATCTCCTCATAGAGCTCGATGGACTTGGAGTAGTCTTTGGTGGGGAACTCCGGAGGCTCCATCTCAAGATCCTCCGCAGCCAACGCCTCGAGGCGGTTGTACTCATCGGCCTCCACGAGAAACTCTTCCTCGGCAAGTTCGAAATAGAGTTCAGCGAGGCGATAGGAGACATGCGGGGTGTACTCCGCATTCGGATACTTTCTTCGGAATCCCTCAAAGCGTCGAATGGCCAGAGTTCGGGCCTGCCGACTCTCGGTTTCGAGTTGTTGCTTTCGGACCTCGAAGCCCTTGAGGAGATCCTCTCGCTCCTGGGCTTCCTTCTGGTCAACAATCGACCGCACCTCGTCTCGGAACTCATCCATGCGCTCCGAGTACCGATCGATGGTTGCACGGTAGGTCAGGCGGTCCTCTTCCGCGCCCTCTACGCGTTCCGTACTTGCTGGCCCAGTGGACCCGTCAGCGACACCGTCCTGAGCAAACGCACCCGGGTGAGCGAGTGCCATCAGAATCCAAACCGGGGTCTTGAAACGAATCATGTCAGTCCCCCAGCGCCTGATCGAGGCGGTCGAATCGCGCCCGCAGCGCTTCCTCTCGTGCCTTTTGGGTTGCCTGGAGTTCCTTGATCTCGTCCGAGACGACGTTTTTCTCATTCCAGTAGACGTCTACGATTCCCATGTCCGCCCGCATGATTTGATCGCCAAATACGGTTTCCAGATTGGCAAACCCCTGCTTGGTCACCTCAACGGAGAGGTCTCCTGCTTCCAAATTCAGGCCATCCACCTCGCTGCGCGAGGCTTGAACACTGAGCCGCTCCGCATCAAGCCGACGACGTACTGAGGTGATTTCGGTCGCCTCGAGTTCGCTCATGCTGATGCCAACACGTCCCGAGGAGGACGAGATCTCTCCCAAGCGGCCCCACGCTGTGCTCCAGTTCGAGAAAAAAGTGTTGTCCCCAAGCTGCTGCTGCAGAGCGCTGAGCTCCTCGGACAGATTGGCCACCTCTTGGGAAAGCAACTGACGGGCACGACGGGTGTCTATTTGGCCGGATGACCGCTCGACAGGCGCCATAATGGTCCGGCGAGCCACATCGCCTTGCAGTCCACGCAGTGCTTTGATTTCGTCTTCGATCGCTGCACGCTCGTTTTCGATTTTGGCTCGAACTCGAGGGACGTGCTCAGACCAGAGTGGCGAGCTTCCGCTGTCCAGCATCTCAAGGAGGGCATCGGCCTCGTCACGGAGAGACAACGCCTCCTGATACGATCGAAACGCACGGCTCTGAACCGCTCGGACCTGTTCGTCAAAAACCTGAAGCTTGTCTGCGGACTGATTGGAGACCTCACTGATTCGACGCTCGGCCTCAGAGATTTTGCCGCGTCGCTCCAAGAGGGGCCGCAGTGCTGCCATGGCACTTCCTGACAGCTCGTCACTCAGGTAGCGCTCTTTGATCTCCAGAAGCTCAATTTGAAGACGCAAGACCTCGCTGTTGACTTGTTCCAGCTGCTCTCGAGCTCTCTTGAAGCTCCCGAGGGTCTCGACCTCACCCCCGAGCGCCGACTCGATCTCTGCAATGATCTCTTCGCTCTCGGTGATTTGCTCTTCTTGGCTCTGGAGATCGAGGACCGTTTCGCGAGTTCGCGAGAACTGCTGCTGATTGACCAGCATCCCCACAGCAAAAGCTGGAAGCCCAGAAGTCTCAAAGCCCGTTGACTCGTCCAACGCCGACAAGGTTTCAAACCAGTCGCTCGAGCTCAGACTGTCCCCCGAAATCTGGCGAAGGCGAATCTGAATCGGCGAGTACTCCTCAACGACCCCCTCATACGTATCCAGCGCCTCCCGATAGTTGGTCAGCTTCATGTGCAGGTTGCCCTGGAGCAGCTTCAACTCCGCGGTGAACTGGTGCTCGGGAAAGGCCAGCAGGAAGATTTCCACCGCCCGCAACGCCTCGTTGTACTCCTCGTTTTTGATGAAGGTCCACACCATCTCATAGAGGGCCTCGGAGAAGTACTGAGAGTCTCGTGCGATGCGCTGGTAGTGGAACGAGGACTCGTCGAGAACGCCCGTCTCGAAGTAGAGACGCCCCAACGCAAGATGCGCCAACTCGATGACCTCTGCGAGCTTTTCATCCTCGGCCGAGAGCTCGGTCACCTTCAGGAACTCCTGAATCGCCGCATCAAAATTGTTCTCCACAACACGAACGGTACCCAAGAAGTATCGTGCCTTACCGTAGAGGGCGCTGTCGGACTGAATGTCGGTGAACAGGGACTTGGCCCTCAGCAAATCACCCTGACGGTAGAAGGACTTGGCAAGCGTGTAGACAATCAAGTCGTTGGGCTGCACCCGATTGGTCACAACATAGCTGTTGTACAAGCTGTAGAAGCGGTCTGCTTGGCCTGTGATTCCATAGACCTCGAGCTGACGACGCACGGCATCGGCGAAGAGCGGGTGTTCGAATCCTTGGTCAATGATGTTCTGGTACGCTTCCTCGGCGAGGGTAAAGCTTCCCAACTCAAAAAGACTCTCCCCGAGAAACCACTCCGAGTCCGCGAGGAGGGAATTCTCGGTCAGCGCACCCGACTCCACCAGCGTGAAGAAAGAGCGAGCGGCCTTTCCGAAGTCTTCCACGAGGTAGTAGTAAACCGCCTCGGTGTAGCGCATTCTTGCCTCGCCAGACCCCATGAGCCCTTTTCGAGCACTGAAGTCCTCATCGAGAGCACGCAGGGAAGCCTCAACACTCCCAATACGCACTGCCACCCCTTCCAAATCTTTGGCTGGGGAGGCCGCCTGAGCCGAGAGGCTCCAAGCAAGCAGTGAAAAGCAGGCCAATCGCCTCATCTATTCGCCTTCCGAGAGCCTCGTGCTCTGCACTTCATACGTGACCTGAGGACGCTCAATGAACGACTGACCCACGCCATTTCGCTCATCCAAGATGACTCGCACGCTGGCATGATGTTCGTCTTCCGCCTCGAAGCCGTAGGTCGAACGAACGCTGAAATTGTAGTTCTCGACGTACTGAAACACGCCGAAACCGTTGCCTTGCAGGACAGCACTGACCGTGATGTTGTGGTTTCCTGGTGGCAAAGCGCCTTCCCAGATCTTGACCTCTTTCGATTCACTGAGCGACCCGTCGTCATTGGTTCGCGAGTAAACCGATTGCCCGTCCAAGAGATAGGTGATGGAGACCACATCGTAGGAACGGCTCAACTCGTTGACATGCCAGACCGTCGCCCGAGAACCGGTTGTGCTGCCCTCGATCACGATTTCCTTGAGCAGCTGCAGCGTTGCCTTGGACCGAAACACCCTCTCCTTGAGGGAGTTCACGTCCTCCTCAAGACTGAGGAGCTCCAAGTGGTAGTCCGCACCGCTGGTGTCCGCTGCCGGAGCTGCGGCCTCACTGACGGACTCGGAGGCTGCGGCCTCTGTGACCGGCTCCTGGGCAAATGTGGGAACAGCACCCACTGTCAACCCAAGCAGAATGGAGGTAAAGATTCGTTTCATGCGGAAGGCTCCCTGGGAAGAGCTTTTAAGGCAAAGAAAGGTCGTATAAAAAAGAGGCAGTCCGGCTTTCTATACCGGGTCAGCCGGACACATGTCAACGCGCCCACACACGCGTTCGCGAGCCTTTGACGATTGCCGAACGAAAAAGGTTCACGGCACAGTACCCTGAGCCGGCTCCATGAGGGTCTCGACGAACTGATCGTGCGCCTTGCGAGCCCTCGAAATCCCACCTCGAAGACGATTGACCAAGTATGCGAAAGCATAAGTCTTTCCGTTCGGGCCATCGATGTAGCCCGCCAAACAATGGACCCCGTTGATGGTGCCTGTCTTTCCTCGGAGGCGGTCAACTTGCTTCTCATCGCGAAACCGAGACCAGAGTGTTCCATCCCGACCGCCGATTGCGAGGGAGGCCATAAATTCCGGGCTAACTTTCGCATCTTTTGCCATATCCGTGAGAACTGCGGTGAGATGATCGGGGCGCAGAACGATCCGTCGTGAAAGGCCGGAGCCATTCACAAGCACGTATTCCTCGTCCGAAATGCCCAGACTACCCAAGTAAGCGGAAATTGCCTCAATCCCCTTGAGGGTGCTGCCCGCCTCGCCCGAGGTTTCTGCGCCCACCGCTTTCAGAACCTGCTCCGCGATGAAGTTCGACGAATACTTGTTCATGTCCATCAGAATGGATGCCAAGGGGGGTGACTGGACCTGAAGAAGAAGGTCCAGTTCTTCCGCCGCCACTCCCTCCTCGTACCGTCCGCGCACCTCAATCCCCTGCTCGCTCATCTGAGCCGCAAAGGCCGCCATGAAGTAGGCTGTGGGATCCGCTACAGAACGGTAGTACCGAGTGGAATCCCCACCTGAGGGAACGCTTCCTGTGAGCGTCAAGGTCATGGAACGCCCGTCCACCGAGCGATCCATTCCGACACGCCGACTGGAGCGGGAGCTTCCCGTCGTCATCTGGTTGTCCACCTCGACAATCCCGGGGGAGGGCGTCTCCACACTTACCCGAGCAGGTCCACCCACCTCCTCCCCTGGCCCAACAACCACCGCTACGGTGTTGAAGTTGAGCGACAACGCCCCGACCGGCGCAAAGTAGGAAGGCCCTCGATCGATGTCCTTCTGTTTGTTCCACCCTGCGATACGCGTCCGATCATCAAAGTAGCTGTCATCAAAGATGATGTTGCCGGTAATGCTCCGGATCCCCTCAAGCTTCAGGTCGTAGACCATCTTCCAAAGCTTCTCAATCACCATGGAAGGGTCTCCACCGCCTCGCACGTAGAGGTTCCCGTCGAGTTCACCCTTGGCATTGACCTTGCCGTCCGAAAGAATCTGCGTCGTGAAGCGAAAGGATGGCCCCAACTCTCGGAGAGCAGCGGCCGCAGTGAGCACCTTCATCGTCGAGGCGGGTGTAAGCCCCTGGTCGCCCCCGTGAGAAAACACCGTCTCTCCGGTGTCCAGTTCCACGAGATGCAAGGCCACCTCGGACTCGCGGAAGATCCGGTTGCGCGTGAGGTCGTTGAGGGCGTCGAGTACGGCCGCTTTGTCTGCAGCGTCTGCGGCACGTTTTTGGGCAGCCTCATCCAGCTCCTCGAGGGCCGGCTCCGATTCCAGAGGGGCACTGGCCTCGTTTGTCGCGAAGGTGGCCTCTGCGGCCCAGAAAACAGCGAATGCAGTGACAAAAGTTGAGGCTTGAAACAGACGCAAAGCGAAACTCCTACCGAACACAGCCTGAGTGAAAAACGCTAACGGGCACCGAAGTTAAGGGACCCGCTAAAAAGCGACGTCCTTCCCAATGCTTCTTGAAGCCCGTTCGACTAAGCCCTTTTCTACCAGAGTTTCAGGATCTTGGGGACATTATCTGCGATTTTTTATAGGCCAAGGGTTGTCATGGCAAGTCCTGCATTTGCGACCCGCGAACATTCTCGCCATACTCCCCTCATCACAGGAGCACGCATGTCCTTGCCCCCCCTTCTCGTTCTCGCTCTTCTCAGTACAGCCTCCGCCGACGACATCGGCCATTTTTCACCCCCCGGAAGCGCACTGGCCGGAGCCGATGGAACAACTGCACACTGGGTCAACCCTGCCAATCTCGGATTTGATCCCGATCGCACTTCCGACCTGTACATCTTTGGCCCACGGGACTTCAGCGACTCCAACTACGTCATGACCGCGGGGTCTGGTGGCTCTTCTTTCGGCGCCATTCATCGACGAACCGCAGCAGGCGATCGCTACTGGGCGATTTCTCAAGCCGGCGGTTTCGCCCTCGGCGACCGTCTCAGGATGGGATCCTTCCTCCAGTGGAACTGGGGAGGCGAACGAGAAGGCTGGGCGACAATGGACTTCGGTGTCTCCTACCGACCGACATCTTGGCTGGGATTCGGGGCCGTCGCACGCAATGCCGTCGGAGACCGCACCGAAACCCCTGCTACCTATGAGACAGGTCTCGTGCTGCGCCCTGCAGGAGACCTCCTCCTTCTCGGCGCAGACTACACTCTGCCGGCTGCAGGAAGCGCAATCAGTGAGGGGGTTGGTGTCGCGAGCTTAGCCATCCAAGCCCCGAGCGGACTGACCCTTCGTGGGCAGGTCGACACGGATCTCGGTTGGGGAGCGGGGCTGGAGGTTCATTTCGGGGGCGCCGGCTTCAGTGCATTCAGCGAGGGTGTGGGCGAACAGCTCACCTACGGTTTCCTGACCAGCCAACCCAATCAGGGGGCACAGATCAGTGCGGGAAGCGACGTGCCCTATTTCAACTTGGGCAAATCCTATGCCTATGAGCCGACAGCTGGCTTGTTCTCGGAGGCAGGGGGGTCCTATCTGGACTTGTTGCGAAGGCTTCGAAAGGTCGCTGACGATGACCAGGCCGAGACGATCATCCTCACGACCTCCGGCCTCTCCATGAGCTACGCGCAGCTCCAGGAGCTTCGAAGCATTCTCATGGATGCCCGCGATGCGGGCAAAAAACTGGTGTTCTATTTGGGGGATTGGGCCTCACTCAAAGAGTACTATCTGGCCTCCACCGGAACCCACATTGCCATCCACCCTGGCGCAAGCCTCATGTTCACGGGCATTGGAATGGAGCGGATGTACTTTGCGGGCACCCTGGATCTGGTTGGCGTTGAGCCCCAGTTCTCCCAACAAGGCGACTACAAGTCCGCTGTGGAGCAGTACACGCGAACGGGTGCCTCGGACTATGCCTCTGAGCAAGATGAGGCCCTGCTCGACGATCTCTGGACGAGCCTTGTCGCGGGCATTGCTCATGCCCGAGGAATCAGTGAAGAGGAGGTCGTTGCCGCAATCGACGCCGGCCCAATGACGGCAGACACGGCGAAAGCACAAGGCTGGGTCGATGAGCTGACCTACAAAACCCAGTTCAAGCGTCAGCACATCGGAGACTCTGACGCTGATTCCGAGGCTGGAGCCATTGCCCAAAATCAAAGCGGGTGGGCCGACAACGAAGAGGTTGCTGTGATCTACATCACCGGCCCCATCATGTCCGGCCGAAGCGCTCGAGGAGGAATCCTTGGAGGCTCCAGCACCGGGTCAGACACCATCGTCTCCCTCCTCAAGAAGGCCCGAGACAACGACCAAATCAAAGCCCTGGTCCTGCGAGTCGACTCTCCAGGCGGCTCAGCGTCCGCTTCTGAGGACATCTGGAATGCGGTCAAAGAGGTTCAAGCGGCTGGAAAGCCAGTCGTGGTGTCTATGGGGGGTGTCGCAGCCTCGGGTGGCTACTACGTTTCCGCCTCCGCGGATGCCATTCTCGCAGAGCCCACCACAATCACTGGCTCGATTGGAGCCTTTGCAGGGCGCTTCAGCTTCGGCGAGCTCTATGAGCGCATCGGCATCAGCACAGAGCTTTCGGGTCGCGGACGCATGGCCAACATGTTTGCGAGTTCAAAACCCATGGACCCCGTCGAGTGGGCGAATTTTGATGCGCTCGCCAATGACGTCTACCAACGGTTCCTCCAGACGGTAGCTGAGGGCCGCGACATGAGCGTCGAGGACGTGGAGGCCGTCGCCTCGGGTCGGGTCTGGTCCGGCGAAGATGCTGTAGAGCAGGGACTCGTGGACCAGCTCGGTGGCTTTGAAGAAGCCCTCGACTTGGCCGCCGAGAAAGCGGGCCTGGAAGACAGGCCCAACATCCGAACACTGGGAGCAGACCTGCGAGAGGATCTGCGAGAGGAACTCTTGCGGAGCCTGGAAGCCCCCAATCCACTCATCGATGCACTTCCGACAGGACTCGTGGAGATGATGCGCTATGAGGGCCTCGTCAACGAGAATGTCTTCCTCATGATGCCCTACCACCTCAGTGTGCACTAGTGACTGAAACCCCCTCCCCCCGCATCCTGGTTGTCGATGACGACAAGGCAGTGCGTACTGCCCTGAAGGTCAACCTTGGTAAGTCCTACCAGGTCACAGAGGTTGACTGCGCAGAGAAGGCCCTGAAGCTGCTCAACACCAAGGCGATGGATCTCATTCTGACCGATGTGGCCATGCCCGGGATGGGTGGGATGGCCCTCATGCGCGAGGTTCGAGCAAACCATCCTGAGGTTCGAGTGGTGGTGATGACGGGCTACGGCTCCGTGGCAGACGCAGTGGATGCCATGAAGGCAGGCGCTGATGACTACCTGATCAAGCCCATTGAGCGAGCAGCGCTCCTCCTGATCGTGGAAAAAGCCCTGGAAAAAAAAGCCCTACTCGCGGAGCTGGTCAGTCTCCGTCAGGAGGTTCAAGACAAGTATGGTTTCGAGAATCTCATCGGTACTACCCCCGCAATGCTGGCGGTCTACGAACAGATCGATGCCGTCGCGGACAGCAATGCTCGTGTGTTGGTGGAGGGGCCAACCGGGACCGGAAAGGAACTGATCTCGCACGCTATTCACTACCGAAGCAGCCGAAGAAATGGCCCGATCATCCGCGTGAACTGCGCCGCACTTCCGGAGACTCTCTTGGAGTCCGAGCTTTTTGGACACGAAAAAGGCGCCTTCACCTCCGCGATTCGGCAGCATCGAGGCAAGTTCGAGCAGGCCAATGGGGGCACGCTTTTTTTAGACGAGATCGGAGAGGTGAGCCCCGCTGTCCAAGCGAAGCTTCTCCGTGCCCTCGAATCTGGGGAATTTCAGCGTGTTGGAGGCTCCGTCACTGTGAAAGTGGATGTCCGCGTCATCACGGCCACCAACAAAGACTTGCTCGAGGAGGTCCGAGGAGGCCGCTTTCGGGAGGACCTCTACTACCGACTCAACGTGTTCCGAATCCGAGTTCCCTCCCTGTCGGAGCGCAAACGAGACATTCCCCTCTTGGTTCATCACTTCGTGAAGCACTTTGCGGAAGAAAACAACCGCGAGGTGCCACGTGTTTCCTCGGAAACCCTGCAGAGACTGATGGACTACTCTTGGCCCGGCAATGTCCGCGAGCTTCTGCATGTGATCGAGAGGGCTGTGATTCTCTCGAGGGGAGAGACGTTGACCGGAGTCGTGCTTCCCGAGATGCAGTCCGAACTCAGCACTGTTCCGGGCGGACTGCCCGTCGGAATGACGCTCCAAGCTGGGCTCAAAGAGTACGAACGAACCATTTTGATCGAGGCACTCAAGGCTGCAAAAGGCGTTCAAGCCGAAGCAGCCAGGAACCTCGGATTGTCCAGATCCAACCTCAACTATCGAATCAGCCGACTCGGGATTTCTGTGAAAGAAGTCGTCTACGAGTAGGCTCACCATTGACACGGTAAACGCGAATGGCTAAATGGCGACGGCTCCTACTCGTTAGGAACACCCGAACGCAACCCTCTTTGCTGAAAATGCTGTGGAAGTGGAAGCTGGCGTTCGGAGCTGAACATCGCGGTAGAGAAAGTTCGAAGGGTCCCGGCCTGGTAGCTCAGTCGGTAGAGCAGGGGATTGAAAATCCCTGTGTCGGCGGTTCGATTCCGTCCCAGGCCACCTTCCTTCTCCCGCTTTTTCTGGTGCTTTCCGGGTGTTCTGAACCCTGCGAGACCGCATGCCAACGAACAGCCTTCGCCATCGGTCAGTGCATCGGAGATTGGTCGGTCGACTGGTCGGATCTGGGGGCGAGCAGCCAGACCAATTTCCGAGAGCGATGCCAAGAAACCTGGCAGCGAAATGCTGCCAACCTCGAGACTCGCGAACTCGAGGAGGCCATGACGCGCTGTGAGGAAATGCAGACGGATGTGCTTGAGTTGGATTGCAACACCCTGCGAGCGCTCTACGTCAACTGAGCCGCTTTCCCCCTTGCATTGTGCGCACCAACGGCTACTCCAACCCCATGCTTTCTGGAGGACGCATGGCTGATTTGGTGCTCGCGATTGACCAGGGGACCACAGGTTCCACTGCCCTTCTGCTCAACCGTGAGGTTCAGGTGGTGGGCTACCACAACGTGGAGTTTCCCAACCACTACCCGCAACCGGGCTGGGTGGAGCACGACCCGGAGGAAATCTGGACCTCCATTGGGGCTGCCGTTGAGGGAGTTCTCAAGAAGACGGGCATTGAACCCAGCCGCATTGCTGCCGTGGGCATCACCAACCAGCGAGAAACCTCCCTCTTCTGGGATCCCAAGACGGGTCAACCCATTCATCGGGCCCTGGTGTGGCAAGACCGGAGAACAACGGACACGTGTCAGGCACTCAAAGCGGCAGGTCACGAGGAATTGTTCAAGCAAAGGACGGGCTTGGTCCTGGACCCCTACTTCTCCGGTACCAAGGCCGGCTGGCTGCTGGACCATGTTCCCGGCGCCAAGGCTCGTGCGGAGGCGGGCGAGCTTCACTTCGGGACGATTGATACCTACGTCTGCTGGCGGCTCACCGGTGCGCATGTCACCGATCCCTCGAATGCGTCACGTACTCTGATGATGAACCTCGACACCTTGGATTGGGACGAGGAACTCCTCAACATCTTGGGCGTTCCCCGAGCCGTGCTCCCCCGAGTTGCAGCCTCCTCCGAAGTCTATGGAACCACCCAGGGAGTCGGCTTTCTCCCCGACGGAATTCCAGTGGCCGGACTGATTGGCGACCAACAGGGTGCTCTCTTTGGTCAGGCCTGCTTCGAGACCGGCATGGCCAAGTGCACCTACGGTACCGGTGCTTTTGTTTTGCTCAACACCGGCTCCAAAAAAGTGTACTCCGACAACGGCATGCTGACGACGGTAGCCTGGAAACTCGGTAACGAGGTGACTTACGCACTCGAAGGATCGGCCTTCATCGCTGGAGCAGCAGTGCAGTGGCTTCGCGATGGACTCCAGATCATCCAGAGTGCGCCGGAGATCGAGCCCCTGGCGCGCAGCGTCGAGGATTCCGGGGGGGTTGTCTTTGTGCCTGCACTCGCAGGACTCGGGGCTCCCCACTGGCGGCCTGAGGCCCGCGGCCTGATCTCCGGGATTACCGGCGGGACTACACGAGCCCACCTGGCTCGAGCCACCCTCGAGGGGATCGCTCTCGAAATCGGAGACATCTTGGTGGCCATGACCCGCGACCTCGGCGGACCCCTCACCGAGCTTCGAGTCGACGGCGGTGCTGCGAAAAACGATCTCCTCATGCAGCTTCAGGCCGATGTACTGGAAACGCGATGCGTTCGACCAACTCAACTGGAGACCACTGCGCTGGGTTCCGCCTTCCTTGCTGGACTCGCTGTGGGTCTGTGGGAATCGCCGAGAGCTGTCGGCGAGGCCTGGGCGACCGAGCGCAGCTTCACCGCAGAAATGGACCCCGTGTCCCGAGACACCCTGCTGACCCGCTGGAAGACCGCTGTGGAGCGAGCGTAGTTTTCCCGTCTTCAACCCTCAAGCTGCTGAAAAACCCAGTGAAGGAACACATGAGGCAGCTTGGCCTCCTCCGGTGTAAAACCCACCTGAACTCGGGACTCGTCGAGCCGACGAAAACGGGTGGGGTGCCTCTTCTCCAGTTCCTTCATGGCGGCGTCCTTCGAAGGGGAGTTGGGGTCAAGTGCGATCATGCAGCGAACCTTCAACCAGTGGATTGAGGCAATGCCCAAGTCCCTGCAGCGCGCCTTGATCTCCTGAAGCCTGCAGATACCGAGGGCCTCGATCGGCATGCTTCCATAGAGGTCTTCCAGTTCACCCGCGATGGCCTTTACCGACTCCACGTCACGCGCATTCGACAGGCGCTTGTAGAAAGACAGGCGCTCAGGTACGCCGGGGACATAGTCCTCCGGCAAGAATGCTGCGCCTGGAATTTCCACCTCGGGTTCCAGCTTCGCCCGATGGACATCGCCCTGTGCCTCTGCGATGGCCTCCTCCAAGAGCTCGAGGTAGGTCTCGAAACCAACAGCCTGAATGTGCCCGTGTTGTTTGGCCCCCAACAAGTCCCCTGCTCCCCGAATGTCCATGTCCGCCGAGGCCACGGCAAACCCTGAACCCAGTGCCGTATTGTCCTGGAGAGCCCTGAGCCGCTGAACAGCCACCGGAGTCATCCGCTTTCCATGCTCCAGAAGCAGCGTGCAGTAGCCTCGGATGTGGGAGCGACCCACCCGTCCACGCAACTGATAGAGCTGGGCCATCCCAAAGTGATCGGCGTTGTTCACCAGGATGGTGTTCACATTGGGAAGGTCCACCCCACTCTCGATGATGGCGGTACAGACCAGCACATTGGCTCTGCCCCGGATGAAGTCCACCAGTACATTCTCCAACTCCCGCGCCTCCATCTGACCATGAGCGACCGCCACCTTTGCCTCTGGAACGGCCTCCTCCACATCACGAGCCACCGAGTGGATGGTGGCAACCCGATTGTGAACAAAGAAGACCTTACCGCCCCGAGAGAGTTCGCGAACGATGTCCTCCCGAACTCGAGCGAGGGCAAAGCGAGCCAGAGAGGTCCGGATCGGCAATCGATCCACAGGAGGGGTGGCGATCAGTGAGAAATGCCTCAGATCGGAGAGCGCCATGTGAAGACTGCGGGGAATTGGAGTCGCCGACATCGCCAGGTAGTCCACATTGACCGCCATCCTCTTGAGACTTTCCTTCTGCCGCACCCCAAAGCGGTGCTCCTCATCCACCACCAGCAGACCCAAATCCTTGAAACTCACGGAGCGGCCCAGAATCCCGGTGGTGCCCACCACAACACTCACCTCTCCGCTCTTCAAGCCCGCAAGCACCGCTCTCTTCTGAGCCGCCGTACGAAAGCGAGACAGCAGCGCCACGCGAATCCCGAAGGGTTCAAAGCGTTCCTTGAAGGACTCATAGTGCTGGTAGGCCAGCACTGTCGTTGGGCAGAGAATGGCTACTTGTCGCCCCTCATCCGCCACACGCATCGCTGCCCGCAGAGCGACCTCGGTTTTACCGAATCCCACATCGCCTACAATGAGTCGGTCCATGGGTTTACGTGAGGCCAGATCCTCCAACACATCCGCAATCGCCGCAGCCTGGTCGATGGTTTCTTCGTAAGGAAAGGACTCCTCGAACTCCCGAAAGCGATCCGAAACTCCCTCATAGGCATGTCCGTCGGCGACCTCTCGATTGGCCTGGGTCCGCAGGAGCTCGTGGGCATAGCGCAGCATCGCGTCTTTGAGCTTCTGCTTGCGGACCGTCCAGGTCTCGCCCCCAAGCTTGTCGAGCATCGGCTGAGACTTCCCCTCTCCAGCAGCACGATAGCGGGCGATGTCTCCCAAGCGATGCACTGGCAGATAAAGCCGGTCACCCCCGCGGTACTCCACTTGGAGC